>JAJFME010000045.1 GCA_021772375.1 Chlamydiota bacterium | reverse complement strand
ACATTGAGAAGGCTGGCTCTTAATCTACTCAAGCAGGACAAAACAATAAAAGTAGGGGTTAGAGGAAAAAGACTAAGGGCAGGATGGGACTCAACCTATCTGGCAAAACTTATAGCTTAGATTTTAATGCGTATTCCCTGGCTATTACACCGCTCTGGCCTACAACAAACTATTCCCCCTATTAAGACAATTCAAGGCAAAGCAACTCAACCTATTGATGATTTTATCCTCACTGTATACCCATTTGTTGACGGACAGGATGGATTCAATCGTAATCTAACAGATGACCAATGGATTAAACTTGGCAAGGCGTTGAGACAGGTTCACGAACTTGAAGTGCCACTATCTATTTCAAACCGAATCCGACAAGAGACCTACTCCGCAAAGTGGCGTGACGCCGTTCGATCGATTTACACTCATATTGATGATGATCCGATCGGCGATGAAATATCTTTAAAACTACACAGGTTTATGAAGAAAAATAAGCCAGACATTCGCCGACTGGAAGATCGTGCTGAACAGCTAGGAGAAAAACTCCAGAACTCCTCCCTTCCATTCGTTCTATGTCATTCCGATATTCATGGCGGCAATGTGTTATTAGATAACAACTCTCATATCTACATAGTAGACTGGGATGAGTCTATCATGGCGCCAAAAGAGCGAGACCTTATGTTTATAGGAGGCGGTGTCGGAAATGTTTGGAATAAGCCTCTAGAAGAAAAGCTTTTTTGCAAGGGTTACGAAAAAACGGAAATTAATTCGACAGCCTTAGCCTATTACCGACATGAGCGGATTATTGAAGATATTGCTATCTACAGCCGAGAATTACTTTTGACAACAGTCGGGGGCAAGGACAGACTAGAAATGTACAAGCATTTCATAGCTATGTTTGAACCCCAAGGTGTGGTAGATATTGCATTCAAAACTGACGAGAGCTTATGAAAGGCAAAACATCTATTCGAGATTATCATTCGGAAGATGTGCAAGCCCTTGCCAATATCTATTACAACCGATTCACCAGATCAATATTCAACACTATACAGAAGAGCAAGTAAATATTAGGGCTCCTATTTCAAGTCTAGAAACAGAAAGATGGGCAAAAAAATTTCTTAGAACCAAAAGCTATGCAAACAGCTTAATAGTTTTTAAGCCTAAAAAGAAGAACCCTATACTTAGAAGAACGCTGAGTGCAACATATGCAAGAGCTGTAAAGTGGGATCCTTTTTCGTACAGCAAACCAAACTCTAGAGCAAATGCGGAAAAAGTTGTGAACCCTCCCAAAAATCCTTGGACCAAAAAATGTCTCATATTGATTGGGGCATTCCAATAAAGAGCCAGTACCTCAGTCAATATCCCTATAGCAAGGCACCCCAGTACATTTACACAGAGGATCTTCAACGGCAAAGAAAGAGAAAAAGATGGTAATATCCTCATCAACCCAACGCGGGCAATAGCACCAGCTGCCCCTCCTAGCCCGATGAATATATATGAACTACTCATAGATCGATTAGCCCCCTGGCCTCTTAAAAATTCCGCCCAAACAATACCATAAAGGAGTTTTAAATTTTCCCATCAAAAAGCTCAAGCATCTCTTACAGAAGCATCTCCATCTAGACTTTTTTCGATTTCGGTGGTACGCTCCCCCACTATTCACTCTTTACCCCCTGACTTGATGACACAAAAAATTAAGACCTTTTTAATGCCGTTTGCAGGCAAGTGGAGCACCGATCTCTTTTCTGGTCTGACGGTTGCCTTAGCGCTCATTCCCGAATCAATTGCATTTGCACTAGTCGCCAACCTCGATCCACTAGTTGGACTGTATTCTGCATTTTTTATGTGTCTCATTACGGCTTTATTTGGAGGAAGGCCTGGGATGATCTCAGGTGCTACTGGTGCAATGGCAGTAGCTATTGTCTCTTTGGTCATCCAGTATGGAGTCCAATACTTGTTTGCAACGATGGTGCTAACCGGCATATTGCAAATATTGATTGGTGTATTTCGTTTCGGTAAATTCATTCGTATTCTGCCCAAATCCGTTATGATTGGATTTGTAAACGGTTTGGCAATTGTTATCTTCTTGGCTCAATTGCAGCAATTCAAAGTCCATTCTAATGGAGAGGCTAGTTGGCTTTCAGGCTACCCTCTCTACTTGATGATAGGGCTGATCCTAGTCGCTATGGCTATTACTCATTACCTACCAAAATTCACAAAAAAGCTCCCTTCTGCTCTAGTAGCTATTATTGTCGTTTCAGCCATAGCGCACATCTTTCATCTCAACACGCGCGTTGTTGACGATATGGTCGGTGGACAGCAGGTCTCTGCGGGATTGCCAACATTTTCTCTCTTAACTGTTCCTTTGAACTTCACTACCCTTAAGATAATCATTCCGTATGCCATTACACTATGCATCATCGGCCTATCCGAGTCTCTGATGACTCTATCGCTCATTGATGAAATCACCCATACCAGAGGTCGTGCGAATAAAGAGTGTATTGCACAAGGACTCGGAAATGTTGTTTCGGGATTTTTCAAAGGGATGGGTGGCTGTGCTATGCTCGGTCAGAGTATGATCAACACTAAGTCTGGCGGTCGCGGCAGGCTATCTGGTATTGTTGCAGGTATTACGCTCCTTCTCTTTATTCTTCTCCTCTGGCCAATCATTAAGATGATCCCACTAGCAGCTCTTGTAGGAGTTATGATCATGGTGGTGATCGAAACCTTTGAATGGGCAACCTTTAAGTTTATTCGTAAAATCCCGAAGCATGATGCCTTTGTCATTGTAGTAGTCACTGCAGTCACAGTCTTTACTGATTTAGCGATTGCTGTAGTAACAGGAGTTGTGATTGCAGCTCTTGTTTTTGCATGGCAAACTGCAAAAAACATTTCTGCAGAAAGACGCGTCAATGGTGATGGAGCAAAGGAGTACAAGCTCCATGGTCCCCTCTTTTTTGGCTCTATCTCTCAATTTAAATCGCTGTTTGATATAGAGAAAGATCCAAACGAGGTGATTATAGACTTCCTCCACTCACGAGTAGCCGATCACTCAGCAATCGACGCGATCCAGTTCATTACCAAACGCTATATGGCTGTAGGCAAAACTCTACATTTGCGCCATTTGAGCTCTGAATGCAAATTACTCCTAGGAAAAGCAGGTGATCTGGTCGAGACCAACGTACTAGAAGATCCTGACTATCACGTGGCTTCTAACAAGCTGGGATAGAGAGCCTGACAGAATATCCAATATTTTTGGATATTCTGTCGCTTTAGCAGCTTTCAAGGTGTGTAATCAACTCAAGAAAGAACGACTCGGACCAGACATCCAACACCTTGGGATCGTTCAAGAATGCCCTAACATCATTTTTTGCTTGCCCCCAGTCTATCTTTCCAATTTTCTCTTCGAGAAGATTGGTTAACTTTTGATAAGTAAGCTCTTCTTTATGAGCAAGATGCTTCGACTGTTGCATTCGACAGCTAAGATGTGAAAGATGAACAGGAACCCCTTGCGTAATAAACCATATCAAATCATACCAATCACGCCCTTTGACACGGGTCTTCCAACTTCTACATAAAATAGCATGCATTTTGCCGGCAAAAAGATCGCTTAAGCTATATGTGAGCACGTGAAATGGCGTAGGGTTGAGAACAAGCTTAGTTTCTACCTCAAACCCCAAAGGTGGGTTGGTATCAACCTCCAACTTAATGGCTATTTTTTCTTCAGGATGTACTCCTTTCGGTACAGCATCTTCCTCTTCAATCGTTAGCAACAGCTTCAAAGTATTGCTTTTTACAAAAGCCGAGAGAATCGGAGAGTCTTTTTTCTTGGCCTTTGCTTCAACTTGAAAGCCTAAGGAATACATCTCCCTCTGAAGACCTTCTAGGAATGGTTTGAAATTAAACTGAGCGTTTGGTTTGAGAAGGGAAAAATCAAGGTCTTCGCTGAATCGATCTAACCCATAGAGAATACGTAGGGCAGTCCCTCCGTAAAAAGCCGCATGCTCAAAGAACTGATGCCTCGCTAATCCCAACAAAGCACTCTGCTGGAGAACCTCTCGCAGGACATCTTTTTTTTTGAGTGGTGAGGCGCGATATTTTTTGATCAGAGCTTGAATAGCTGGCTGTGTCATAAATCCCTTATAATATTGTATAGTCTTTTTACAGTCGTAGATTGATACTGTTGCGCAATCTTTTTTAAGCCTTCTTTATCGAGAGAGCGCAAGCTGTCCTTTTCTATTCTTTTCCCCTCCAGAAGATCTTCCAAAAGCTCTTCCTTTGTCATTTCTCCGCATGTAAAGAAAACCCAATCTGCTAAAGCCTTTTCGGCAGTAGCAATCAAAAAGCCACCTCCCTGTCCCTCTATTTCTTTGCGATCAATTCCAACGCTATACCGAGATCTGCTTAAATGCCGATACATAAAGGTACCAATGGGTGTTCCAAATTCCTTATTACTCCCCACTGTCACACTCGTTACAACCGATACACGCTCGGGAATAAACCGATAGAAAGACATCGCCCATTCAAGACTAATATAGGAAGGGCCATAAAGCAGATTTGCAATTTGTTCATATGGATAATCTACCTTGCCTCTAAGAAACCGAGAGGTAATAAGAAAAAATCCATTTTTCAGCCTTTGTAGCTCTCCGTTCTTTACCATACGAGCAATTCGATCTCGTGGATTACGATATTCGGATAAATGAGCCAGCAATGTCTGACAGTCTACGTAGGGAGTTTCGATTATATCGAGTATATTTCTCATATTCCTACACTAACAGAATATCCAATTTTTTTGGATATTCTGTTTTATTCGCGCCTGCACAAAAATTCAAACAGCTGATAGTAAGTAAGTTGAAAAACATTAAAATCCATCCAAAGATCACCAATCGCCAACTACTAGAATTTTTTCCTATGACATTATAGACTCCTTTGCCAAGCGATACTTTTTAAAGGAGAATCCAATGAGTAGATTTTGGAGCACTATTTTAGCAGTTTTTCTTATCAGCTCGACCTGCTGTGCAGATCCATTTTTAGGAGAAGTCTATCAGAGGGACCTCACAGTCTCGCAAAGAGAGAATCTACTGATTACTTTAAGTGACTCTTCGGTTTGGGAAATAAAACCTCTTACTGAAAAGTCTCACCAATCTTGGAGTGACTGGTGGAATAATATTACTCCAATTGACTGGAAGTTCTCCGATGATTATTTCTTCTCCCCCTCAATTTGGGAAGGAAGAAGAGGGGTTCAAGTACATAGAACTATTGGCCCCTACCCTATCTACCGTTATCTCTTAGTAGATCCAATATCAGGACATAAGTCGTTTGCTAAATATATCCCATTCGGCTCTCTGACAGCTGCGCAAATTGCTGATATTACAGCTAAAAAAGGAACTATTTTTACCGAATCAACTGTTATGGCTGTCGTTCCAAGTATGCATGATGTGATCGTTCTCAATGATCACACTGTATGGAGAATCAACGAGGAAGTAGGAAGCAATCAACAGTTTCAAAGCAACCTATCAAACTGGAACCCTGATGATAAGATCCGTGTATTAGAAACAAAAATAGACGACTCTATCGCTGAGAAATATCACTTTAATCAAACAAGCATCCATATTTACCTGATAGAAAACCACAATCTGAATGCCTCTTCCTTCGCAACACCTATTGCTCAAAAAGATTTTCTTAAAAAGCTAGAGTATCGTTGTAAAAATAGGATCCAAGATTCTTATAAAAAGGGATTCAGTCATGGACTCGAGGATCAGCACAACTTTTTCTATGCTAAAGGTCGAAGAAAGGGGTACAGAGATGGATATGATGTAGGTCGATTCCATGGACTAAATAACAAATCAGAAGTTTTCTACCACAACGAGTATTACAGGCAATATCCAGAGCCTCCTCAGCCAAGGGAGTACTTCCTAGGAGAGAGTGAAGGGATCATTGTAGCAAACCCGATCGATCTAAAAGATCATCTCGAAATATTGGAAAGAAATACACAGAGCCAGATAAACCACGCCTACCAAATCGGCAGGGAAAATGGATCTCTTTTCGCCGAAGAAAAGGGGTACAACCAGGGAAGACGAGATGGATACAAAAAAGGGTATCGTGATGGGTACAAAGAAGGAAGAAGCGCCTTTTTAAGAACTGAGGACTACCGTTGAAAATTGCCATTATCGGCGGAGGTGCCGCCGGTTTTTTCTCAGCCCTATCAGCTAAGGAACTGAATCCAGGTGCACAAGTTTTACTGATAGAGAGATCAGCCAAACTCCTCAGCAAAGTGAAGATTTCTGGTGGAGGGCGTTGCAATGTAACCCATGCTTGTTTTGACCCCAAACTCCTCGTGCAAAATTATCCTAGAGGACATAAAGAACTCTTAGGTCCTTTTCACAGATTCCAACCACAAGATACAGTCGAATGGTTTAAAGTCCGCGGCATAACTCTAAAAAAAGAAAAAGATGGCCGCATGTTTCCTGTATCCAATTCATCTTCCACCATTATAGATTGTTTTCTCAGTGAAGCCAAAAAGCTAGGCATACAGATCTCCACTCAAGCCAAGTTAAAGGCTATACAAAAAACAGAGATAGGCTTTGAGTTAGATATGGGAGCAGAACCCCCTCTTACTGTGGATCGCCTGATCTTAGCGACTGGGAGCAATCGAACGGGATGGGAGATCGCAAAGAGCTTAGGACATACCGTTCAGGCCCCAGTCCCCTCTTTATTCACCTTTAACGTCCCTTCTTTTCCTCTAGTTGAGCTAGCAGGAGTTGCTATCCATCATGCTGAGCTGAAACTAGAAGGTAGCAAACTCAGCCAAGAAGGCCCTCTTCTCATCACCCACTGGGGCTTCAGCGGCCCTGCAGCTCTTAAACTATCTGCTTTTGGAGCTCGTTTTTTGGCTGAGAAAAATTATGAGGCTTCTTTGATCATTGATTGGCTACCCAATCTTACTGAATCAGAGCTCAGACACCTAATCGAAACAGAGCAAACAAGCAACCCAAGCAAGCACCTAGGCAGTCTAAAAACCTTCCCTCTACCAAAAAATCTTTGGAAAGAGCTCTGCTGCGCCCCGGGCTTATCATCTCAACTCCCCTTGCGCTCTCTTGGTAAAAGTGCAATGGGCAAGCTTTGTGAAAAGTTGAAAAAAGATCGTTATGAGGTGCGTGGTAAAACAACAAATAAGGAAGAGTTTGTTACTTGTGGGGGCATCACCCTTTCCGAAGTTGATTTCAAAACAATGGAGAGCAAGCATTGCAAGCATCTTTTCTTCTGCGGGGAAATACTAGATATCGATGGAGTAACAGGTGGCTTTAATTTTCAAAATGCCTGGACAACTGGCTGGTTGGCTGGAAGATCGTCCACTTCTCCCTAGAGTTCTCTGAATCGAATTTATTATTATTTCTTGAAATTTAATAACACGAACGAATATTATTGATCTTTATATTTTTCATGAAAAACCAAACGGCTTACATCAAGCATTTTCCTGATACAAATTAATAACATTCTGCCTGGATCGATCAATGATAAGGGCCGACTTTGGAGTATTTTATATGTCATTTGACACTCTTGGCCTCTCGGCTGAACTAATTCAAGCTGTTACCGAACAAGGTTATAGCACACCTACCCCCATTCAACGTGATGCCATCCCAGTCATTCTTGAAGGGCGTGATATCATGGGTGGAGCCCAAACCGGTACCGGGAAAACAGCAGGTTTTACTTTGCCCATGCTACACCTCCTGAGCAAACAAACACCCGGCAAAGGCCCTCGTCCCGTTCGAGCTTTAATCCTTACACCAACACGCGAGCTAGCTGCCCAAGTAGGTGAAAGCATCGAGACCTATGGTAAACACTTACCTTTAAAATCCGCTGTAATCTTCGGAGGCGTCAAGATCAACCCCCAAATAGCTAAACTACGTCATGGCGTGGATATCCTAGTAGCCACACCAGGCCGATTATTGGATCATGCGAACCAAAAGACTGTGGATCTCTCTAAAGTCGACATGCTAGTACTGGATGAAGCAGATCGTATGCTAGATATGGGTTTCATTCATGATGTCCGAAAGATCCTTGCACGACTACCCAAAAAGCGACAGAATCTACTATTTTCAGCAACATTTTCCAATGATATTAAAAAGCTTGCTGACAACCTGCTAAATGCGCCAGTAATGATCGAAGTTGCCCGCCGTAACACTGCATCTGAACAGGTCGAGCAAGTAACACACCCCGTTGATCGTGAGCGCAAACAAGAACTCCTGTCCCATCTAATTAATTCCCAGAACTGGCAGCAGGTACTAGTCTTCACACGAACCAAACATGGTGCGAATAGATTAGCTCAAAAACTTGAAAAAGACGGCATCAGTGCAGCTGCAATCCATGGTAACAAGAGCCAGGCTGCACGCACGCGGGCTCTATCAAGTTTCAAAGATGGCAGTGTGCGCATCCTCGTAGCAACCGATATCGCAGCGCGCGGTCTAGACATTGATCAGTTACCACATGTTGTCAACTTCGAGCTCCCAAATGTGCCTGAAGATTATGTACACCGCATTGGCCGTACAGGCCGAGCCGGTCATGAAGGAGAAGCTATGTCACTAGTATGTATTGACGAACACAAACTGCTACGAGACATAGAGCGCCTACTTAAACGTGAACTACCAAAAGTGGTAGTGCCTGGTTATGAACCAAACCCATCGATCAAACCAGAGCCCATTCGAAAAGCATTCTCTCCACGTGGAGGCAATAGGCACTCCCCTGGTAATGCAGAAAATGCTGCTCGCCATAAACGTCCACACTCATCCACATCACATAACAAATCAAACTCCTATGGGAAACAGACTAAGCAAAGAGGATCAGCACAAAGCTTGCGCGGCCGAGCAAAATAGAAATAAAACTTCGACAGAATAAGGTAGCTGTTACCGCTGCGCTTTCTAAGCCTGTCGACTAGTTGTTCTTGCCCATAGCTGATAGAAAAACTTCATTGATCTTTCTCCCAAAGTTCAGCCCCTTTTGAGTCGAGTAGATTTTTTAGGCTTCTGTATGAGGCTTTTCCCTTTTTGTGCTCTTCTATTACTTGTGATAGCAAAAAACACATCAAAATATTGATTTTTGATAGCATTAAGACCATCTAAAAAGACAAAAAAACGGCTGCTTGTGGGTTACCACAAGCAGCCGTTACTTAATTCAAAAGTGACTAAAGACTAATAACGTCTTCCGCCGCCACCGAATCCACGATCGCCACGCTCTTTCTGAGGGCGAGCTTCGTTAACAGTAAGATTGCGTCCACCAACATCGGTACCGTTTAATCCATCAATAGCTGCTTGAGCTTCGTCTGTATTGCTCATTTCAACGAATCCAAAACCCTTGGAACGACCTGTGTCTCTGTCCATAATGATCTGAGCAGACGTTACTTCTCCGTAAGCCTGGAATTTCTCTTTTAGATCGTCATCACTTAAATCGTAGGATAGATTCCCTACATATAATTTTTTGTTGTTGGCCACTTTGGCTCTCCTTAAAAATAAGATACTCCCAGCAATGTGTAAAGTTGCTGAGAATACAATAAAGTATTCTAATTTACTGACTATTCGGAGCAAAAAGAGCCTAAATACAAACTTATGCCCGGGATTCCTCCATTAACAAGGCCAGTATACAAGTGAAGGGGCTATTAATGCTAGAAAAATCAGAGAACCTCTAACCCTCCTCGGTCAGATCTGAAAAAAAATTTGCAAAAACAGCCTCTCATGCACCTTTCTTAGGACCAATAGTTTGCAAGCTATAAACATATTTTTTTATCCGCAGTCCTACATCCAAACCCATCTTTCTGAATTATGCGATATCTTTAAATCTGACATATGGGATATGATGTATTTTCTTAAAAGAACAAAAAAACACGGTTATTATAATGACATTTGCTAATTTGGATTTACATCCTAAAATTCTTAAAGCTATTTCTGATGCAGGATATTCAGAAGCAACACCGATTCAATTAAAAGCTATACCAGAAGTCATGAATGGCGTGGATATCCGAGCTTCTGCACAAACAGGGACAGGCAAAACTGCTGCTTTTCTCCTACCTGCTCTCCATCGCCTTGCTGCCACACCTTCCACTAAAAAAGGAAACGGTCCTCGTATTCTTATTATCGCTCCTACAAGAGAGCTCGCTATGCAGATTGCCACTCAAGCAGAAAAGTACAGCAAACATTTAGCAGGAGTAAAAACTGTCTGTGTGGTTGGTGGTGTTCCCTATAATGTACAGAGACGCAAACTCTCTCGCCCTTATGACGTCTTGATTGCAACGCCTGGGCGTCTGATTGACTTTCTCGGTCAGGATGAAATCAATTTTTCCAGAGTAGAAATGCTCGTTCTTGACGAAGCCGACCGCATGCTAGATATGGGGTTTTTGGAACCCGTTGAAGAAATTGTAGCTGCTGCCCCACCGGAAAGACAAACATTACTCTTCTCAGCAACCCTACAGGGCGAAGTAATCAAACTCTCAAAAAGACTTCTCAACAACCCTACCGAAATCGTTGTTCATTCCGATAAAGAAAAGCATGAAAACATCGAACAAAAGCTCCTCTATATCGATGATCTGCATCATAAAAACCGCCTACTCGATCATATTCTAGCCGACGATGAACTTGGCTCAGCAATTGTGTTTACCTCAACAAAACGACATGCTGATCAGTTGGTTGAAGAACTATATGAAAAAGGACATGACGCCGGAGCACTCCATGGTGACATGAGCCAGAGACAACGAACAAGAACAATCAAGCTGCTTCGAGAAGGCAGAATCCGAGTCTTGGTTGCTACCGATGTTGCAGCTCGTGGTATCGACGTGCAGTCGATCACCCACGTGATCAATTTTGATCTCCCTCGTCAGGCCGAAGACTATGTGCACCGTATTGGACGGACAGGACGGGCTGGCTCTACAGGGATCGCTCTTTCTTTTGCAGGAGGACGCGATGTTGATTTAGTAAGACAGATTGAGAAATTCACCAGTCAAAAATTTGACGTTGCAGAGATCCCCGGTCTAGAGCCTCGCCGAAAGCCAAATACCTCGGGACCAAGGCAGCAAGGTTCTCACAACAGTAAGTTTGGCGCTAAGAAGAATTTCTCCAAACGCGATGGTAATTGGGGTCCTAGACGTGAAGCTAACGGTAACAACAATCATAGTTCCAAAAGGGATGACAATAACTGGAGCCCTAAGCGAACTTCCAGAGATGGTAGTAGCTGGAACACAGACCGAGGTCCTAAGCGTAACTCTCTAGATGGCAATACCTGGAATAGAGAAGGCGGCCCTAAGCGCAGCTCCAAAAATGGTAGTAGCTGGAATAAAGAAGGTGGTCCTAGACGGGATGCTAACAACGGCAATAATTGGACTCCTAAACATAACTCTTCGGGTGGTAACACCTGGAATAGAGAGGGTGGCCCTAAACGGGACGCTAAGAACGGCAATAATTGGGCTCCTAAGCGTAATTCTACAGGTGGCAACGTCTGGAATAGAGAAGATGGCCCTAAGCGCAGTTCCAAAAATGGCAATAGCTGGAATAAGGCAGGAGCCCCTAAACGTAGTGCAAAAGGTGGCAGCAACTGGAATTCAGACCAGGGACCTAAACGAAGTGCTAAAAGCGGTAATAATTGGAGTCCTAAGCGAGGTTCAAATCAGCAATTTAAATCTAAAGCTAAATCATCCGAAGGGCGCGGTTCTCGACCACGAAAAGCTAGCGTTTAAGAAACGCCTGACCTAATTCGCTTGCGTTACCTTCAACGTCTTATCAAAAAAACCGCTGATTATTAATAGTCAGCGGTTTTTTCTTACGCCATCACCTGAACCTGAAAATTCAGAATTGACCAAGTTTTTCTTTAGAAACGAACACCACATCTAAATGCTGGAATTGGGATCAAGAAATCAGAAAAATCTCTGATCCATACTAGATCAACTCCAAGATCGGCAAAAAATCTTTTGTCCTCGTATCCTACAAACAAAGGAAAATAAGGAGCACAGTGAAAGGCTGCATTCTGTATCACAGCAAATCCCCCACCCCCAGCCCCGAGGTACATTCCTCTCTCGCTTCCGAAGTGGTGCACTAAGGAAAAAGAGCCCTTGAAAATAGGGTGACTAATCGAATTCGGCAAGAAGGCGACAGATAGGCTTCCCTCAATCCCAACCCCTTTCCCAGAAGATCGAATTGCAACTCCTCCACCTGGAAAAATTGTGTCTAGTTGCCCATAGAGAAACATATTGTATTTTCTCTGCTTCTCTACCACATCCTCAAATGCTTCTTTAGATAATACAGGAGCCGTTTCATCAGATGAAAATAATGCCGGGTCTGAATAGATCCCTTGGTAGTCTAGGTTAGCGACTATTTCTGAGGTCTCTTCTTGAATAGGAGGCTCATTTAAATCTGCTGCATTGAGGGCTAGGGGAAGGAAAATTCCAAAAAAAATTGCGTGTTTCATATTTATCTCCGGTGCAAAAAGGAGTAGTCTACCATAAGGAATTGGTTTCACACAAAGCTTTGAAAATACAACAATTGAACTGATCAACCTTTCCAAAAAAAGAATTTCTCTGATAGATTCGGGGCCTTATGATTTATAAAGCCCTTTTCTGCGCACTAGCATTTATGTCTTCATCTCACCCCCCAGAGCCTTCGACTGATCTTAAAATTGTCACTGTGGATGGCGTCAAACAAGCCATCTTGAGGTATAAGACAGAAGATTTTCATGAAAGTGAATTCCCCATTGCAAGAGAAATTGCTGAGAAGCTCTTTGCAACTCTTATGCCCCATATGCCAGCAGCAGGGCTTGCAGCCCCACAGATTGGATTTAACCGGTCGATATTCATCTATAGCTTTGATCGCACACCTGAAAACCTTGAGGTCGTGATCAATCCCTTCTTTGAGTTAGTAGATAGAACCCAAGTAAAAGAATGGGAAGCTTGCTTTTCAGCTCAATTCAAAGATGGGTCCTATAAGATTGCAAAACTCCCCCGTTATAAAAAAATAAAGGTGTCCTATTACAATCTGGAAGGAGAACTGGTTAAAAAAGTTCTAGAGGGCTTTGCGGCAAAGGCTTTTCAGCATGAGTACGATCATCTAGAAGGGATAGTGAACATCCATCATAAAGACGCTGTTGTGAAGAGCTTTGATACAAGGGAAGAGTTTCTTGAGTATATGGAAACCGTCAAAAACAAAGATTCAAACTACTATTCACCTCCCATAGAGAATTGAAGAGACTTCTCTTTTTCATTTTTTTTCTACCTGTGCTGATTTTTTCAGAAAGCCCCGTTGTCTTGGTGATTGGTACTCGCCCAGACGCGATTAAAATGATCCCCGTATATCAAGCGCTCAAAAGAAAAAATATCCCTACTATTCTCTTGTCAACAGGCCAGCATGCTGAGCTTTTAGACTCCATTTTGGATATGTTTGGAATCACCCCTGATTATGATCTAAAAATCATGAAGCATGGGCAAAGCCTATCTCATATCACAACAACTGTTCTAGAGAAGGTAAGTGAGCTCTTTAAACAAGTAAAGCCTGCTTTAGTTCTTGTTCAGGG
The DNA here is from genome assembly GCA_021772375.1 of Chlamydiota bacterium. Classification (GTDB taxonomy): domain Bacteria; phylum Chlamydiota; class Chlamydiia; order Chlamydiales; family Rhabdochlamydiaceae; genus Sacchariniichlamydia. The sequence goes on along the minus strand of JAJFME010000045.1, from coordinate 50,668 downwards.
AGATACAACCTCTGCTGCAAGCGCTGCTTTGGCAGCCTTCTATCTCGAGATCCCCATTGCTCATGTAGAAGCGGGGTTACGCACCGGTGATCTCTACAACCCTTTTCCCGAAGAAATGAACCGCCGTTTAATCTCACTTTTAGCTTCCTATCATTTCACTGCTACGCAAACAGCTACCGAGCACCTATTAGAAGAAAAGATAAAAAAAGAATCCATCTTTTGCACAGGAAATACAGTCATCGATGCTCTAGTAAACATTCAAGAAAAAATCAAAGCAGGCGATCTTCTTCCTCCTGCTGAACTCGTAAAAACTCTAGAGGAGCATCACAGGCTAGGACATCAGACTTTACTTTTCACTATGCATCGCAGAGAATCCCTAGACAATGGATTAGAAGGCGTTTTCTCTACTATGAAGCAAGCTCTAGAACAATATCCTCATCTTCACATCATCTACCCTGAGCATCCTAATCCAGGCATTCAGAAAACCCGAAAAAAAGCAGGACTCGATGCGCTACCTAATCTTTCGATAATCCCTCCTCTCCCCTATCATGAGATGATCTACCTTCTCAGTAATATCGACGGTGTTGCGACCGACTCTGGAGGGCTTCAAGAAGAGGCTATTTATCTAAACAAACCTCTACTTATCCTACGTAACACGACAGACAGAACAGAAGGACTTTTGGGAAATGCACAAAGATTAGTTGGGACAAACCAAGAGGCCATTTTGGAAGGGTTAAAGGAATTTACCAGTGGTCATCTTTCTCAGACTCACCCCAACCCCCTTGTCTACGGAAATGGATTAGCTAGTAATCAAATAGCGCAAATAGTCAGAGAGATATTAGAAAGGCTGGATTGAATCCATTGCATTTAAGGCCAAAAATCCTCTATTCTTGCCCAACATGAGAAAAAGAATTTTCTACTTCATTAATCTCTTGTTTCTTCTTACATCTTTCACTCTTGACAGTGCCCCCAAACAACGCATACTTGTGGGATCCCCTGTTCGGCAAAAACCAGACGTTTTGCGTGAATTCCTGGAATCTTTAAATACCCTAGATCGATCTTCCTACATCACCGATTACTTCTTTATCGATGACAATGACAGTGAAGAGTCACGCCAGCTTCTGCAACAGTTTGCAAAACAGCAAAAAAACCGTTGCCATATTGTCCAAGCAAATAAAGCCTCTGAAACAGATCCCTTTATCTGCGATGAGACCACCCACCATTGGAATATAAATCTGATGGACAAAGTTGGCAGCTTCAAAGATACGATCATCCAAGATGCTCGAGAAAAGCAATATGACTACCTATTCCTAATTGACTCAGATATAGTGCTCCACCCCAAAACGATCACTCAACTCATTAGCACAAATAGAGACATCATCTCTAATATCTTCTGGACAAGCTGGCAACCAAACCTCTTATTTCTTCCCCAAGTGTGGTTGCAAAATGAGTATGGGCAATATAAACGAGAGCCAGACGAACAGCTCTCCGCAAAAGAAATTAAAGAGCGGATGATGGCTTTTCTAACAAAAATGCGAACGCCCGGTACCTATGAAGTAGGTGGTCTTGGTGCCTGCACATTAATTAACAAAAATGCCCTCCAAAAAGAGATCAGCTTCAAAAGAATCAAAAACCTTTCTTTCAAAGGAGAGGATCGACATTTTTGTGTACGAGCAGTAGCTCTAGGACTTGATCTACATGTAGACACCCATTTCCCTGCCTACCACATCTATCGAGAGTCCGACCTAGCTAATATTGAAGACTTCAAACGGAGCTGGAAAGCACAGAAAAAGCAAAACAGTCCTCGTATCACGCTTTCAATGATTATGAAAGATGAAGCAAGTCGCTACTTACGCCCCATGTTAGAAGATGCGAAGCGCTACATCACAGATGCTGTCATCATCGATGATAATAGCACAGACAGTAGCGTTGCCCTTTGTGAAGAGATCCTAAAAGGCATCCCCTACAAGATCATCAAAAATAAAGAATCTAAGTTCAGTAACGAAATCGAACTGCGCACACAACAGTGGAAAGAGACGATCAAGACAAATCCTGACTGGATTGTCTTTCTAGATGCTGATGAAATCTTTGAAGATCAATTTGCCCAAGAGGTCAAACAGCTTGTTAAAAGCCCTGACATTGATATGTACTTCTTTAGGCTTTATGATTTTTGGAATACAAACCACTACCGAGAAGATACTCACTGGCAAGCACACTCCATCTACCGCCCTTTTTTAATCCGCTATCGCCCAGACATTCCTTATGCATGGGATCGAAAAACCCCTCAACACTGTGGAAGAATGCCATCTGTTGCCACCAAACTGCTCGGCAAGACCTCTGAACTTAGACTCAAGCATTATGGCTGGGCCAAAGAGCATGATCGGATCCGCAAGTATCACCGTTTCCTAATCCTTGATCCTGAGGCAAAGTACGGTAACCAGGAACAATATAATACCATTCTAGATGAGAGTCCTACACTCATCAAATGGGTGGAGTAGAACATGGCTAGACCCCCTCGATTCATCATGGGTAGAAATTGCATCGCTGAGGTGCTAAAAGCACACCCCAAACGGATTGATGCAGTCTACACCTCACAAAAACCTGGTGGAGATGCCCTTTACAGTGCATTAGAGAGCAGTGGGATCCGCTTGATCGATACCCCAAAGAAAAAGCTTACCCAGATGGTCGATTCTGAATCGCACCAATCCTATGTAGCGGCTGTTCAAGAACTCCCTTTTATCCAAGTGAAAGATTTCATAGAAAGCTCAAAAGATAAAACACACAGTCTAGTTCTTCTTCTTGATTCTATCTACGACCCTCAAAATCTAGGAGCCATGATGCGGGCTGCAGAGTGCTTCGGTGTTGACCTTGTGATCTATTCTAAAAACCGAGGAACTGACATCACTCCAGTTACAACCAAAACAAGTGCTGGAGCCACAGAACTTGTCCCCATCAGTAAAGTCTCCAATCTTGTAGAGACAGTAAAAGCCTTCCAACAAGCAGACTACTGGGCTATAGCCACTGATGTCGGTGAAAAATCACAAAGTCTCTATGAGCTAAAATTTCCTGAAAAGACATTGATCGTCATGGGTTCCGAGGGCAAAGGACTCCAGCCTATCCTCAGCAAAAAATGTGACTTCCATGTCAGCATCCCGATGCTTGGAAACATCGATTCCCTCAATGTCTCCCAAGCCACAGCTGTTCTTCTCAACAGCTATCGAAGCTTCTTTAGCGCTTCTTAGAAGGTTTAACTTTTACCCCAAAACAAAGCAAAGCTCCCCCAACGACAATAAGAATCCCCCCACCCCAAAAAAGCAGACTTACCGGCTGTTTATACCGGTCGACCTTCTTGTTAAGCTCCCCTTTGACAATATCTTTGACAGGATTATCTGGAATAAACCGTGTTGAGCTATTTATGTCAGCTCTTGCATCAGCCATCTGCTGCTTCCCATGAAAACCATATAAGACAAGGCCAATGCCTGTGACTAAAATAGCCAAACCTACCCAGCGCGCTACATTCATATATTCCTCTCCAAGTGTGTTTTATCCAACTAATACCTGAAGTGAGGATTTTATCCTCCTGTGCCGAAAAACCCGGTCCTTCAGGACCAGGATGAAGGGCGCGAAAGCCTTTCCTGATCGTAACGCTCTTCAGTTTTGAATTGCGTCATCCCGATCTTTTGCATAATGCCGACTGATCCTGGATTATCCTTCCTAGCCGTGCCAATGATCTCTCGAAGAGATTCTCCTTTGGGACGACACTTCTCTTTTCTTAAAGCTGGTGCAAGGTGCTTAACAACAGCAATAGCAGCCTCCGTACCAAAGTCTTTTCTCCAATAGGTATTGTGGAACCGATGCCACTTACCCCTACAATCATGGAGGCGAACACTTCCCAAAAATTCATCTGTACTTTTTTCGAATACAGCCAAGTGACTGTAAAGATTATTGTTTTGCCATTTCTGCACGAACTCTCGTACACGACCAGTTGTCTTTTCTTCTGAAAATGTCTCCCCATCACAGAGTTTATCCATTACGATTGCATTCTGATAGAGTGGTACATATTTCGGAATATCTGACTCTTGAATCGATCAGATATGGAGTCTATCTGTATCCGTTGAGACGGATAATTCCATAATTGTTAAGTACTTTGCTTATGTCAAGTTTTTTTAAATAAAGATCAATTAAAAACCTTCAATCTAATCAAGTTAATTAAGGTCTTTCCAGAGCCTATACACCTCAATCCCCTCAGGATCTGGGTGATGCTCCATTGGCATTTTTCTCTCCTGCCAAGGAGTGTGGATTTCTTCGTAGAAGTTCACTAGGGTAAAATACTTGCGATCGTCAATATAGAATTGAGAGTAGTCATCTCTTGTTGTGATGAAAATGACCCGATCGGGGCTGCAGTAATACATTGCAGCTAAACACATCGGACAAGGATGGGCCAAGATATAAAAGTCACACCCTGTGAAATGCTCAGATTGTAAGATTTGAGAGGCTTCTCGTATCGCAAGGATCTCTGCATGCGCTGTAGGGTCATGAGTCTGTGCGACTAGGTTGGGTGACTCTACTAGCACTTCTCCATCTTTTACGATAAGACATGCAAAGGGACGCCCCCCTTTGCTTACATTTTCTTTTGCTAGCTCGATTGTTCTTCGAACAAATTTCTCGTCACTACTTTGCGGCATATTGCTGATCCTTTTTTACGCACCGGTCTGCGATTCTCTGAATGATCTCTGTAGTTGAAATTCCCTTATAATAGGAAACAGTTTTAAAAATCCCCATTTTCATAGGAACTCCATACTGATCAACCAAAAGCTCCTCATCCATATCATCCCCGTGCACAACAATATCAATATTGTGCTTCTTCAACCACTCTTCAGTTGTTCGTAAGGGAGGAGCCTCAATCACTTCATCAACATACTTACAAGCCTTGATCACTGCAACACGCTCTTTAAGTGAAAGGATAGGGGTACGCTTATACGACTCAACATCCTCGTCAGCTAGCACACCAATAATCAGATAGTCCCCTTCTGCACGAGCTTTCTGGAAAAAGGAAATGTGCCCTGCATGCATCAAGTCACCTGTAACATCTGCATACACAACGCGACCACGAGCTTTTTCTTCACTTTGCAGTGCTGCCGTGGAAATCGACAACGCTAGAACTCCAATAAATATTTTTTTTAACATGAAAGGCCTCCGGGCAATAGAAGGTTGGAGCATAACAGATCTTGCGAAAAGGTGCAAAATCTCCAGCATCTAAAACATGGTTTCTCGTTTGATTACTGAGAGTTGACGAAGCTGTGGTTCAAAAATTAGTGATCAAAGACTTAAGAGATTTACCCTTTTCTTTAGGGAAGAAGATCTTAAAGTTGATCTCTGGAAAAGCAGGGTTCCAAGCTCTTGGATTACCCATTTAAAGAGCCTACATCACATCAGCTGCAATAGCAGCTAGCTCAGAGCGCTCTGTACGCTCTAAGAACATATGGCCGAAGACACTCTGGTTTGCAAACCTACCTACAGTAAATGTAAGCCCATTCGAATCCTTATCAAGATAAGGATTATCAATCTGTGTCGGATCTCCTGTTAATACTACTTTTGTTCCTTGCCCGGCTCGCGAAATGATCGTTTTGACTTCGTGAGGAGTGAGGTTCTGTGCTTCATCGATGATGATGAACATTTTTGGCAGAGAGCGCCCTCGAATATAGGTAACAGCTTCCATCTCAATCTTGCCACTTTCCATAATATAGGCTTGAGTCTCTCCCTGCCCATCTCCTGATCCATTAGTGGAAGAACAAAGGAATTCTAAGTTGTCGTAGATCGGCTGCATCCAGTGAGTGAGCTTCTCTTCTTTTGTTCCGGGAAGATACCCGATATCTTTTCCGAGAGGGACAATGGGGCGGCTAACGAGAATTCTTGAATAGAGTCCTTCATCAAATACTTTGCGCATAGCAGATGCGATGGTAAGAAGTGTCTTTCCTGTTCCGGCAGGACCGACTAAGGTAACGAGTTTGATGTCATCACGTAAAAGAAGATCTAGAGCGCATTTTTGCTCCATATTGAGGGGCAAAATCCCCCAAATATCCTGACTCACTTTGAGAAGAGGTTCTAACTGTCCTTTCTTTGCATTAAACCTGGCAACTGCAGAAGATTTTTCTGGAGAAGTCATCAAACAAAATTCATTGGGGCGTAAGCCCTCGATTTCAGTCTTTATATAGCCATCTTTGAAAAATAGATCAATTTCACTTTTAGGAACCTCTAGCTTTCTATAGCCTTTGTAGAGCTTGTCATAAGAGACTTTGAGGTTTTCATAGTCTCTAGATTTTAGTCCTACAGCTTCAGCCTTTACCCGCATAACGAGATCTTTTGATAGAAAAACTACATCTGGAGTTTTCTGAGCAATTTGGAATGCCATAACGAGCTTGTGGTTCGTACGATCTGAAGGTAGCGGAAATTCCCCTTTCTCCATCGGCTTAATAGAAGAGTGAACACGAACAGTGTTGCCTTTTTGTGTCTCCACCCCTTGGCTGAGGTCTCCCCCTTGACTCTTGATCGAGTCAATAAAACGGATGAGATTTCGAGCATTTCTTCCACGTTCATCCGTATTTCGTTTAAGATCGTCTAATTCCTCTACAACAGGAAGCGGAATAACGATATCACTATTTTCAAATGCATGAATTGCGTTGGGATCGTGTAGAAAAACATTGGTGTCGATGACGTAGGTAGTTTTGGACACAGGCATGAGCTCCATAAGAATTATTTTATTCGCAATATAGCTCCTCCTCCCCCCTTACACAATCTTTTTTTTTATCCCGCTTACACACAGTTACTTCAAAAGGAATTTCAGCAGACGAATTAAGGGACTGCCAGATTCGATTGACAAATCTTTCAAATTCAAGTATAATCTATCGTAGAAGAACTCCCAAAGGTAACATTCTATGAAAGTAAACCAAAAAATCCTAAGCATCCCTCCTTACGTTTCAACCTCTTGGAAAAATGTCATCTCCTTGCATGCAGAGAAGAGAGACGACAACTCTATCCTAATTATTGGTCTCGTAAATGGATCTACTATTGAAATCCCCAACCTAGACAAAACGACAATAGAGTCCATTTTCTCTGCCCACGAAAAGTATATCGAACAAGACTCTACCCCCTCGTCTAAGGAGACGCCCCCTTCCATTTTCCCCTCTGAGATAATGGAAGACTCTGCTCTACTTAGCCTTCCTCTCCCCCTTGGACTCGATGCAAACATGGGCAATATGCTGCAGCATAACCCGGACGCTGCTAGTAGCCCTGATCTCCCTAAGGAGGTTCTTGAGAAAATCGCAGCTGTGTCGAAAGTCGTGGGTTTTGAAACTGGAGAAAACCTCCCCAAACCAGAACCTCATTGCAATTGCACGCACTGTCAAATCATGAGTGTCTTGCAAGATGAAGAAGAGCTACCAGCTGGCTCTATTGAGCATGAGGAAGAAGTTTCCGACGAAGATCTTAGTTTTCGCAATTGGGAGATCGCCCAATCAGGGGACAAACTCTATATCGTTACCAATCCACTTAATGCAAAAGAGCAGTACAACGTCTACTTAGGCACCCCTGTCGGATGCACATGTGGAACTCCGAACTGTGAACACATCAGCTCAGTTCTCAACTCGTAGCTCCTCTTATCTTTGATCAAGAGCGAAAAATGTTGGTCATTTAAACCGTAACTTTCTAGAATGGGTCTTCCGAAAAAATGTGTTAGGAGGACCCTCTACCATGTCAAACCCCTTCTTAATGATAGGCGCTCTTTTGAGCACTTTTCTTCTCACCAATGGCTTTGCTGAAGAAGACCCGCTTACTCCGAAGGAAATCCAACTCAATGCGCAACCTGAAAAAAAGGCGCAAAGAAGATCTCCTGTTGTAAAAGCGGCCTTCTCCCCTTTCACAGGAAAAGTAACTGGCGATAAAGTGCGCATGCGCCTGCAGCCAGATCTTGATGGATACATCGTGCGAGAGCTGACCAAAAACGAGCTTCTGTCGATTGCTGACCAAGAAGGCGAGTATTATTGCGTCCAACCTCCCGAAGCGCTTAAAGCCTATGTTTTCCGTAGTTTTGTTCTAGACAACGTCGTAGAAGGAAACAGAGTGAACATTCGCCTAGAGCCCCATCTGGAAGCTCCAGTGATTGGCCACCTTAACTCTGGTGACCGAGTGGAGGGAACAATTAGTTCCGATAATAAGAAATGGCTCAAAATCGCTCCTCCAGCCAACACCTGCTTTTACGTCTCTAAAGAATATATTGAGCATGTAGGTGGTCCAGAACTGAAAGAAAAGATGGCTCTACGCAAAGAAAGCGTCGAACAACTTCTGGAAGCAGCATCGCTACTTGCTAAAAATGAACTGACCAACGATTTCGAAGAAATCAACTTTGATCAAATCAAAGAAGGTTTCTTAACCATTATCCACGACTACACCGATTTCCCTAGAATGGTTGAGCTCTCAAAAGAAGCTCTAGCCGGTGTCCAAGAGGAATATCTACAAAAAAGAATCGACTATCTTGAGCAAAAAGCAGCACTTGCATCTGGTTTCACACCTGAAAAGAAAACAGAAACAAATAAGCGCTCTGGTTCTTTCCGCAAACAGCAAACAACCGGACAAAACTGGCAAGGCATTGAAAATGCCCTCTATGCAAGCTGGACAGAAATAAACGACCATAAAGACAAAGGAGCCTACTACGAAGAACAAAAACTCGTTGCAGCTTCTATTTCTGGAACAGTGGAGGCCTACAATGCCCCAATTAAAAATCTTCCGGGAAACTACATCGTCAAAAGTAAAAACGTCCCTGTCGCCTATGTCTACAGTACACAAGTCGATCTTGGAGACTACGTTGGGAAACAAGTAACATTGATTGGATCACCGAGATCTAATAACAATTTTGCCTTTCCCGCCTACTTTGTGCACGAAGTACAATAATGGAACTTCGCGAGTGGGCTACACGCATTTTAAATGGTGATACCCTAGCGGAAAAACTTCTTGAGCCTGGTACATTGACTGACAATGAGCCAGGCTCTTCTGTTTTCTGGAATGAGCCCGTTCGACCAAAAGGAATGCACTTCCAAAAACATTCCCGCAAAGACAAGCTTCCTTCCCTGCATGAACTAATGGATCAAGATAAACGAGCCGTTTGCCTCCATCGCTTTGCTGGTCATGAACTGCTTGCTGTAGAAATTATGGCATATGCCCTTCTTGCATTCCCAGAAGCTCCCAAACACTTTCGCCGCGGGGTCGCCAATACACTTCGCGAAGAACAAGAACACGTACGCCTCTATCAAAGGCAGCTAAATGCTCTTGGTGTTGAATTTGGGGACCTTCCCCTTTACAAACACTTTTGGGCATACACCCCCTATCTACGTACACCTGCCCAATATGTTAGTGTGATGAGTCTCACCTTCGAGATGGCCAATCTTGACTATGCGCCTCTATACGGCTCTACCTTCGCAAAATATGGAGATCTCGAGTCAGCAAAGCTCATGGAACAAATTCTCCTTGATGAAATCGTCCATGTCTCTTTCGGCTGGAACTGGCTGAAAAAACTAAAAGACCCAGAAACCTCTCAGTGGGATGCTTGGACAAATGCTCTCCCTGAAATGCTCCCCCCAAAAAGAGCTATGGGAACGCCTTTCCAAGAAGAAAATAGATTGCGAGCAGGCGTCTCTCCTGAATGGTTAGAGAGCTTTAAAAACACACTTAAAAAATAGACTAGCTACGGATGGGGCTCGAGCTGACGAGGGGTCTTTTCAACGACTTCTATATTGTCGATTTCAAGCTTTGTAGCGGCAGCTCCTAGCTCTTTGAACTTCCTCGCTGAAACAAGCACACGCGACTCTAAAGAGCCTATCCCCTTGTTGTATGAGTCTACCGCAGTATTGAGTGAACGTCCCATCTTAGAGAAGTGAGCGGTCATGTCAGAAATCCGCTTGTAGAGCTCATGACCAAGCTCACTTACTTGTTCTGCATGAAGAGAAAGACTCTCTTGTTTCCAGCCATAAGCTACAGCACGAAGCAGTGCTATCAGTGTTGTCGGTGTTGCCACGATAACACCTTGATCAGCCCCTACTTCAATGAGAGTGGGATCATACTGAAGCGCAGCACTAAAAAATGTCTCTGAAGGAAGGAAGAGAACAACGAACTCAGGAGTCGGGCTAAAGTGTTGATGATACGACTTTTTCGAAAGAGCTCCGATATGGGAGCGGACAAGACGCGCATGATCTTTTAGCTTGGCTTCTCGGATAGCTTCGTTGTCAGTTTGGATGGCATCAAGATAGGATTCCAGAGGGACCTTTGAATCAATAACTACTTGACGACCACCTGGAAGTTTAATAATCAGATCGGGACGGGCAAGTCCACCCTCTGAAGTTGTTTGCTCATAGAAATCGCAGTGATTGAGCATCCCTGCTATCTCTACTACCCTACGAAGTTGTATCTCTCCCCAGCGCCCTCTTGCAGCGGGTGTTCTAAGTGCTTTGACAAGATTGCCCGTCTCTTTGGATAGTTCTTGTTTTGCGCTCATTAAAGAGTCTATCTGTGTCTTGAGAGAAGAGTGATCCCCTTTCCGCTCTTTCTCTAGCTTGTGAAGACCTTCATCGAGCTTGCCTAAAGTCTCTTTCACAGGTTTGACAAGATCATGGATCGATTGCTGCCGCTTCTCTAAATCCCCTTTCGCCCCCTCTTGAAACTTTTCCAAATTGGCCTTGGCTAGATCAAGAAAAGCTCTGTTGTTCTTTTCTAGTGCATCATGAGAAAGGGCTGCGAAAGATTCTTTAATCTCCTCGTGACTCTTTTTTGCAAATTGCAAATTTTCTTCTAAAAGAGCACAGCGCAGCTTCCACTTTTGGATTTTTAAACCAAAAAAGAGTGCTAATCCTGCAAAAAATCCAATTGCGAGATACTCAATCATCATGATTAGGCTCAAAGTCTGACAATGTCTTGGACTTTTTCCCGACAATCATACGGATGATGACAAGGCTCCAACTAAATAGGATATAAGCCCAGGCAAGCGATGCTAGGGCAATAGGGAAAAAATAGAGAAATCCATAAAGGAAGAAAAAAGCAAACAAGACTCCGAAAAAAACCAAATGGAAAGAATGCACCCGAATATGAAGAAACTTGGCACTGGGAAACTTAAAACGACTCATCATACAGTAACCTAGGACAAGGGCCATAGTTGCCATAATGATTGTTTGAGTTGTTTCACTCCAACTCACCCATCCTTCGAAACGAGGATATGCAAAAAGAAGGTTAGTTCCAACAACTGCAAGAGCTGCTGCTGGAATTGGGAGTCCTGTGAAGTGACGATATTTTTTTGTCTCATGCTTAGGCAATTTCTTGATTTTTGCTTGCATCACATTGAAGCGAACCAAGCGTAAAATACCACAAATAGAGAACACCATAGCCCCAATAACAGCATAAAACGACAAGGCCGTTCCTCTTTCTAAAGAGAGACTCTTGAGCATTAGAACGGAAGGGGCTACTCCAAATGTAACCGCATCTGATAAGGAGTCAAACAAAAAACCAAACTCGCTCTCTGCATGCATCATCCGAGCAATAGCTCCATCGCACCAGTCTGCAAAGGCTGCCAATAAAAGGAGTAGCGTAGAGGCCATCAGAGACTTGTATGTCTCCATCCCCGGCTCAATCATGTTCACCTTGAAGATAACAAAGAGTCCACAGGCTAGGCTAAAGGCTGTAATAATATTGGGTACAATATAGATTCGTCTCATTCCTCCATCATACTCAAAAATCAAGAGTGTTTCAATGAATTTCACACTTCTCTATAACAGTAAAGAATGGGATTTGCTTGGCTATTCATCGCTCTTGGAATTTTATTGCTCTATGTTGGAGCAGATCTTTTAGTTCGCTCTGCGGTCCAGCTGGCTCTTCATTTCAAACTTTCTCGAATGCTAATTGGGTTAACGATAGTCGCCTTTGCCACCTCGATTCCAGAAGTTCTCGTCAGTATCGTCGGACAGATCAAGGGTTCGAATGGAGACATTGCCCTCGGCAATGCCCTCGGTTCTAATATCACGAATATGGGACTTGTACTCGGAGTCTACCTATTGCTGCGACCTTGCAAGGTCACCCACGAGATCAAATGGCAAAAAATGCCTCAGCTTCTACTTACCTACCTCATCCTTTTTTTTGTGATGTTAGGTGGAAAAATCAGCAGGCCGGAAGGGATTTTCTTATTCCTCGTTTTGATCCTATACATTGTATTTCAATATTTTTTTCCTCCAAAAAAGGCAGAAGTCGAAGAAGAGATCAAAATCCATAACAATGAGCGAGTCCCCGCAAAGATTACCTTGCAAGTTCTTTCGATCATTGCAAGTAGTGTATTGCTTATCTTGGGGACACGACTACTCATCGATGGAGCATTAAATCTTGCGATGGTGATCGGGCTATCTGAGAGGATCGTCGCGATTTCTATTATTGCCTTTGGTACATCACTACCAGAACTTGCAACAGCTATTGTTGCGGCGTTTAGAAAAGAAAGAGAAATTATTGTTGGCACTGTGGTCGGCAGCAACATTTTCAACCTTCTCCTGATCATCCCTTGTGCAACGATTGTGAAGCCGATTCTTTTTTCGAATAAAATGCTTTTCATCGATTTCCCATTGATGCTATCCTTCTCGATCTTACTGTGGGTTTTGATGGTCCTTGGACGTGATCGATTATCCCGATTAGATGGCGCAATTTTGCTATTCGCCTACTTCTCATACATTACATTTTTGTTTGTCTAGAGACTCGGATTTTTTTTCCTAGGAACGCAAAATTTTTTGTGGACGAGAAGAAGACAGATACTATATATAGTGGTTGTATATATAAAACGCTACCAGATGTGGTAGAGACCCCCTAACCCTCAAGATTTTAAGGAGCACTCCCTATGACCAAAGAATCTCTCTCTTCAGAGCAGTCAACACAAGCTACATTGGACAGAGAAAGTGACCTTAATCACTTTACGGTTGTCAAACGTAATGGAACACTTGTTCCTTTCAGAAGTAAGCGAATTTATCACGCTGTTGAAGCAGCTTTTAGAGACACGAAAAATCTTCCTAAAAATGAACCTCTTCCTGAAGAACTTTCTCAAGTTGTAGGGACTTCATCAAAAGTTGTTGTTGAAAGACTTGCTCATCTCGCAAAAAAGGGAACTTGTCTGACCGTTGAAGGGATTCAAGATATGGTGGAGGTCTCTTTAATGGAGCTCGGCCATCATGATGTAGCTAGAGATTACATCATCTATCGAGACAAGCACAAACAGCTTCGAGAAGATTCTCCTCAAAACCTGAAAGTCTTACGCAGCGATGGTTCTAAAGTTCGTTTCAATCCAATGAAAATTGCTGCAACAATCGAACAAGCCTTCCGCAGCAACCAATCCATTACGGGCCCTTCCTCACAAGAAATCATCGACTCTGTCAATTTACTCACACAAAAAGTAGTATCACGCGCCGCACAATCACATAAAAAAGGACTAGAACTCAAGACAAGCTTTATTGAAGATGAAGTAGAAAACCAACTGATGCGCGAAGGATTTTTCAACGTTGCCAAAAAGTTGATTCTGCAGCGAGCTGGTGTCCAACTACCCAGTGCAGAACAACTGAAAGAAGACGATGATGATGCAGATTCCCACGCACGTAAATTTACTGTTATCACAGAGGCTGGTAAAAAGAAGTCTGTCTCTGAAAGGCAACTTAAAAAGTGGCTCTCTCATGCTTGTCGAGGATTAGAAAAAGTTGTATCGGTACAAGAACTACTTGATCTATGCATCCTTAATTTCTACGAAGGGATCAGAGAGAAGGAAGTAGATGTTGCTGTCATCATGGCAGCTCGCGCCAGCGTCGAAAAAGATCCTGCTTATTCTCGTGTGGCCTCTCGCCTTCTACTCGATGTCCTATATAGAGAGACTCTGAACGTATCTGCCTCTGATAGCAAATTAAAAAAACGACACAAAGAATACTTCAAGACCTACATCGAACATGGCATCTCCATTGAACGCCTATCTCCTGATTTAAAAGACTTCGATCTCGATAAGCTAGCCCAAGCAATGGATGTAGAACGGGATGATCAATTCTACCTACTCGGTCTACAAACTCTCTACGACCGCTACTTCATCCATGAAGAAGAAAGACGTCTAGAAACACCCCAAATCTTCTGGATGCGTGTCGCTATGGGTCTTTCAATCAATGAAGGCGAAGACAAAAACGAAAGAGCCATCGAGTTCTACAATACTCTTTCCCAATTCCTTTATAGCTCTGCAACTCCAACACTTTTCAACTCCGGGACTTGCACAGCTCAGCTCAGCTCTTGCTATCTTTCGACTGTAATGGACGACCTAGAGCACATTTTCAAAATCGTATCTGACGATGCCAAACTCTCAAAGTGGGCTGGTGGCCTTGGAAATGACTGGACAAATGTCCGTGCCACAGGAGCACGTATTAAGGGAACAAATGGAAAGTCTCAAGGTGTGATCCCATTTCTAAAAGTAGCTAATGACACTGCTGTTGCCGTCAACCAAGGAGGCAAACGCAAAGGAGCTCTCTGCTGTTACCTAGAAACTTGGCACCTAGATATCGAAGACTTTTTAGAGCTTCGCAAAAATACAGGTGATGAGCGTCGCCGAACCCATGACATGAACACTGCAAACTGGATTCCTGATCTCTTTATGAAACGGGTCCAAGAAAATGGAAACTGGACTCTATTCAGTCCAAGCGACGTACCCGATCTACATGACCTCTACGGTGCGGCATTTGAAAAAAGATATGCCGAGTACGAAAAGATGACAGAAGATGGAACGATTACCCTCTTCAAAAAAGTGGAGGCAACACAGCTATGGCGCAAAATGCTCAGCATGCTCTTTGAAACAGGCCATCCTTGGATTACTTTCAAAGACCCCTCCAACATCCGCTCTCCACAAGACCACAAAGGGGTTGTACACAGCTCTAACCTCTGCACAGAGATTCTACTAAACACATCAGAAGATGAAACAGCCGTATGTAATTTAGGCTCTATTAACCTTGCTGCCCACACAACAAAAGACGGATTAGACAAAGAGAGGCTTGCTAAGACAATCAAAACAGCTGTACGAATGCTCGACAACGTGCTCGATATTAATTTCTACCCAATCGAAGTGGCTCGCAATGCCAACATGCGCCATCGCCCGATTGGATTAGGGCTTATGGGATCGCAGGATGCTCTCTACATACAGAACATCAGTTATGCGAGCCATGAAGCAGTGCAATTCTCTGATGAAAGCATGGAGTTCATCTCCTACCATGCGATTCTCGCATCAAGCGAGCTTGCAAAAGAGCGAGGCACCTATGAGTCATACAAAGGCTCCAAGTGGGATCGCGGCCTGCTCCCAATCGACACCATCGGCCTCCTAGCAAAAGAGCGGGGGCAAGATGTCGATGTTGATACAAGTGCAACCATGGACTGGACACCAGTACGTGAATCGGTCAAGCAGTATGGAATGCGCAATAGTAACACGATGGCGATTGCCCCTACTGCAACGATCTCCAATATCATGGGTGTTACCCAATCGATTGAACCAATGTACCGCCATCTGTTCGTGAAGTCTAACCTCTCTGGAGAGTTCACACTCCCAAACTTCTTCCTAGTTGAAAAACTAAAAGAGTTAGGGCTTTGGGACGAGCAAATGATTGATGATTTGAAATACTTTGATGGCATCATCTCAGAAATCGATCGGATCCCAGATGAGATCAAGCGAATATTCCCAACAGCTTTTGAGATCGACTCTGAGTGGATCATCGAATGTGCGAGCAGAAGACAAAAGTGGATCGACATGGGACAATCTCTCAACCTCTATCTCGCAGAGCCTAGTGGAAAAAAAATGAACCAGATGTATTTCCAAGCATGGAACAAAGGACTCAAAACGACCTACTACCTACGTACCTTGGCTGCAACACAGATTGAGAAATCAACCACGGATGTTAATAAAAGAGGACTTCAACCCCGCTGGATGAAAAACAAGTCAGCATCCAGTGAGATCTCTGTTAGTCGGGAGAAAAAAGATCAACCCATCGTCTGTAACATGGAAGAGGGCTGCGAGAGCTGTCAATAGGAGAAATATATGTTAGAATTTGAAGAAAAGACAAAAAAAGCCGAAGAAAAACTCCAAGGACCGGAACGAGTACACGTCAAAGACAAGCGACTGATCAATTGCAATGCAGTTGATGTGAACCAGTTAATGCCTCTGAAGTACAACTGGGCATGGGAACACTACCTCAATGGCTGTGCGAACCACTGGATGCCAACAGAGGTCTCCATGGCCAAAGACATCGATCTATGGAAATCAAACGATCTAAGCGATGATGAACGTCTTGTAATCATGCGTAACCTAGGTTTCTTCAGCACAGCTGAGAGCCTTGTAGCCAACAACATCACCCTTGCTATCTTCAAGCATGTAACTAACCCAGAAGCTAGGCAGTACCTCCTTAGACAGGCATTTGAAGAGGCGATCCACACGCATACTTTCCACTATATCGTCGAATCGCTTGCTCTTGATGAAGGCGAAATCTTCAACATGTACAACGAGATCAACTCGATCCATGCAAAAGATGCCTTCGAAATGAAATTGACAGCCGATGTCATGCAGGAAGGCTTCTCAACAGCCACTCCTGAAGGAGCTCAGAAGTTCCTTGAGAACTTGATCGGTTTCTACATCATCATGGAAGGGATCTTCTTTTATAGCGGATTTGTAATGATCCTCTCCTTCAACCGCATTAATAAGCTTGTTGGGATTGGAGAGCAGTTCCAATACATCTTGCGGGATGAAACGATCCACCTTAACTTTGGTATCGACCTGATCAATGGAATCAAAGCAGAAAATCCAGAACTCTGGACACCTGAGTTCCAAACGCGTATGACGAACCTGGTCCTTGAAGCAGTCGAGCTAGAGGTCCAATATGCAGAAGATTGTCTCCCAAGAGGTATTTTAGGACTTACTGCGCCAATGTTTCGCGAATATGTGCAGTATATCGCAAACCGCCGCTTAGAAAGAATCGGACTAGAACCGCAATTTGAGGGGGCAAAAAATCCGTTCCCTTGGATGAGTGAAACAATTGACCTGGGTAAAGAGAAGAACTTCTTTGAAACCCGAGTGACCGAATACCAGTCTTCTTCTAATTTGACTTGGTAAAAAGCCTTGTAGCCCCTACCTTGTAGGGGCTTTTATTCGTTATAAAATATCGCTACAACAGACTGGGTGATTGCTCTATCTACGGGGCTTTTAGCTGCATCAGCTAACGCAAAAAGAGCCTCTAAAGGAAGTTCTGCTTGGATCGGATCAGATTGATCTGCTATCTCACCATCTTTCATAAGCTCCTCGAGACATCTGCGATAGTAGGAATCTTCTTCTCCTGCTCTCTTTATATGTTCATTTATATCGAATGAATAGCCCAAGGAGTGCTCTACCCCTTTTAATTTTCTTCTTGCTAGCTCCGGCTGGAACGTGTGGTGCCTTATATCCATAGTCTCTGCATCTGTTGCATCTTCAATCACTGAGCGCATAGTAGCATCTTCCACTACTTCGAGGGCTGGGTGCTTCGAAGCCTTTCGAGCGACCTTCTTGATCCATTTATTCAGAGGAGCTTTTGGATTCGACGGATCAAAAAAAACACTACTTTTCGTTCTCAGACCACAATCCCACAGTGTTTTTGCATCTTTTAAATAAGAGGTTCGAATCGAATCGAGTCTCTCCTCTTCTATAATATGCAAGAGCATATCCCGGATATGACTACGCATCTTCTTATCTGGAAATGAAATCCCTTCTAGAAAAACAGACTTGGAAGCAAAGCGAAGTTCATTTTCTGTCCCCTTCCCTTGCAGAACAAGACGGTATTTTGTCTTTTGTCTTCCTGTATCTACAACTCTAAAGTAGTCGATTGCTTGGCTTGCTCTTTCTTCTTTGGAACAACAGAGCCAAGAAAATACCCACCTAAAAAATCGAGTAATCGAAGAAAGCATCGTGCTTACAATCTGCCGAAAGGAAAAAGAATTTCTCGTTTCCCCCACTAGAGTAGAACGGAAACCTTGAGGTTGCGCAGGCTGGCGAACTACATCTCCTATAGAAGGCTGTGTTCCGGTTTGTGGTACAGTAGGTCCAATCCGCATAACTTCCTCTCTAAAATCGTTAAACACGAAGAAATCTAGTTTTTTTTTTGATAAAAAGCAATCTCCTGACAAAAATTTCCCAGTCGTTTACCCTTGTCTTATTATGGATAAAAACTTTCTCACACAAGAAGGGCAAAAATATGAAGATTTTGCTCTTGTCAAATCCCTCTACATCGAAGAGCTGCAAAGTGTTTTAAGAGAGCTCATCCACCTACCAACAGGTGCACAAATCATGCACCTAGAAAATGAAGATCCTGAAAACCTCTTCTGTCTTTCCTTCAAGACACTACCTGATAGCTCCAATGGTGCAGCTCACATCCTTGAACACACCGTTCTTTGTGGCTCACGAAAATTCCCTGTTAAAGATCCCTTCTTCTCAATGAATAGACGTAGCCTTAATACATTCATGAATGCCTTCACAGGAAGTGATTTCACCTGCTATCCGGCTGCGTCACAGGTCGAAAAAGACTTCTATAACCTACTAGAGGTCTATATTGATGCAGCGTTCCATCCCAAGCTAAATGAGCTCAGCTTTTTGCAAGAAGGACACAGGCTAGAGTTTTCTACTCCAGATGATCCAAACAGTAAGCTCGAGTATAAAGGAATCGTCTACAACGAAATGAAAGGGGCCCTCTCTTCTGCAGACTCTAGAGTGTGGCATGCGCTCATGGAGGCTTTAGTCCCGGACCTCCCTTATGCTTATAACTCTGGTGGTGATCCAAAGGAGATCCCAGACCTCACTTATGCAAAACTAATCGAGTTCCATGAAACTCACTACCATCCAAGCTGCTGTCTCTTCTTCTTCTACGGTAACTTCCCGTTGAAAAAACACCTCGATTTCCTAAGCACTCACGCCTTCAAAAGTGTACAAAAACGCCCGCAACAAGACGGGATTGGCTACCAAAAACGGTTCACTAAGCCCGTTAGAAAAAGTCTCCCTTACCCGACTAGCGAGATCGATGATCTCGATAAAAAACACATCCATGCCTTCGGTTGGCTCACAACACCTCTTCTTGAGCAAGAAGAAGTGCTAGCTCTGTCTATCCTCGATTCCATCTTGATGGATACCGATGCATCCCCCTTAAAAAAAGCGCTTCTTGACACCAAGCTCTGCATCCATGCAGATAGCTTCCTCGATGCAGAAATGACAGATGTTCCCCTTGTCTTCATCTTTCGAGGATGTAAAGGCGAAGATGGAGAAAAAATTGAAAAGGCTCTATTTGACAATCTAGCAAAAATCGCTAAAGAAGGAATTGCGCCCCACCTGACAGAAGCTGCGGTCCACCAGCTCGAGCTCTCCCGAACAGAAATCGGCTCCGATCACAACCCTTTTGGACTCACCCTTTTCATGCGCTCAGCTTTGGCTAAACAGCATGGATGTGCTCCAGAAAATGCGCTTACCATGCATGCCCTATTCGAAGAAATTGCAGAGAAAGCAAATGACCCCCTCTTCTTCTCCCCCCTAATAGAAAAGTACCTACTCAATAACCCCCATTTTGTCCGCCTTAGCTTCTCTCCAGACCCAGATCTCTCATCAAAAGAGGGAAAAGAAGAAGAAGAAAAGTTACAAACTATCCGCCAGAAGCTGACAGAGAAACAAGTTAGCAACATCCTAGACCAAACGAAACAGCTTGAAGCTTTCCAATCAGCTGTTGAAGGACAAAAGCTCGACTGTCTTCCAAAAGTCACTCTTGCAGATGTTCCGGCTGAAACACGTGATTTCCCCATAGAGACATATTCACAAAAGAATCTAGAGATTATTCATCACAACACCTTCACAAATCATATTGTATATGCAGACCTTCTCTTCGATTTGCCCAATCTCACAGAAGACGAGCTCTTCGATCTACAGATTTTTGTTACCCTTTGGCCTGAACTAGGTGTTGGAAATCGCGACTATATCGAAAATCTTGAATTTGTCCATGCTCATACAGGTGGGGTGGAAGCCCACTCTGCTCTATATACACAAGCCACAGATGCCGGCCAATGCAGACCCGCTCTGCAGCTGCATGGAAAAGCTCTGGGTCGAAAAGCTGATAAACTCTTCTCTCTACTTGAAGAGATGATCACAAAGGCTAGATTCGATGAAACTGACCGAATCGAAGAACTAATCAAAAAACTGGGAAGCTCATTACAAAACAGACTCTCTTCGAACTCTTTGCGCTATGCCTCCCAGCTTGCACTCTCTGGCTTTTCTACCTCATCCCATATCAACCAGCTCTCGCACGGTCTTAGCTATTACCTCAAGATACAAGCACTCTGTCAAAATCTCTCGCAAGAACTTCCCCATCTCATGCAACGTTTAAGACAGCTCCAGGATAAACTCTTACGAGGAGCCTCTCCTCACCTTGTCCTTAGTTGTGACGAGGCCCTTTTTAATACAATTGATAAGGCAGAATTCTTCGGACTGACAGACCTCCCTTCCTCGTCTTTCACACCTTGGGATTTCCAAGCTAACTTACAAAAAGTTCCCAACCAAGCCCGTATCACATCTTCCCCTGTAGCCTTCACTGCCCAAGGATTTAAAACAGTCACCTATGCCCATGAAGACGCACCCGCCTTGCAAGTAGCTACCCTCCTTCTCGAAAACAAAGTCTTGCACCACCGGATTCGCGAACAGGGCGGTGCCTACGGTGGTGGTGCTAGCTATAACTCACTTTTGGGCAATTTCTATTTCTATGCCTACCGCGATCCCCATATTGCTAGATCCTTGCGCACATTCACTCACTCCATCGAGGAAATTGCAGCTGGAGAATTTAACGAGCAAGATCTCGAAGAAGCGAAACTCGGTATCATCCAACACATGGATACTCCTACAGCCCCGAGCAACCGGGCAATCGTAGGTTACACCTGGCACCGCAATGGAAAAACCCACCAGATGAGACAGGATTTCCGTGATAATCTTCTCTCTCTCTCCTCCGATAAAATTCAATCTGCAATGGATAGACACCTACTCAAGCAAATTGACGCTGGTGTTATCGTCACTTTTGCAGGAAAAGAACTGATCGATAAAGAACTCCCCTTAATTGAAGACAAACAACTAGAAGTTCTCGATATTTCTTGAACTCTCCTAACCCTCATGCTATAAAAAAGAGGTCCGAGTCAACAAAACGATAGGAATCATAATGCGCTACTTACTTATTCTTCTCTCCTGTATTTTCTCTCTTCCCCTTATCTCTCTTGAGAAAGAGTGCGGCTGTACACCGCAACAAATTTCTAAAGTCTTTACCTCTGTGGCAAAAAAAGCAACTCCAGCTGTTGTTTATATCCGGGCTGAAGGCATAGGAGATGAGCAAGAGCTCACTTCTAATCAATCACAACAAGATTCCTTATCAGATGACTTCTTTAACCGCTTTTTCGGCTCTCCTATGCGTAAAGCTCCAAAGGCCCCCTCCGTTTCACAAGGCTCTGGTTTTTTTGTGACAAGTGATGGCTATGTACTAACCAACGCGCACGTTGTCAAAGGGGCTAGCAAACTTACCGTTGTACTTCATGATGGACGAGAGCTACCTGCTGAAATTGTCGGATTCGATAGCAGTACAGACGTTGCTGTCATCAAAACAGAAGGAAAAAACTTCCCCTTCCTCCCTCTAGGAGACTCCGAATTGATGGACGTAGGTGAGTGGGTCATCGCAATCGGTAGCCCCTTCCAACTCCAAGCAACCGTCACAGTAGGTGTAGTCAGTGCTTTAGGTAGACAGAACTTGCGCATCACTGATTTTGAAGACTTCATCCAAACAGATGCTGCCATTAATCCCGGAAATTCCGGTGGTCCTCTCATCAATCTTGAAGGACAAGCAATTGGTATCAATACGGCCATTGTCTCCAAAGGAGGAGGCTATATGGGAATTGGCTTTGCAGTTCCTAGCAATATGGCCAAGCACATCATGAAACAGCTCATAGATAACGGTACTGTAACTCGAGGCTACCTCGGCGTTGCCCTACAACCTCTCGACCAAGACATGGCAGATGCCTTCGATCTAGAAAGACCTGAAGGAGCTCTTGTTGCAGAAGTTGTTAAAGGCTCACCTGCTGATAAAGCGGGGCTGAAACAAGGTGATATCATTGTCGAGTACAACAAAACGCAAGTGAAGTCAATTGGCTCGTTCCGCAATGATATCTCCATGATCAAACCCGGAACAAAAATCTCTCTAAAGGTGAATAGAAACGGCAAGCTCATCAACATCACCGCCACGCTTATCGAACACTCAACAGATATAGGAAGCGGAGGATTTATTAAGAAGCTTGGCATGGAAGTCGAGCCACTCTCTCCTGATCTGGCAAAAAAGCTCGGATATACCCAAGGAGAAGAAGGTGTTGTCATCACAAAGATCAAACCAGGCTCAGCTGCTGCGATGGCAGGGATGCGCCCTGGCTTCTTAATTATGGCAATCAACCATAAAAAAGTAACATCCCTTGATGAGTTCAACAAAGCCCTTGAAGAGACTAAAAACAACCGTCTCCTCATCCTTGCAAAACAAGGAAATGTGACTCGGTTCTATTCAATTAAACTCAAATGAGAATAGGGTCTCAAGAAGCTATCCCCTTAATCATAAATCCCCTCTCTCTGCCTACTAAACGGCAGCGAGTGGGGGGGGGCGCGTATTTAACTTCTTCCAACCTTGTAGCAGCTGATGCGCCCAGCTTCCCTCGCCTATCTCAATTTTTCAACTGGTTATGGGATAAACTCTGTTCTCTTCTCCCCTTTCTTTTTTCCAAAAAAAAGCCACAAGAGCAGATTCCTCCATCTCTTGATGCAGATATCTTAGCTATCCTTGGGAAACCAAAAGAACCACAGACTACTCCCATTGAAGAACCACTCCCTCCTTCCAGGTCGATCGGAAAAAAAAGCCAACAGCTCGTTATCGAAGGAGTTCTCGCTTGGAGTCTTGGAGGATTGCCCATGTTTTTGCAAACACAGGCAACAGAAGGGGCTACTGCAGCTCTTGAAAAGATCTCTGAACGTATTTTTCCTTCGATTTCAGAGAATTGGAGAAAAGCTGGAAGCTTGGCTATTGGGTTTACTGGAGTTTGGTATACCTCCAATCAATATGGATACCCTACCGGCTGGGTTCCCCCAGCCGCAAGAACCATGCAAGTCATAAGCTTAGCTGCACAAGTACAGCTATCCTCACTTCTTAACTCACTTCTTCCTCAGGCAAACAGATAGGTGAATGTTTTCTCTGTTGTGATTGCATTAGAAACTAGGCAATATTTCTCTGACTCTGCCCAAAGAGCCTTTGCTTTTTCCTGGTCTTCAACACCTGTGAGGGTGAAAGTCAAATCCAGTTTTTGCAATCCAGGCATCCCTGCAGAGTTTCGATCAATTGTAAGCTTTGCAGCTCCTTGTATGTCCTGGTAATTCAACTTTGTCTTCTCTGCAAAGACTTTAAACGTAGCAATCAGACAAGAAACAACTGATAGGGCAAATAAATCTTCTGGTGAATAGCCTCCACCTGGTCCTCCAAAATCGGAAGGAATCGCGCAAGGAATAGGGGGGAAGCTTTCAGCATTCGCTTCAAAACCCGTCTGTACACCACTTGGTGATTTAGCACTTACTTCAAAGAAAAGGGGATATTTGATCATGTGTTTTGTCTCCTGTTTTTTCTCACTTTAAAGAAATAGCAATAATTCTCCAAATGCAATTTCTGTGTATCCATTGGGGGGCCTCTGATCAACTCGGCATTTTTAGATTCAGATGAATTTTGGTCTAAAAAACTCTGAAGATGAAACAGCTGAGTTAATCAAAGGTTCTTTAAGTTTCGATTGCAAAAACTGCTCTCATGCGCTATGTTGCGCAGCATGGTTTTCCAACTCAGAGATGCCTCAGATCAACTTCTCTCCCATTGGACACGCTCTTTGAAACAGAGCGAAGATGTTCGAATGTACACAGAAGAATTCTTAGAAGATTTGAAATCAATCTGGGTTCGGGAAAAAGAATATCAACTTCTTACAGAGCTCCTTCGTAGAGAAGAAGCCGACCTCGTCTATCGCTATTTAGACCTACAGCTGAGTTTGCGTTCTTCTGAAGAAAGATCCCAACTCCATTTTTCGATCGAGCTAGAAAGAGAACTAGAAAACTATCTAAAAAATGCTACACAGAGCTCCTTGAAACGAGAGCTTGCCCTCCGTTCCATGGAACAAGTTGTTGGCAACTGGCTTGTTTCCTTAAGCCTAACCCGTCCTTCGATAATCATTCGACTAAATGAAGAAAACTTCGGTCGAGAGATGCGTCACAACCTAGGCATAACAAAAAAAGAAGAGAGCTTTAAGCTTTCTACTAGCATGAATCTATTCATCGAAGAGCTACTGGAAAAAAACGACGAGAGCCTCGAATATTGGAATCGAGTCTGCACGAGTTTAGAACAAATTCTTGCCTGGGAAGAAACCCTGGAAGGGGTACTGAAAAGCATACAAAGTTATCCTTCAAAAGAGCTCCTCGACCAAGAAAATTTGGACACCCAGCTAGAGCTCTTTGAAAAAGAACTGAACTCGTTTTATAAACAGCTTGGAAAAACCCTCCCGGAAAACATTCTCCTCCCCTTCCCCCCAATTGCTCATGCCATTATCCTGGGTAAGTTCCGTAAAATATTCCAACGAATCAACGATGCCTATAGTAATCTAACAAGTACTCTCTTACAGGAACCTGTTGATCTACACCTATGTTGCACCTGCCATTTTGGTGAAGAGCAGAATACCTGTTGGGATGAGAAAAAACGCCTGCTCGATCTCTCTGATATCACCCCATTCTACCCCGATGCAAAAAATGCCGAACGCTCTGCTCTTGTATTCACCTGTGGGGGGGGCAAAGGACACCTAAGCGTAACCAAAGCAATAAGTGAATACGCCAAGGGGCGCTACCACGTCTATGTAGCTGATACCCTAGAAGAAACCCTCTCCTCTACGGATGTATTCAAGCGGATGCTTTTTAATTTCTCTCAAGAACGTCTCTACAACCACCTCTTGCGCAACGAAGAATTTGAGTGGCTCAAACTTCTGACCTCCCTCGGCCCTTTTTTCCTGATGATGCAACAAGAAAGTATCGAGAAACAGATCCGATTAGAAGTACTGAAACACAACCCAGACTTACTAGTCTCCTGCTTTCCTTGCTTGAATGCTATGTTTCTCAATGTAGCAAAAGAGCTTAACCTCCCCCTCATTATGGTCACAACAGACCTCGACACAGCTCTTTTCTCTAAAGGGATGCACGACCGTTCTTGTGATTTAAACTATCCCAAGTGGCGCATGACCCTATCCTATGATACCCCAGAGATGCGTGCCATCATCGAAAAAAGGATTCCTCCCAACAGACTGCGCGTTACAGGTTTTCCCGTACGCACTGCCTTCAACCGCCCTATCTCTGATGTAAAAAAGTGCAGCTTGATACAACAGTTCAATATCCAACCAGAAGACCAGGTACTCCTTGTTATGATCGGCGGTGTTGCAGGCCGCGCTACCGAAAAATATGCAACTATCTTAGCAGCTCTATCTGAAGAAGATATCTCCCAACTCACAGAAGGGACTCTCCATGTCATTTGTCTATGCGGAGATCAAGGGGTCCAAGACAACAGAGAGATGTGCCTTAGAATCGATAACCTAAAACCTGCAACAGAATACCTTCAGATCCATAGCATTGGAGCCCTTGACGACATAGCAGCCCTAATGAGCATTGCAGATGGGCTCATCACAAGGCCTGGAGGCTGCACCACCAATGAAGCGCTAACCCTTGGCCTCCCAATGATCTTTCATGCTCCCTTCGCTCTGATGGAATGGGAAGTATTTAATATGGAGTTTTGCATCGAGGCCGAAATGGGATCCCGCTTCAAGCCCCACTCCCACAAGACGAATGTCTTCCAAGATGCCATCACAAAAAACAAAGAGAGACTACTGCCTCTCATCCAGCAGGCATTCAGCCGCCGAAAGAAAGATCCAAAGTATGCCTTTGATCAGAAAAACTTCGGCAAAGAATTCCTAAAGCTTGTTGAAGAACTCATCAACTGATCTTACCCTACTCCGTTCGCGAGATCCATGTTTATTGATTTCGCGAACCATTTCACAGGGCTAATCCCGTTCGCGAGATTCATGTTTGTGGATTTCGCGAACGGAGGCAAAAAACACAATCACATAACCATTAACTGTTTATGAATTTTCAACCTCTCTTTTCTAAAATCGAAGAAAGATTTTAGAACTGTCTGAAGATAGCTATCCTTCAGGCTCAGAGTGATGCTTTAAGAACTGCTGAAAGTAAGAGCTTTCACGGATGGGGTCAAACAACTGAGTCTTCACCACATCAGCCACATTCTCCAACCCCTCTTGGAAAGCTGTTTCGAGCCAGCCTACAGCGGGTTGGGCCTTGGCAAGAGCTGCGCAGGCATAGGCGTTACGCAAAGCCACTTCTTTGCTAGGAACTGTCTGGAAGCAAGCCCCTCCGATCTCTTCGACAAGTAAGTAATCCTCTTGATCAAATGCTGCTCTATGAAGCAGACAGAGAGCTTCTGGAGAGAGCTCTGAGCGGAAAGGATGCAACAGTTCGTAGGACGCTTTGGTCTGGCCTAGATCATATTTAAGAAAGGCGAGGTATTGGGTGGCCATCATATGGATCATCCCCTCTTTACACTCAGTGCGGATCTCTTCAAAAGATTGAAGGGCTTTTTCCTTATCTCCAGCTTGCAACTCCTTTTCAGCTTCAGCTAGTGCTTCTTTGAAGTGCTGATCACGATCTTGGTTGGAAAGTAGACGCATACGGCGGAACATGTCGAAGCTTTGGAATGCAAATAGGAAGAAGAGCGCTCCAATTAAGAAATGTTGATAGAGGAAAAAGAAAAGACTCATCCCCCCTGCAACGACCATTCCTGTGATCAAAGAATAACGAAATCCCTTAGCGCCTAGGAAGGACTCGAGGATGATACGTAGGAGCTGTCCCCCATCGAGGGGCATTACGGGAACTAAGTTCAGGATCGTCCAAATCAAGTTCACCCAAAAAAATAGAGTGAGGACACTGCCCCAAAAACCAAACGAAAGGACTGGTATTTTCAGTAAAACCCAAGCAAGAAGAAAGAGCATAAACCCAAAAAGAGGGCCGTTAAGAACGATGAAAAACTGTTTCCAGAAGGGAAGCTTATCCCCCTGGTGGTAGGTAAGCCCTCCAAGGGCAACGAGTTCAATACGGGGCTTTAGTCCAAAAAACAGAGCTGTAGTAGCATGACCCATTTCATGAACAAGTACAGAGACTAAAATCACAAAGACCCATACGAGAGTACCAATGAGACTTCCGCTATTGAGGAAACCGATAATCCCAGCGGTTAACCAGAAGAAAAAATGGATCGAGACGGGTATCTTGCCTTTTAAATGTATCATCTATTTATGCTTTTTTATTGCGGTTTCCATTGCGACTCCCATCTCTGCAGGGGTTTCTGCAACAACAACTCCTACTTTTTTGAGCGCTTCCATTTTCCCTTGTGCTGTTCCTTGTCCTCCAGAGACGATTGCACCCGCGTGTCCCATTCTTCTTCCTGGAGGAGCTGTAACTCCTGCAACGAAGGCAGCCACTGGTTTGGAACAATTTTTCTTAATCCATTCAGCTGCCTGTTCCTCAGCATTCCCTCCGATCTCTCCGATCATAAGGATCGCTTCGGTCTCTGGATCTTTTTCAAATAGCTCGAGCACATCGATAAAGTCTGTTCCATTGAGAGGGTCTCCCCCAATTCCCACACAGCTTGTCTGGCCAAGCCCCATCTCTGTCGTCTGCCAAACAGCTTCATAAGTGAGCGTTCCCGATTTGGATACAATACCTACTTTTCCCTTTTTGTGGATATAGCCTGGCATAATTCCCATCTTAGCTTCTCCAACGGTGATAACCCCCGGGCAGTTTGGGCCTATTAGGCGAGAAGTTTTACTCTCTTTCATCACACGACTCACTTCAAGCATGTCACGTACTGGGATCCCTTCTGTGATACAGACAATCAATTCAAGACCTGCATCTTCCGCTTCTAAAATTGCATTCGCTGCAAAGGGAGCCGGAACAAAAATAAGAGATGCACTGCAGCCCGTCTTATTTTTCGCCTCGTAGACGGTATCAAATACAGGAAGATCAAGGACGGTTTCTCCCCCTTTTCCAGGAGTTACACCACCGACATAGTTAGATCCATAGGCAATCCCTTGCTCTGTGTGGAAACGTCCCGCTTGTCCTGTAATCCCTTGTGTGATGATCTTCGTTTTTTTTCCAAGTAGAATAGCCATCTTATTTCCCCACTGCAACTGCTTTTTGGGCAGCGTCTGCTAAACTATCTGCCGTTGTGATTGCTAAACCCGATTCTTTTAAGAGTTGTTTCCCTTGATCAACATTTGTCCCTTCCATCCGAACGACAAGGGGCACTTTAATGGAAAAGCTACGTGCAGCCTCAATTATTCCTTCCGCTAAAACGGCACAATTCATAATCCCTCCGAAGATATTAACCAGGATCGCTTTCACATTCGGATCCGAAAGGATAATCTTAAAACCCTCAGCCACCTTCTCTTTTGAAGCTCCCCCTCCAACATCAAGAAAGTTTGCAGGCTCTCCCCCATAGAAGTGGATGATATCCATCGTTGACATCGCAAGCCCAGCTCCGTTGACCATACACCCGATATTTCCATCGAGCGCGATATACGCAAGATCAAACTGCTTGGCCGTAACTTCACTTTCGGACTGCTGAGATGGGTCATAGAATGTTGCGATTTCAGTTTGTCTAAAGAGAGCATTCTCATCGACACTTAGCTTGGCATCAAGAGCATAAATTTCTTGCTCTGGTGTTACAATGAGTGGATTGATCTCAAGAAGAGAGGCGTCTGTCTCGATAAAGGCTTTTGCTAGCCCTTGCGCCACTTTTCGTCCCATCTTGGCTAGATCTTTTTTCCATCCCATGAAATTGGTCAATCGGATCAGGTGGAAAGGTTTGACAGATCCGTCTAGTTCAATGGGGATCGTTAAAATCTTTTCTGGAGTTTTCTCAGCGATCTCCTCGATCTCCATCCCCCCTTCGGGAGAGGCAATCAGAACAGGCTTTGCGTGCTCTCGATCAATAATCGCGCCAATATAGTACTCTTTTTTGATATCCGCAGGTCTAGAGATCATCACCTTGTGTGCCACAACTCCTTGAGGTCCTGTCTGGTTATTCACCATCTTCATCCCTATAAGGGCCTTGGCAACAGACTTCATCTCATCGACGCTCTTGGCGAACTTGACCCCTCCGGCTTTCCCCCGTCCGCCAGCATGAACCTGGATCTTCACAATTCCTTCAGTAAGTCCCAGAGTATCAATTACTCCCTCGACTTCCTTCTCATTGGAGGCTACTCCAAAATCTGGAATTGGGATCCCATATTTTTTCAAAACCTCTTTTGCTTGATACTCGTGAATGTTCATCAAATCCCTCTTAATCTCTCGCGTTCCCTGAAACTCTTATATGTGCTAGAATTGCTTTTCATTCAAGAAATCATCCATATGTTTAAGTTTTTAAAAGACCGATTTTCAAAGATCAAACAGGCTCTCTCTCGAACAAGGGCTGCTATTTCAGGGCGAATCTCCTCTCTATTCAAAGGATCTTGGGACGAAGAGACCTTCGAAGAACTCGAAAGAATCCTCTATGAAGCAGACCTAGGCTCCGCCTGCGCTATCGAGCTTGTAGCTGAGGTGAAAATCTTTCTGAAAAAACATCAGGATGCCTCTACTGAAGAAATTCTCAGCTTCCTCCATTCAAAAAGCCTCGAGATGCTCGAGGTTCCAGAAAAAGTTTCTCGTAAATCCCCGAAAGAGGGAAGCCCCCGTGTCATCCTCGTTGTCGGTGTAAATGGAAGTGGAAAAACAACTAGCATCGCAAAACTTGCTTATCTACTTAAGCAAGAAGGCCAAAAAGTCCTCCTTGCCGCGGGAGATACCTTCCGCGCTGCAGCAATTGATCAGCTAGCTACTTGGGCAGAAAGGCTTGATGTTCCTATTATCAAATCAACACCGGGCGGTGATCCAGCAGCAGTAGCTTTTGATGCGGTCCAATCAGCTGTGGCAAGAGGCGTTGATACTGTGCTCATCGATACCGCAGGCAGACTTCAAAATAAAAAAGATCTCATGCAAGAACTAGAAAAGGTACACCGTGTCATCCAAAAAGTTGTTCCAGAAGCGCCACATGAAACTCTCCTAGTCCTCGATGCAACAACAGGGCAGAATGCAGTTGATCAGGCTGAAGTGTTCCACTCCTTCACACCTCTTACTGGAATCGTGCTTGCTAAGCTCGATGGTTCAGCCAAAGGAGGGATCGTCCTCAGCATCTACAAACAGTTCGGCATCCCTGTTGAGTGGGTTGGTGTTGGAGAGACGATCGAGGATCTTATTCCCTTTGATAAAACAGCCTACGCTAAGGCTCTATTTGAGGGAAAATGAACAGATTAATCGCCCTTTGTCTTATTCTTTTCCCTTCGCTTTTCGCTACGGAAAAACCCACCGAAATCGTCTTGTGGCATGCCTTTGACGGTTTCCTTGAGGATGTCTTTGTAGAAATCATTGAAGACTTCAACCACCACTCAGGCAACTACCGGGTCGTCCCAAAAAAAGTGGGCAACTACAAAGACGTGGTTGATAAAGGATTCACAGCTTTTGAAACAGGTAAAGCCCCTCACATCCTCCAAATCTATGAAGTAGCCACCCTCACAGCTATGAACTCAGACAAAATGTTCGTTCCTGTTGAACAACTCATGTCTACCTACAACAAAAAATTCGACCGAGATGTCTATATCGATGCTGTTCGCAGCTTTTATACAACCCCTGAAGGAGACATGGCATCTCTTCCCTGGAATGCTTCAACAGGTATCCTTTTCTACAATAAAGAGGCCTTCAAAAAAGCAGGACTTGATACCGAAAAACCCCCAAAGACCTGGGAAGAACTAGAAATCTACTGCCAAGCTCTACACGAAAAGGGATACATTGGCTATACAACTGCATGGCCAGCCGCCTACCATCTGGAACATTTCTCTAGCTGGCACAACCTCCCATTCGCCACTAAAGGCAACGGCTTTGATGGCGCTGATGCAAGACTTGTCTTCAACGGCGAAGAGCAAACTTATCATGTTGGCAAAGTAGCTGAATGGCAACAAAAAGGATTTTTCCAATATGCAGGTAGATTCAGTGAAGAACCAGAAAAACTCTTTGCCTCAGAAAAATGTGCCATGCTTTTTCAGGGAGCCAATCGCCTGCCCCTCATAAATAGACAAGCAGACTTTCCAATTGGTGTCGGCTACATGCCCTACTGGAACAAATTCACCAAAGCCCCCCACAATCTCAACATCGGAGGGAGTTCCCTCTGGGTCTTCAAAGGATTCTCTGAGAAAGAATATCGGGGCGTTGTCCAATTCTTTGAATACATCTCCTCCACAGAGATCCAAGCCTTCTGGCATCAAAAAACTGGCTATCTCCCCATCACAGACGCAGCCTACTACCTCACCAAGAAAAAAGGGTTTTATAAAAACAATCCTGCAGCTGAAATTGCTGTGCTCGAAGTAATGAATAAGCCTCCCACTGCCTACACTAGAGGCATTCGCCTTCCGAACTACATGAATGTACGCGATGTGATCATCGACCACTTAGAAAAGGCCTTCGACTGTCAGCTCCCCGCAAAAGAGGCTCTAGACCAAGCCGTCATCGAAGGGAACAAACTCCTCGAGAACTCTTGATAATTCTCAAAACCCCTGCCATAATGTGCAACGTGATGCAAAGTGAACTCCTTCAGCTCGTCAGTGACACCCTTTCCTTCTTAGATGTAGATACGCGGGCGTACCAAGACAAGCCTGTGCCCAGCCGGCCTGTTAAAGTGGAGCCTAAAAAAGCAGCACCACCTCCACCACAGCCCCAATCACACACCCCGCCTAAACTAGGCTCTTCTCCCCTACAAAAACAAGCCCCCCCTAAACAAGACACTCCCTTAATTTTTTCTACAATACAGAAGCACCTGCCCCATATCCGCCTTGTTGAGAAGATTCCACAGATGCATCAAGTGGCTTTGATCGTCTTCGAAAAGGACGATCTCCTCTTCTTAAAAAACCTGGCTAAAGCCATACAGGACCGAATCTGTCCAGTAAAGTTACTCGATGGAGAAAAGCTCGATCGAATCAAAGATTGGGATATATTCACCCTTGTGATTTCACAGAGAGAACTTCCAGTAAATCAGAAGATTATCCTTGCACCAATTACCACCTACCAGAACAATGTCGAAGAGAAAAAAATGCTCTGGTCCACAATATGCCAACACCTATTGCCGAAGTCCTCTTAGACAATGCGATCGAACGCCCTCTTGACTATGCCGTTCCAGATCATCTCTCCCACCTCGAAGTAGGGATGCGTGTAGAGGTTCCCCTACGTGGCAGAATGGCGAAGGGAACACTCCTGTCTTTCAAAGATAAAAGCTCTTTTAGCTCTCTAAAACCTTTACAAAGAGCGCTGAGTGAAGCTCCCCTTATCAGCCAAGAACTTTTTCAGCTCTCTATTTGGATCAGTAAGTACTACAGCGCTCCTTTAGGCAAAGTACTCAAAGCAGTACTCCCCCCTTCCTTACGTGATGAGAAAAACAAACATAAGACACAGAGCTTTGTAAAACCCCTTCTTTCATTAGAAAATTTGCGTAAAACCTGTGAGGAATTGCGCCAAAAACACCCAGCACAAGCAAAGGTGCTCGATCTTCTTTTACTCTCCCCCAAGGGGCTTTTTCTTACAGAAATTTTAGAGCGGGGCGGTGTCTCACAAAGCCCTGTTAAAACGCTGAGTAAAAATCAGATCCTACAAATGCAAGAGATCCAAGTAGATCGCTCTCCTATATTTTCTCATGAGTTTTTCCCTACCAAACCAAAAATACTCAATGAAGAGCAGAAGACAACCCTTGAAGCTATCGAAAAGACCTATAACACCTTTCAACCGCACTTAATCCATGGTGTTACTGGAAGTGGAAAAACAGAGGTTTATTTACAAGCGATTCAACAAATTTTGGATCAAGGCCAAAGTGTAATCTATCTCGTCCCAGAAATAGCCCTCACCTCACAAACAATTGAGCGATTCAAGGGACGTTTTGGAGGAGAACAGATCGCAATCCTACACCATCGCCTCTCAAACGGGGAACGATTTGACGCTTGGCACAACATCCAGAGTGGCAAAGCAAAAATTGTCATTGGTGCAAGATCTGCTATTTTCTGTCCCTTGCCTAACCTCGGCATGATCATAGTCGATGAGGAACATGAGTCTTCCTACAAACAAAGCGATGAAACACCCAAATACCATGCTCGTGATGTAGCTGTTATGCGGGGTAAGCTCGCAAAATGTCCCGTTCTATTAGGAACGGCAACCCCAAGCCTAGAGAGTTATTTCAATGCCCTACAAGGCAAATATCAGCTCCACATACTAAAAAACAGAGCCGATAAGGCTCTGCTCCCTGATGTGAAGATTGTCGATATGCGTAAAGAGTTCGAAAAAGCAAAAGGATTCACCCTCTTTTCCGATCCGCTCATCGGTGGAATAAAGGCGCGACTAGAAAAGGGAGAACAGACCCTCATCTTCCTCAACAGACGGGGCTACCATACCTCAGCCCAGTGTATCAAATGTTCCTACACTGTGGCCTGTCCCCATTGTGAATTAAGCCTTACCTACCATTTGGGAGATAAGATTCTTGCCTGCCACCTTTGTGACTATAGAAGACCACCTCCTAGAGATTGCCCTGAATGCAAAGCAGACGGTCCACTCAAATTCAAAGGAGCTGGAACCGAGATGGTAGAAAGAGCTCTGCATGCTCTTTTCCCTACAGTACGTACCCTTCGACTCGATGCTGACACCACCAAACACAAAGGGAGCCATGAGAAAATTTTTAAACAGTTCCGTTCTGGAAAAGCCGATGTATTAATCGGTACACAAATGATTGCCAAAGGGCTTCACTTCCCCCTCGTTACCCTCGTCGGAGTCATTGGACTAGATGGCAGCCTTAATATCCCCGACTTCCGCTCAAGTGAGACTGTATTCCAACTCCTCACCCAGGTCGCTGGACGATCAGGTCGGGGTGAGCTTGTAGGAGAAGTGATCATCCAAACCCACCTGCCCGAGCACTCAACAATCCTACATGCATCCAAGCAAGACTTCGACGCCTTTTATGCAGAAGAGATTGAAGTACGCCAACTCTTTGGGTTTCCCCCTTTCTCCCACCTGGTCAAATTTTCTTTCTCAGGAACCGATGCCACCGTTTGTGAAAATGAAGCAAAAAATTTTCGCCAAAAACTAATTGCGCAACTACCAAAGACAGTAGAGATCCACCCCGTCATTCCTTGTGGATATGCAAAAATCAAAGGGCGACACCGCTTCCAGTGCCTCGTGAAAACTGAAAAAATTCAATATGTTTTAGGACAAATAGAAAGTTTGCGTACGCAATTTGTAAAGAGAGGAGATCTTAGGCTATCGATCGACGTCGACCCTCTCACAACGTATTTTTAAAGAGACACTAACAAGTGCCCCGCCAGAGGTTCGTGTCAAAGACCTAGAGAAATGACTAGGCAGAGCCTTAAGACCAACTCAAAAAATTTAGATTCAGATAGATTTTAGTCCGACAAGACTCTGAAATCGAAGCAACCGAGTTAATCAGGGACTTTTCTTCTTAAGGCTGTTTGGAAGCTGTATTGCAATAAGCCAGGCAAAATTCAGCAACCCGCCCAGCAGACTTCGCCGTTTCAGTAATCTTCCATCCTCCCTTATTGACCGCTAAAGCTAAAGAACCAGTCAACGCAAGAAAAAAAACTCCAGTAGGAATATTCAAGCTCAAAAGGTGAGATAGACCCAAAACAGCGAAAACCAAAATAGAGATCTTAGAAATCAGCGGGTACCTTGCACAAATTGGAGTGAGATCATCTATAAAATTTTCTTTGAAAGTATGGAACTCCGTAGTTGGCAGCTCCACTTCTTGAACCACAGATTCTTTGAGAGGGGGACCTAAAGTCTCTGTTTCTGTTTGGCGATCTTGTTTTCCAGGTGTTGTTGCAGGAGATATGGTATCTGCCTGGAGATCTTGCTTTCCGGGCGTTGTTGCAGGAGACGTAGTAATAGGAGAAGCCTCTTTAACTCCAAGGGCAAATGGAGCAGCAAACCAGTTCCAACCAGCTCTAACAACAGCAGTAGCTTCCATAAACATCATCCTCTAATCGTCTGGAGGAGTAATTCTATGCCTTAACATAAAATTTATTCAAGAAAAAATAGAGTCTGTTGCTATGATCCTCGAGCATGATTGAAGTAGAGAAGAAGATCCCCCTTAGAGACTCTGATCTCAAAACTATTGAACGACTTGGTACGTTCCTTGGTTCCCAGATTCTGACCGATACTTATTTCGACACCTCTGACTTCCGCTACACCACAAGTGACATTTGGCTACGCGAGCGAGAGTGCAAATTTGAATTAAAAATTGGGGTAAAAGGATTAAACGGGAACATCGACCGGTACGAAGAAGTGACCAGCGAAGCTACTATCTTAAAAAAACTTGGCCTTGAGAAGGAGAAAGACCTCTCTAAAGCCCTAACAAACGCAAATATCTTCCCCTATGCAACCTTCCAAACAGTTCGGCGCAAATACCAAATTGAAGAGTTTACCATCGATCTCGATCTCGCCTACTTTGATGACTTCATCTATAGAATTGCAGAAGTTGAGCTCATAGTCAGCAGCGAAGACAACGTCGCACAAGCAGAGGAAGCCCTTACAGACTTCATCCGCAGACTAGGCCTTGATCCTAATCGCCCAGTCAGAGCAAAACTGATGGAATACCTCTCCCAGAAAAACCCCACCCACTATCAAGCACTTTTGACAGCTGGTATCATTACTCCTCAGGACGCATCACCGGAAAGAAGAGAACATCTCGAATTGAGTGCACCCCTGTAAAGAGCATACAGAGTCGATCCAACCCAATACCTAAACCACCTGCAGGCGGCATTCCTTGACAGATTGCCTCAACAAACTCTTCATCCATCGGGTTTGCTTCATCATCTCCTGCATCGCGCATTTTTGCTTGATCTTCAAGAAGTTCTCTTTGCAAAACCGGATCATTAAGCTCTGTGTAAGCATTGCAACACTCCACCCCAAGAATAAAACTCTCAAAACGTTCTACAATCCCCTCTTCACGTGATTTTGGATCACGATGGAGCTTACAAAGTGGTGTCGTCTCGATCGGATGATCAGTAATATGGTGAGGTTGAATCAAATGCTCTTCTGCAAACTCTTCAAAGAGCATCGCAATCAAGTGACCTCTTGCTGCTGTAAGAAGTTTCTCTGGGTCTACGTGAGGCTTCAAAGCTTCTTTTATTTCATCATCAGAGAGCTTATCGATATCGATTTTTCCATACGTTTTCACCGCATCTTTCATCGTCATTCTGATCCAAGGAGTCTTCAGGTCGATCTCGTACTTATTCCCCTTCTTGTCTTCTCTCTCTCCAATCTTTGTTGTTCCAAAAACCTCTAGTGCAAGTTTTTCATAAAGGTTTTCAATAAAAGTCATCACATCATTGTAATCCCAGTAGGCAGCATAAGCCTCAAGCATAGTGAATTCAGGGTTGTGCGTCCGATCTATTCCTTCATTACGAAATACTTTTCCGATCTCATAGACACGATTCATCCCACCAACCAGAAGCTTCTTCAAGGCAATCTCTAAAGCAATGCGACAGTACATATCTTGAGAAAGTGCATTGTGGTGGGTGACAAAAGGCTTGGCAGCAGCTCCTCCATAAATATTTTGCAAGGTAGGCGTCTCTACTTCTAAGAAATCGTACTCTTCAAAATATCTACGGATCCCTCGAATTAGCTGGCTGCGCAGTCGAAATTCTTCTCCAACTTCTGCATGCGTAATGAGATCAAGCCACCTTTTTCGATAACGTGTCCCCTTATCCACGATCCCTTTGTGTTTATCAGGCAAAGGAAGAAGCGTCTTACAAAGTAGCGTCACCTCCTTAGCAAACAGGGTCAACTCTCCTTTCTGAGTACGGAATAGGTGCCCAGATACCCCAATGATATCTCCTAAGTCGAGCTTCTTTTCAATGAACTTAATAGGAGTAAGCTCTCCTTCTAATCCAGTAACTTTTGTATGATCTCGATTGAAAAGGATCTGGATCTTATGCGTCTCATCCAAAACATGAGCAAAAATATTCGTTCCCATAGCACGGAAAAGAACAATCCGTCCCGCAACAACCGCCTCATCAGATTTACCTTCTAGCGCCTCTTCAAAAGTCCCGATTTCTTCCGTCTCGTATTTCGATGCCAAATCCCGAACCGTGTGGCTCGGAGTAAATTTTGCCGGATAAGGATCGATCCCAAGCTCCAAGATCTCTTCTAACTTCTTTTTCCGAGTCTGATACGATTCATGCTTATGATACTCAGGCTGTGGGATCTCAACTGGAATACTCCGATTCTCTAACTTTGAGTCATCTCCAATCTCTTTGCACTCACCATCGAGCAAGTACATCTCAAATGTTCCACCACAGTATCGCTCTATGAGTCCTTGTAATTCTTTCAGTGCCTGAGCCACTTCTCCAAGTGATGTATGCTCCAGCCCCTCGATTACAAGTGCTGCATTTTTCGTATCTGCTGTGATCTTCGTCTTATTACACTCACGCCAGTTCCATGCTTTACAAGTAACCTCTTTGTCATCTCGATAAATGACCTCACCCTCTTTTGTAGACTCAGGCTCATCTGCTCCAATGGCAACAAAGGGCTCATCCCCTTTTGCAAAAGTAAGACAGACACTCCCCTCTACCTGGTCAAGGTCATCGGCACCAGCTGGCAACGTATGATGCAACGAGATGCTATTGTACAAGTTTACAATTGGGCTGATATCAGGAAGGTGCTTATCTTTTACAGCCCTTCGCAATAGAGCCTCAGCAGAACATCTAGTTGATGAGGGCTTATATCCAAATGAGCGGTAAGCCTCACGCCAATCGATTAATTTCTCCACATTACCCAAATCTGTCTGCGAGTACTTATTTTTTGTGTCGTGCTCAGATTTGCGTAAAAGTTTGAGGATATCCTCATTCTGTACCTGATTATTTACACCCTTTGCAATCAGTACTCCCACCTTCAAATGGGGATAGTGCTCCCAGATCTTCTCATCAATTTTTATTGGCATCTTCGTGTCCGTAAGTTGTGATCTCGCCCATTGTAGCGAGGGTGGATTTTGGGGTAAAGAAAACACTGACTCGTGCCATACCAATAAAATATTTTACCCTTCTTGTTCTTAACTTTCATACGGGTTAAAATGTTAGATGCGAAAAGGAGGAAATTTATGCAAATCAACTTACTATCTAGCGCTCTTGTAAGAGCTGATCAATTTCTCGATTACATTCCGGTTGCAAGCACCGTAAATAACATAGTAAATATTTTTCTAAAACATGTTGTTTTGCCACAGATGAGTCCAGAACGCATTGACAGCAATCGTTACTATACCTACATCGACAAAAAAAGCTTCTTACAGTGTTCTCTGCTCCTTATACCCGTATTAAATATCTACGTAGCAATCTATAGCTACCGTCAACGTGCTCGCCAAGCTCTCTTGGAGGCTTGTAAAAATCTCGACACTGCAGAAGTGAAAGAAGCGCTCAAAACGTTTCCCTATATGGTAGGACACTTTAGCGGGCATGCTGCTTATGTTTTCTGCGAATTCAACTTATTCATGGAATGCATTAAAACCTCTTTTGACAACTACGCTCATGAAATCACAAAACTCTTGATTGAACATGTTGCCAAAACCGGTCAAATCGGTGGAGTCCTCAAAAAGTCTTTTTTCCAAGGTCAGCATTGGTCTAAAGAAGACATTATGAAAATCTTCACTCATCCAAGCGTTTCGGCAGCTACAAAAGTTTTGCCAAAAAAAGATCGAGAAGAAATCTTAAAGATAATTAAAGGGCGGCAAGATCATTTCCCAACAGAAAAATTTTGGGAACGCCTTGCGCAAGAGTACCAAGAAGCAGTCCTCACATCTTCTGAACTAAAAGCCGTATAAAAAGTTTTTACAAAAACTTGTTTTCTTCAACGAAGAGATTCCCCCCAACCTTCTCCTCAATTTCTATTGGCATCTTCGTGTCCGTAAGTTGTGATCTCGCCCGTTGTAGCGAGGGTGGATTTTGGGGTAAAGAAAACACTGACTCGTGCCATTACAAAAATTTCGCAAAAAAAAAATCCAGAAAAAATTTTAAAGATAGTTAAAAGTTGGCAAAGCGATTTCCCGACAGAAAAGTTTTGGGCATACCTTGCACAAGAATACCAAGAAACAATCTTCACATTTCATGGAATAAAAGCTCGGAGTCTATTCTGCGAGGGGCTCGATTTGATACGAAAAGTGATCTGGGGGAAAGAAAAGTCTGGGGAAATTTAGTCGGCTTTTTTCGGTGCTTTGGAGTCTTAAAACCAAGGAGTTACGCACTGTAAATCTATTTTTTGTCCAGTACAGAGAGAACCATTAATAAATTGAAAATTAGGATTATGGTATCATCTTCGCCAAAAAGGATAAGAAGTATGGCTGACTCTGCAATTCCTATTATAGAGTGGACCCGTCACTCAACCGCTTGGACATATGGAGTGTGTTTGGGTGCAGTGGCATTCGATCAAATCTTTTCTGCCCAGGAACAAGTGAGTGCACTAAATGACGTTGCGGGAAAAGTAGCTGCAATTGCGGGTTTGGTTGTAACAGCAGTTACAAGAGAGTACATTCTGAGATGTACAGACCCCCCGCCTGAGGAAAAAGGACGCTGTTGGACCGCTTTGGAAACTCTTTTAAAATCTACTGAGTGGACAAGTGGAACAGCTCCAGATTTCTTTTTAGACGGTATTCCTAAAGAGAAGTTACATGAGCGGCCTTCTATTTATCAGGTTGCAGAAAAAACGCTTCTTTTAGGAATGGGGGGAATCATGGCTTCAGCATGTTGTGTGGGAATAGCATCGGTCTCAAAGGCTATTCCTTTGGCTGCTGCGTTTATAGGATTGGAGATGCATCGAGCTGTCCAGCGGGCAAGAGTAAAAATAGCTGAAATGGAAAATTAAGAGGGCATATGACTACAAAAATATTGGAAGATACAAGTCTTTGTGCAGGATGGTTAATGGGATCTGTTGCAGGCTATATGACATATGACCAGGTCTCTTCTCTTACGACTGGTGATGCGGGAGCGGGGCTTTCAATTACTGCGGGGCTAGTGGTTCTATTGGTTGCCAGAGAAGGTTTTGCACGCGTAACAAATGCGGTACAAAAACAGAACGGAGTAGGGTGGGATGGAGAAGTTCTAACAACTTTAATAGCAGGGGGGCTAATAATTGCAACAGAAAACAGAAACGATGTGGTACGGTTTGCAGCGCTTACTACAGGGTTTGTTGCAGCTTCACTACTTTGGGGAGGTATCGGTTGGTTTGCCGTTGAAACAATTGCGTATGGAGTTGGGCTTTCCCAAGACCGAGCGGTCCCTATGCTTAAGGCGTTCGCAGCCGTAGCTGCAGCGGGCTGTGCTGTTGCTGGATTTACGGGTAGCGTAAGACACAATATTACGAAAGTTGCATATGGAGATCGTTCCCGGTTTGATCCTTCTATTCTTAAGGACCTTTAGTAGGTTCTTTCTGGAGTTTTTTACTCGTTGGAGACTGCGTATGCTTCGTTATAAGTGGTCTGAGCTTCTCGGCCGAGAGATCTGGGTAAAGACTCATCATCAATAGGCCATCACTTTGATAGACTTTCTTGAACTGGAACCACCCCGATAGTGATATGGAAATCGTGATCTTGTATTTTAGGAGAGAGCCCAAGCTCTTTTCGGATTTTCCCAATTTTTTCTGATTCTACTTTGAGATAGTAGACTTCAGAGCCAAGAGAGCTATTTTCTAGCTCTACCTTTGAAATATTGACTATTAAAAAATCAATTTCTTGGTTGAGATTCGGGATGTAGCAACTACTTACTTGAGCCATCTCTTCTTCAGTAGCAACAGTGATATGAGCTCCATCCATTCCCTGATCAAAATAAGGAGGAGGTGTAGCATCTCTTCCAAGTAAAAGAGGAAGAACAGCATAGACATATTCCTTCGGAAGGCTAATATATAAAAAGCCCCCATCTGTTTGCTTCAATAGACCTGAATGGGGGAGGTTCTCTTCGACGTAGGCTAGAACATCCGGCTCTTGTAGAACAACAGGGACTGCAGCAAAAAGAGGAAGGAAAAATAATAGAGAGAGCCTTTTCACAGAAGCTCATTCTCCTCAACGAACCGAATACCTGATTGGCTTAAGTAAATCAAACGTTCATCACTTTTTTTCAAAAGGCCATTTTTAGCAAGAACTTGCACTGTATGGTTTACTCCCCTAGTACTCTCTCCGAGTTTTTCTCCTAAAAAATACCGATCAATTTCAGCCTCAAGATCTCCTGTTTTCTTAGCAAGAGTATAGAGTTTAGCTAGAAATAATTCTTCTTTGCTTTTTTTCTTCTGACTCATTTTTTCTTTAGCCTAGGTCCTGATGGGGTGTCTTCAATGATATAGCCAGCAGCTGTGATGAAATCGCGTTGCTTGTCTGCTTCGGCCCAGTTCTTAGACTTGCGCGCTTCTTCTCGCTTTTGTAGTGCCTGTGTCAGCTCTTCTTCGACCTCAATTTTTTGTCCTTCAAAAGGGATCACACCAAGGACTGAGTCAATCTCTTTTAGGAAATCTAGGACCTTTGTAGCTTCTGATTGGCCAATTTTATTTGCATCAGCGAGCTGATTGCATTTACGGACAAGCTCAAATAGGACAGCTAATGCTGAAGAAATATTGAGATCATCAGCAAGGGCATCTCGGAATGCATGACGGGTCTCTCCTATGAGAACATCGACTCCGTTGGTAGTAGATGCTGTGATTTTTTGAAGACGATCAACAAAATCACTAAGGCGCTGAAGTGTAGAACGCGCAGCATCAAGCCCCTCCATGGTGAAGTTAAGCTGCATCCGATAGTGACCACTTAAGAGCATGAGACGCACTTCTGGACCTGTGTATCCTTTATCCAAAAGATCTCTTAGTGTGTAGAAGTTACCAAGGCTTTTCGACATCTTTTTGTGATCAACAAGGAGGTGTTCTGCATGGAGCCAGTGTTTTACGAAGGCATGCCCTGAGCAAGCCTCTGACTGAGCGATCTCGTTCTCATGGTGTGGGAACATATTATCCACCCCGCCGACATGGATATCAATCGTATCGCCAAGAAGACTCATGGCCATAGCCGAGCATTCAATGTGCCAACCGGGGCGCCCTTTACCAAACGGACTCTCCCAATAAATTTCTCCATCCCGACTGGGATCGTAGGCTTTCCAAAGAACGAAATCGGCTAGATTTTCTTTGTCATATTCATCTGTCCCTACTCGCTCAGAAGCACCCGCTTTGAGCTCATCGAGCTTGAGATGGGACAAACGCCCATAACCCGGGAATTTGGAGATAGAGAAATAGATGCTCTCATCAGCTCCCCGATAGGCGATTTTTTTATCGAGCAGAGTTTGAATGATCTCAATCATCTGAGGAATGTAGGCTGTAGCCCTCGGGTAATGTTCTGCCTTTTCAATATTGAGCGCTTCTAAGTCCTCAAAGAAGGCCTTTGTGAACGGCTCTGTATAGGTTGTAAGAGCAACTTTTTCATGGATGGCTCCCGCGATGGTTTTATCATCGATATCGGTGATATTCATCACATGAGTCACATCAAAGCCAAAGTATTTGAGGAAGCGGCGTAAAAGATCTTCAAAGACGTAGGTGCGAAAATTACCTATATGGGCAAAGTTATAAACAGTGGGGCCACAAGTATAGAGGCGGATTTTATTACCCTCTAGTGGGACGATTTCTTGTTTTTCACGTGCTTCTGTATTGTATAGTCTCATAACATTTCTTCAAGTAAACGGTAATGGATTTTGCCTGTCCCTGTAAGGGGAATCTCATCAATTCTTCTGATTTCAGCAATTTTTACAAGACGCCCATGGCCAAGATCTTTGAGCGCTTTATTAATTTCTTCACGGGAAGTATCTACTGTGGTGTAGAGCACTATTTGGGGCTTCTCACTCTCCCTCCCAGCCGCTGCAACAGCTAAAATGGCACCCTCTACAGCTTCCGGAATCATCCCTTTTTCTTTGTAAATCTTGAGGAGGTCTTCTTCTATGCCGCCCAGGCTGATCATCTCGCCACCGATTTTTACAAAACGCTTCAAACGACCTGTAAGGATGAGGTTTCCATCAGGATCCACATAGCCCCTGTCTCCTGAGCGATACCAAAGCTTATTTTTTCTTCGGATAAAGGGATCTTTTTTTATTCCTAAGTATCCAGGAAACACGCTAGGGCCCGTGACACAAATCTCCCCTTCTTGTCCAGGATCCAAAACCTCTTCTGTCTCAAGATCAATAATACAAATCTCCACTCCAGGGAGGGGCTTTCCAACTCCTTTAGGAGCTTCCCCTTCTCTTGTAAGTGTGACAATCGGGCTGCATTCTGAGATCCCATATCCTTCAATCAGGGTTTTGCCCCGAGCTTTGAAAAGATCGAATAGCGCCTGCGGTGTTTTCTCCGCCCCTGCAATGATAAGGCGTAGGCTTTCTAACTGCTCCTCTTTAGCAACATATAGGACTCCCTGGATGAAGCTTGGTGCACAGCAGAACAAAGTAGGTCTCCAATGCTCTATATCGTTGGCAAGAGAGCGGCTATCCGTGGGATCTGGCGCAAAGCAAACTTTAATGCCAGCAAGAAGGGGGAAGATCCCTGTCG
The DNA here is from genome assembly GCA_021772375.1 of Chlamydiota bacterium. Classification (GTDB taxonomy): domain Bacteria; phylum Chlamydiota; class Chlamydiia; order Chlamydiales; family Rhabdochlamydiaceae; genus Sacchariniichlamydia. The sequence goes on along the minus strand of JAJFME010000045.1, from coordinate 6,750 downwards.
CAGAAAAACCAAACGAGTGGAAAGGAGGCAATACTCCATAAAGGATATCTGTTGAAAAGGTCTGAAGACACTCGATCCCAGCTCTTTGATTCGAGAGGATATTACGATGGGTAAGAGGAACTCCTTTCGGCAGTGTCTCTGTTCCACTTGTAAAAATTACAACAGCGGGGTCGTCTTCTTTGGCTTTTTTAGGAAGGGTTTTGATGATCTTTGCGGCCGATCCAAAACTTAAGAACAGGCCCTTTAATTTCATCTTCAGAGAAAGAGTTCGACGTACCTCTTCAAGAAGCACAAGGAGATCATCTAACTTTCCAAGGTCAACATTTTCGATCCGGCTTAGAAAACGGTATGAACTAAGCACTGTTTTGAGTTGACAAACCTCTGCTGCATGCTCCAAGTTTCGAGGACCCGTTGTCCAATTGAGCATCACAGGCACTTTGCCAGCTAACTGCGTAGCAAGGATCGTGATATAAGCCCCAACGGAAGAGGGCAACAAAATTCCTATTTTCTCTCCTGGCATCTCCCGGATCTTTAGAGAGAGAACAAGGGCAGATCTCTTGAGTTTTCGATAGGAAAGAATACCAGCTACTGCATCTGCACAGGCTGTTGTATCCCCCATTCGATCACAGCTAGCTAAAAAGACCTCGGGGATGGTTTTTCCAGGAGCCATTTGGGGAACTGGGCGATACGACTCATGAGGCCATTTGGATTTTTTCTTTTCCGGCAAAGGGCTCTCAGCCTCTTTCTTGACCCCACCAATTGCTTCAAAAAGATCGTTAACTGTTTGAAGCTGTCCAGGAGCAAGTCCCGTAATATCAAAACGCTCTTCTAGGAATACATTGAGCTGGGCTACATCAATAGAGTCGAGCCCCAAATCATTTGAGAAATGCAAATGAGGCCGGAAGTCCGTTACAGGACGTCTTGTCATTTTGGATAAATATCCAAGAACTTGAGCCCTTTTATCCTCTGAAATATGAACTGTTCTGCCCACTTCATCGGCTTTTTGTTCGATCACCTCGGGAAACTTCTTTTTCCAGAAAAGAAATGAAACAAGCTTGAGTTCTTCTGGTCCATCCTTGTTGTACCAGTTCTCGAGCCATTGATTAATCTCTATTTTCTCACCTTGCCGAGGCATATCTTCTGGCGCAAACTCGAGCTCTACTTTTATATGCCGGCGAGGAGTGAAAAAAATGCCATTCTTTAAAACGGTCTTAAACCCATTCCAAAGCATCTTCTCAAAGTCAGGCGTCGTTCCAGTAAGGGCACGGGAAAAAGTACTCCCCCAAAGCCCTGTTGTCCGGATAAGGACCATCTTTGTCTCCTTGCGAAGACGTAAGAGATCCGGAATCAGAGAAGCACCTCCGATCTGCTCATCAGGTGTTCTCTTAAGCTTACCAGAGGGATAAATAAGGAAATTCTCTCCTCTATCGACCTCTTCAACAATGTGCTTTTTGACTTTCTCTACCTGTCTCTCTTTCCATTTACTCCCCGTCTCCATTGTAGGAAGAGGGAGGACATTGACCAGATCCATAAAAAACCGAAGTCCTTGCTGGTAATAAAAATGCTCCACCACCAAAGGACGAGGCTTAAAAGAGGGCCAAAGAACAGCAATCAGAATCAACGGATCCATCTCAGCTGGGTGATTAGGTAAAAAAAGGATCCCTTTTTCCTTAGCAGCTTCGATTTCGGCTAACCCTGTGACCTCAACGCGATAGCGAAGCCAAATGAGAAAGCGAAGAGTCCAATAAGAGATGCGTAAACCGCACTGTCTAATGAAATGCATTCCCTGATGCTATCCGAAATTTGACTTAATATCTAGGCCAGAATAAAAGGATCTCATATGGGAAATTCCGAAAAAAAACCTCCTTTTTCACTCAATGCACTTGTCGAACAGACAGCTCAAATATTGCGTAATATCGTAAAGACCACCTCCCCTGAAAAACGGAAAAGTGGAAAAGATGACGGTTTGAGCAATAAAAATAAAATCCATAAAATCGCTCTCTTAATACGCTCTGAGGTCGAAAAACGATCTCGGCGAAAAAGAAAAAACGATTAATTTTCTATTAAGTAAACTTTTTGTTTGTATAAAAATCAGCCCCTATTGATTATCGGGATTATCGACACTCACTACACAAGGAGACGTGATATGGTAGGTTCTATAAAAGGCGGAAGTCCAGCACAACCAAACGAGCCGTTCCGACAAGAAGGGAAAGGAGTTCCACAAGAATTGAATGCTTTGAAAGGCAAAGTTACTCATGCCTTCCAAGGAGCGAATATCGTTCTTCCAAAGGTAACTAGTATCCCTGTATCGGGAGAGTCTCAAAATCTAGAAGCAATGCAGCAAGCTGCTGGGAAAGTAAAGAAGATCGTCGGAAAGTAAAAAAAAGGCCCGCTTAAAGCGGGCCTTTTTTTTTAAGCTCTTTTGAATGCCCGTTGGGCAACCATTAGTTTTAATACGTCAGCTGCAATGAAGGGGTAGAGCCCATATTTTAGAGCGTTACTTCCTCCAATCATAAGAGCCAAGTGAGGCAATCCAAAGACGTAGATGAGGGCATTTCCCATTAACATGATGCCAAACATCTTAGCTGCACTCTTTTCTTTCATTTGTTCACTAAGCACTCCAACCACATAAGAGGCGATCACAAAACCGATCAAATATCCTCCTGTTGGGCCAAGTAAATAAGCTATGCCAAAGCCTCCGCCAGCAAAGACGGGAAGCCCCATCGCTCCTTGAGCGACATAGGCACAGGTTGCGTAAGCACCTTTTCTTCCAAGCAAAGCTGCAAAAAGAAGAACAAGTTGCGCTGTAAAGGAAACAGGAACAGGGCTAAAGGGCAAAGGGATAGAAACCCAAGCTGAAAGACTCAGCAACCCACTTACTCCTAATACAATAAGAACACTCTTTAGAATATCTTGTGTTTTTGTCAGATGACTGTTTTGTGCATAATCCACAATCCACCTCCCGGTTGTTCTATAATGTTACGCTTTCTGTACAAAAAAGACTACCCCAGTCGTGGCAAGGAGAAGAAAACTCTGGTTCTGCATGGGTAGACCACCCAGGAATTGATGAGAGAAGGACAGCCCCTAACTTACCAAGAGCTAGAAATTTTTCATGATCAGAAGAGATCTGTCGATCAATTGAAAACCTGCGGTGGATCTCTAGGTGTTTCTTCAGGCTTTTCATTCGCATGGCATAGGTATTGGTAGTTGAAGGGGTCGTACGCCAGTGGGTAGAGGCTGTATGGAAAAGTCTTGCTTGCAAATTTTCATACATCTCTAAGAAATACTTATCCCGATGATCAAATAGGGTGATGTAGTCTGCCTGTGGAAGGGAGAACCCTTCCAGAAGGATATCTGCCCATCCTTCTCTATGTAAGTAATCATCTTCTAGAAAATAGAGGACCGTATCATTTGTATATTGCTTTTCAATGACATAGTCGAGAAGGGCTAAAAATGACTTCCCTTCGCACCCTGCATTGATTTTTACTACGGGGAATTGGGTTTGCTTTTCTATAAAGTGAGGCTCGTCTTTTGCAAAGTGGGTGTCGAGTAAGAATGTGAAGTCAACTTTACTAAGATCTGCTGTTGCCATGAGATTTTCGTGGCATTTTTCATGCGAAAAGCCAGGAGACCTTCTCTTGTGAGCACTGGCACCAGAGTAGTGGCAGTGACGGACAAAAACCTGGATCTTAGAAGGAGCTTTTTTGAATTTGGAAAAGATCATGCACCTATCATTTCTTGGACAGTAGAACAAAGGCGCTTAGCTTCTACAAAAGTGAGTGCTTCATGTGCCTTTTCAAATGAAACCCATTTTCCTTCCAGGATCTCTTCAGGCTGAAGAAGGATCGCTCCTGAAACGATTCCAAGAAAGTAAGTCACCCGCTTTTGAACTTGGCTTCCCTCACGAACAAAGGCATATGATTCTGAAATAGGATCTTCTTGGAGAAGCTTTTCTACAGTTAAGCCAGTCTCTTCCAGAAGCTCGCGATAGGCGCTTTCTTTTGGAGTCTCCCCTTTGTCGGGGTTGCCTTTAGGGAAACTCCAATGATTGCCATGCTTATGCAAGATAATAAAGACATGCCACTCCCCTTTTGTTTTTCTTAAGGGGATCACTCCAAATGATTCTTCATGCACAGTATCCATACTGCTCATCATGGTTTGTATGGTGCAAAAAGTAAAGCGGAGTTGTGCCCTCCGAATCCAAATGAGTTGGATAGGGCAACATCAATTTGGTGCTCTTCTGTTTCTCTTGGAATATCAAGATCTGCAATGCACTCTTCTGGATCTTCTAGATTGATTGTCGGATGAATCTTACCCGTTTGAATCGCTTTGATTGTAGCAACTGCTTCAATCCCCGCAGCAGCTCCTAGGCAATGCCCTGTCATTGACTTAGTTGCATTAATCTTGATTTTGGGGGAATGTTCCTTGAAGGCTGACTTGATCGCAGCTATCTCAGCAGTATCTCCTACAAGAGTGGAGGTTGCGTGAGCATTGATATAATTCACTCTCTCTTTTTCGATGTTCGCATCAACAAGAGCATCTTCAATACTCTTACGCACTCCTTGGCCATCCTTATGAGGGTCTGTCATGTGATACGCGTCACAAGAGATTGCACCACCGAGATACTCGGCGAGAATCGTTGCTCCCCTTTCTAATGCATGATCTAGACTTTCGAGGACGAGGACTGCAGATCCGTCTCCCATTACAAAACCATCTCGATTTTTGTCCCAAGGACGAGATGCTTTTTGAGGCTCTTCATTGCGAGTAGAAAGCGCTTTGATTGCAACAAACCCAGATACTCCAACTGGATTGATGGCAGCTTCTGCTCCACCACAAAGCATTAGATCCGCTTCTCCTTTTCGGATATGCTCTGCTGCTGAATACATAGAATAGTTCGCTGTCGCACATGCTGTCGAAATCGAATAGTTAGGGCCCATAAAACCTGTTTCTATTCCTAGAAGAGCTCCTCCCATATTCGTGATAATATAAGGAACAAAGAAAGGTGTAAGGCGCTTGTAACCCTTCTCCTGGATCGTTTTTACACCATCATAGAAGACGCTCATGCCTCCCATGCCAGATCCAACTAAAACACCGCATTTAGATTTATCGAGCTTATCGAAAGAATCCCCTTTTAATCCGGCATGCTCAAGAGCACGCTTTCCTGCTACCACGGTGTAGCGAATAAACGGGTCTACACGCCTGGCTTGCTTCTTATCCATGTAATCATCTATTTCGAAATCTGCAACTTCTCCGGCAAAGCGAGTTGGATAATCTTCCACAGGAAAACTTTCGATGGGTCGGATTCCACTTTTTCCATCTAAAAGAGATTGATAGAATTTTTCAAGATCTGTCCCAAAACAAGAAACGATCCCCATTCCGGTAACAACAATACGTTTTTTTTTATACATAGAGATATCCCAATTTTCCTGGCCCACTAATATAGCAGAAAAACTCAAAATTTGCAAAGAGGTGAACTTCAGAAAATATTTTTTTTAAACTCATGCTTTTTGCTTCAAAAGGTAGCGTCCAGTATAGTGTTTGTACATTTCGTGGAGTTTTTTAATAATGTCTACAACAATAAGTAATTTATTTATACCCAACCAGACACCCCTCTACTCCTTTAAAAAAGATTTACCCCTAGTCCAAATAGAAGATCATCGATCTGTTATTAGGCGTATCAGCTCGATTGTCTACGCCTGTTTAAAACAAATCATAGACCTACTCAACATGGTCAAATTTTATCTGTATTTTTTTAGTAAGCGAAATGTGACCTTTCTCCAGCCAACAAAAAGCGGTAATACCTACAGCTACAAAAGCCTCCCCTGGGGAAAAGACAAGAGTAGTAAAGGGCTCTACCTCTTTATCCATGGATTACAAGGCTTTCCTTCCTCCTGGGGAGGCTATGTGCAAAAAGTGCGTGCAATAGCCCCAAAAGCTCACTCTATAGCTCCTTATGTCCCCGAAAGAGGAAACTGTTCATTAAAAACTGCTGCAAAACCTCTTCTTCAACTCGTTAAAGCTTATTTGAAGAAATTCCCCGGCAAACCAATTCATCTCGTGGGAACTTCCAATGGTGCAAGAATCGCTTCTTACATAGAAAACCATCTAACCGTAGAAGAAATGAAGGGGCGCCAGCTCAATGTCGTTTCAATTGCAGGAGTGCACTACGGAACAAAATTAGTTGACTGGCTCGACAAATTTTATTTTCTTCCTTTGACTGGAACAAACAGAGCATTAGTTAAAGAATTCCTCTGGGGAAGCCCTTTTGCAAAAAAACTTTTAGAAAAATGGAAAGCAAAGCAAATAGAATGGAAAATCCATGAGATACAAACTCGCCACCTATTCTGTATAGGACTAGAAGATGAAAAGGTTCTGTGGCACTCCAGCGCCCTTCCCTCTCTGTCAGGTGCCAAGTACCTGGCATTCAGTGGAGAAAACCACCAAACTGTGGTTTCAGCAGCCCAAGATGATATATTGAATTGGATAACGTGTTAGTGAGACTCTGACCTGCTCCCAAAAAACTGATCCATGCTAAAATAGACTTTCTCCATTTAATCAAGAGGAGAAAAAGAATGAAAAAAAGCAGATTCACAGAAGAACAAATCATCCGGATCCTTAAAGAAGGAGAGGCAGGAGAAAAGATCGACGAGCTGTGCCGTCGTCATAACATCTCTAAACCTACCTATTACAACTGGAGATCTAAATATGCAGGTCTAGAGATCTCAGAACTGAGGAGATTGAAGAGCTTAG
>JAJFME010000044.1 GCA_021772375.1 Chlamydiota bacterium | reverse complement strand
TTCTAGAAACTGATCTCTCCTCAATGGAGTTTTCTTTTTGGCTGTTAGAGATGCGAAGCTTAGCTGTGACATAAAACCCTCCTGATTGAGGGGCTCATCATAGCAAAAATTTCATTTTTGGGAGTTGTTCAGTGTTTCCTTGAATATGGACTACAAATCTTCCAAAGCTGTAATAAAGAATCATCTGATTTCACAGAGTTTCAACGCACACCGAAGGAAATCGAAACCCTTTGGACAGCAAGTCTAAAAAAAGTAAAGGAAGAGCATTTAACATCTGGAAATGCCTTTGAATACTAAAGGGCAATACAGTTGGGAAAATAGCTAACTCTGCCTTGGGACGATTCTCTTGGACAAGCACTAGCCTTGTTGATCGTATTAGAGATCTAAAACATTGGTGTAGATACAAAGAAAGAGCAATGGAGCTTGGTATCTACCGCTCCTAACACTTAATACTTTCTAAGCAAGTGGCGCATTCTTCACAACATAATCGCGGAACTCTTCGATGAAGAGATTCCGTGGAATACTCACAGGATTTGTCGTCCAAAAGAAAGGCTCCCCAAATGTCTCTCCCATCTCTTTTTGTACTTCAAGAAAGATCCAAGCAGCGGCTTCTCCATTCTTTAATCCTTTTGGCATGTTAGGCCATCCTTTTCCACTCCCACTTGAACTAGCAGAAGTGTAGTCAATACGGTCAAAGAACCCGATGTTAAGCATATTTGCCGGAACATGTTCTCTCCACTGTTTCAATCCCCAAGAGGCATTATCAACATCAATGTAGTACTGCCCATTGTAGAGCATGAGATTTACTCCATCAAACATGGTATCTAACTTATCGAATATGGGTTTAAGAGGACCTGTGGGACCACTGGAAAGGGCTCCCATCACGGTGATGGTCATCTTCCCCCCCTTCGCAGAAAGAGTTTTATGCAATTCTTGAAGAAAAGCGATTGTATTTTCTTCTCCGTTCTGTGCGATGAGGTTTTGAGCTCCCGCTCCTTCCAAGTCAAAATCAAGCGAATCAAATTGATATTTTTCCATGAAACTAACAAGCGTCTTCGCTTCTTGCACTGGGTCTTTAGAAAGTTTCATGTCTTCTGCTGCTGCAACAGCTCCTCCAAAAGAGAGGGTCACTTTGACATTGTTTTTTATGGCATAGTCGTTGAAATAGGCTAAAAAATCCTTTTTCGTATCACCTACAGGATAGTTGTACTGAAAAATCGCCATGATTGTGTCTGTGAGATTAAGAGGAGTCCCCTCCTGTTTCGAAAGAGCATCAATATCACGGATCTGGGCAAAAGAGAGATCGATACTTTCTGTCCCCTCTTTATTGAGCTGCGCAAAAATAGGCTGTAAAAACGCATCGAGCTTAGCTTTATCAAACGTAGAGTTTTGCCAGTTAATACACTTAGACTGAGCTGCATTGTACAAAAGCCCCATGTCTACGTAACAACAGTTCTCCCCTTTGGGTACCATCATCCAATCACCACTTATGTCACCCATTGCTTATCTCCGCATTTTTCTGATTTGTTCTACAAGTTGTTCTGCTCGTGCGATCTCTCTATTTTTACCTAGACTGAACCCAACTTTTGCAAGAGCTCTTTTAGCTAGGCCCATTGGACTTCTTCTCACTTGCTGATTTTTAACAACAATGCACTCAGAAAAATTCCTAAGAATTGCTTCTTGGGTATGTGGATCGCTCTGCTCCTCTAGAAGCGTACGTGCATATTCGGTAACGGGATCAAGCGAAGAACTGATTGAAAAGTATTCCTCGACAAGATCGATACCTGCTTCACATTCAAAATGTGCATTCAATAGTAGTTCTTCTATTTGATGCTCTAGAATTTCTCGGCCAGTACTCTTTGGAAACATTTTCTCCCCCCTACGGTCATTATAGATTTTTTTTTAATTATCGGAAAATAGGTTTTCTCCATTATGATGCTAGCCATGACAGAAAATACCTCCCAAGAACAGATCTCTCAGATGTTTAACTCGATTTCTTCTTCCTACGATAAAGTGAATCGAGTTCTCTCCTTTGGAATAGACAAACAATGGCGAAAAAAACTTGCAAAGCACCTTCCCAATGGAACTAATTTGCGCCTGCTTGATTTAGCAACAGGGACTTGCGACCAACTTCTTGCCCTGATGCAAGAGCAAAAGTTCAATTATGGGATGGGCATTGATCTGTCGGAAGGGATGCTTGCCGAGGGCCAAAAGAAACTCGACCTATCGAATTTTAAGAATCAGGTAGAGCTCAAAGTAGCTAGTGCTTTAGAAATTCCTGTAGAAAATGGAAAATTCGACTGTGTGACGATCTCTTTTGGGATCCGCAACGTAGCTGACACCGTAGGATGTCTAAGAGAAATGCACAGAGTCCTTGCCCCCAATGGTCGAGCTCTGATCCTAGAATTTTCTCTACCGAAAAGCTCTATTGTCAAAGGATTGCATCTGTTCTACTTGCGACAACTCCTACCAGTCATAGGGGGAAGTCTATCAGGAAAGAAAAGCGCTTATTCCTATCTGAATAAGACGATCGAGGCCTATCCCCATGGAGAGGCTTTTCTTGGGCTAATGCATCAGGCGGGTTTCGCCAAAGCGGAGGCAATCCCCCTTACCCTCGGAATTGCCACTCTCTACGTCGGAGAAAGGGCATGACAGGGTCCTCTATGCTCTGTGTGAATGGAAAGAGGTATTTCCATAGGTCCTCCCAAAAGCAACTTGATCTCTCCATTGACCTAATCTCTTGGCTAGCCACGCAGAACTCTTTTCCCAAATGCTACTGGGAAGGAAAAGATGGGATGGAGGTTGCCGCTGTAGGAAGCGTACTAACCCTCAATTCTGTCCCCTGCTTTGCAAAAGAGAATACATCTGCTGCCAGGTTCTGGGGAGGACATGCTTTCTCTCCATCGATATCTGCTAAAGATAGCACCTGGCACACCTTCCCGAAATGCGCTTTTTTTCTCCCACAATACGAGCTAATCCGTACAAAGGATGTCCTTATGCTCATAACACATGCAATCAATACCCCAATTAAGCAAGAACCTCTCCTCCACACGCAAGCCCTCTCAAAAGAGCACTTAAGCCTAAAACAAGCAAGCCACCTTCCTAAGCAGGAGGACTGGCACCAACTTGTTAAAGACTCTCTTACAAAAATTCAAGAGAACCTTTTCGAAAAAGTCGTACTTGCTAGACGCTCATCATACACACACAACACCTCACTAGATGCTTTAGAAATCCTCTCAAAAATAAAGAATGAAAAAGGGATCAGATTCGCTCTTCAGTTCTCTGAAGAAGAAGCATTTATTGGATCTACCCCCGAACAACTCTATACACGAAAAGAGCGTCATCTCTGTACAGAGGCCGTAGCTGGAACACGCAAACGAGGAAAAACAAAAAAAGAAGATCTGGAGCTCGAGAAAGAGCTTAAAGAAAGCCCAAAAGAGCAGAGTGAGTTTGCCTTTGTAAAAACCTCCATCCAAGAAGGGTTGCAGCTGCTGTGTACAAATCTCACTTCCGAGCTCCAAGACGGAATCATCAAGACAAAAACAGTTCAGCATCTACACAACAAACTCGAGGCTACACTCCTTGATGGAATAGATGATGGGCAGATCCTCTCAGCACTTCATCCAACAGCTGCAATGGGAGGATGGCCCCGTAATGGAGCTCTTGCTCACTTACTTGAAAAAGAGCCCTTTGAAAGGGGCTGGTATAGCGCCCCTATTGGGTTTGTAAGTAACGAAGAGGCCTCATTTGCTGTTGGAATCCGCTCTGCCCTTGTTGAAAAACAAACCCTTCACCTCTTTGCAGGAACGGGAATCGTCAGGGGTTCTAGCCCCGAGCAAGAGTGGGAAGAGCTCGAACACAAAACCTCGCAATGGAGACAACTATGAATACTGCCTGGGGGAAAACCATCATTGACCAACTAGTCCAACAAGGCGTCGATTACTTTTGTATCTCTCCAGGTTTTCGTTCAGCACCTCTTTCTATGGCAGTAGCTGAGCACCAGGGAGCAAAGAGCTTTATCCACTTTGACGAGAGAGGCGCTGCGTTCCATGCCCTTGGTTATGCAAAAGCTACCAAAAAACCTGCTGCAGTTATTGTTACTTCAGGAACAGCCGTTGGAAATTTGATGCCCGCTGTAATGGAAGCTTGGGCTAGCGAGACACCTCTTTTCCTTCTCACTTGTGATAGACCTGCAGAACTCCGCGATACAATGGCCAACCAAACAGCTGATCAGACCAAGATCTTTGCGCAATATGTCCACTATTTCTGCGATCTCCCCTCTCCAACAAGTCAAGTTCCCGATCGCTTTCTTGCAACAACAATCGGTAGGGCAGTCTCCCAATGCAAAGGTCCTGTACATTTGAATTGTCCATTCCGAGAGCCTCTTTTTGATAACACCAACTCAGTCCCTATTCCCCCAACTATATATACTCATCCCAAACCTGTGCTATCAGCCCCAGAGCTGTGGGCAAAAAAATTGGAAAACATCGACAAAGGTGTCATAGTCTTAGGAGCTAATGCAAATGCACCTGCTGCAAAAGAGCTCTCTGAAAAACTCGGCTGGCCTATCTTAGCAGATATTATCTCTTCCTATAGAGAGCTTGCTGATGAAAGGGCTATTCCTTATTACCACCATATCCTCCAGTCTCACCCCAATCTAAAAGCTGATGCAGTTCTTCATTTAGGCGATGCTTGCGTCTCAAAAACACTTCTCAACTGGATGGCAGACCAACCAAATCTCTTCCACATCGCAGCTCATGCGAAGCGATGTGATCCCCATCATCAAGTAGTGAAGCGAGTTATTTGCCCTCCGAATACTTTCTGTAAACAAGTAGCGCCACACATCGAAAAAAAACAAGGAGCTTACTTCCAAGAGTGGAAGGAACTCTCCTCCCTAATTTCTATTGACCCACCTCCTTCTACAGAGCCAGGACTCATTAAAACACTCGAATCAGAAGCCCCCTCTGATCACGCTCTATTTTTCGGCAACAGCATGCCTATTCGAGACGCCGACATGTTTTTCTTTCCCAAAACCCCTTGCGGCCCCATCTTTGCTAACCGTGGACTGTCTGGAATTGATGGGAACATTGCAACTTGCGCAGGAATTGCAGAGACGCAAAGTGTTATTGCACTCATCGGCGATCAAACTTTTCTCCATGATCTCAACTCTCTTGCGCAATTAAAGAAGACCAAATACCCAGTCAAGCTCATCGTTGTAAATAACGGTGGTGGTGGTATCTTCTCCTTCCTCCCAATAGAAAAAGAGGCTCTCAATACCTACTTTGCAGCAGCACACAATCTAGAGCTCAAAAGTGCAGCGCAACTATTTGGCTTCAACTATTGCAAGAGCCTTGCAGAACTTTTAGAAAGCAAAACCTCTTGCATCATTGAAATCGTCACTAATCGGGAAGAGAACCGTGCGCTTCATGAGCAAATTGACCAGCAAGCCAAAGACAAATTATGCACCTCTTTCTCCACGGTTTCTTAGGACAAAAAGAGGACTGGGATCCTCTTTTCTCCCACCTATCAAGTAAAATGCTTGCAATCGATCTTCCTGGGCATGGAAGTGCACCAATGGCAGATGACATCGCTCTTGCTGTAAAAAAACAGGTACCTGAAGCAACCTCTCTCATCGGCTATTCAGCTGGAGGACGTCTCGCTCTAGAACTAAAAGCCCGATTCCCAAATGACTACGGTCGTGTGATTGTTCTTTCTTCTCATCCAGGGTTAACAGATGCTCAAGAAAAAGAAAGGCGTTGGGCCATAGACCAAGCCTGGATCAACCTTCTCAAAGAAGCTCCCTTCGAGCAGTTTTTAGACAACTGGTATAACCAAGAACTGTTTGTTTCTTTACGTAACTCTTCTCATTTTACAAAGATGTTAGAGTTGCGAAAAAAACAACACCCGGACAGCCTTGCGCAATTTTTACATAACTTCAGTGTTGCAAAAAAAACAGCTCCAAAAATATTTCCCGAAACGATTTTCATTCACGGAAAAGAAGACTTGAAATATGAAAAGCTATACCGTACACTTGCGCGAAATCTGAAAATTTTCAGTGTTCAAAATGCAAGTCACGCTGTGCATTTAGAGAACCCCAAAGCTTGTGCAACCATTATTCAAGAGGTGATCAATGAGTACCGTTGAATCTTCTAAATCTACACCAAAATTCTCCTGGAACTCTGTAAGAAAGTTCCAAGATATCACCTATCACAAGATGGGCGGAATTGCGAAGATCACCATCAATCGCCCAGAAGTACGTAACGCTTTCCGTCCCCTTACAGTTGAAGAGATGTCCAAAGCACTTGAAGACGCTCGCCTCGATGAAAAAATCGGCGTAATCATCTTGACAGGAGAAGGAAAAGATGCCTTCTGCTCAGGTGGAGATCAGCGGATCCGAGGAGACGCTGGATACACAGATGATTTAGGAATGGATAGACTCAATGTACTCGATTTCCAAAGACAAATACGCTCTTGCCCTAAACCAATCATTGCAATGGTTGCAGGTTATGCAATTGGAGGGGGGCATGTCCTTCACGTCATCTGTGATCTAACCATCTGTGCTGACAATGCCATCTTCGGACAGGTTGGCCCGAAAGTGGGATCTTTCGATGGGGGTCTAGGTGCTGGCTACCTCGCACGAGTTGTTGGGCAGAAAAAAGCACGCGAAATCTGGTACATGTGTGGTCAATACACAGCCCAAGAAGCACTGGACATGGGGCTTGTTAACACGGTAGTCCCTTATGAAGAACTAGAAACAACTACTATCGGATGGTGTGAGCAAATGCTCGAGCACTCTCCCATGGCACTTCGCTGTCTAAAGTCTGCATTCAATGCCGACTGCGATGGACAAGCTGGGATCCAAGAGCTTGCTGGTAACGCAACTCTACTTTACTACATGTCCGAAGAAGCGAAAGAAGGACACCGCTCCTTTTTAAAAAAACAAAAACCCGATTTTTCAAAATTCCCGAAACGCCCGTGAAAAATTTAATCCTTGCCACTCGCCCTAAAACTCTGATCGCCAGCTTAAGCCCGATGTGTATCGGCTCTTCGATGGCTTTTGCACATGGAAGCTTCCAGCTCTGGATTTTTCTATTCACCATATTGACAGGACTTGGGATTCAAATTGCAACCAACTTTGCTAATGATCTTTTTGATTACCTCAAAGGTGCAGATACTGATTCAAGAAAAGGTCCTACGAGGGTCACAGCAAGCAAGTTACTAAGCGTAGCACAAATGAAACTCGCCACTTTTACGATTATGGGATTCACTGCCATTTGTGGTAGCGTTCTCATCTTTCGAGGTGGGTTTCTCATTGCCCTTCTGGTAGCTTTTGCTCTTCTTCTAGCTCTTGGTTATACAACAGGCCCCCTACCTCTTGCTTATTTGGGCCTTGCCGAATTTTTCATTCTCATCTTTTTCGGACCTGTAGCTTCTGGATTCACCTACTACCTCCAAACGCTCCAATTCAATACAGGCGCCTTTGTTGCAGGGATAGCTCCCGGTCTTATCTCTTGTAGCTTGCTTATTGTAAACAACTTACGCGACATCGAAGAAGATAAGAGCGCTAGTAAAAAAACACTCGTAGCCCGATTCGGCACTCGCTTTGGAAAATGGGAATATGCAACAGCTCTTTTTATCGCCTGTCTCATCCCTCTTTTCCTATTTGAAAAACACCGCTTAGTACTTTTGGGCCTTCTCTGCTTGGCTCCAGCACTCGTTCTTATTCAAGCAGTCTTCAAAAATGAAGACCCGTACGCCTACAACCCACTTCTTGGAAAGACCGGGAAGTTATTAACCCTTTATACATTCATCTTTTCTCTGGGGTATCCACTATGATGATTCAAAGCTGTAAATTCGATCCTATTCTCATCGACAGTAGATGCTTTCGAAAAGGAATCCTACTCCAACTAACAAACCAAAAACAAGAGACTGCAACAGTAGAAATCTCTCCCCTTCCTGGCTATAGTGAGGAGACACTAGACCAAGCTCTCCAACAGCTAGGCATGCTTCAAAAACGACTTCTCACCAAGTGGTGGACAAAACCTGCCCTTCACTATCTCAACACTCTCCACCTCCATCCTTCAGTCCACTTCGGTGTTGAAAGTGCTCTACTCGATCTTCTCGACCCAGTAAGAACAGATACAACTTGTCAACGATATGCCCTTCTCTTTGGCTCTTTTGATGAAATTCTACTCCGCGCAGAGACAGTCTATGCGGAAGGATTTCGAGAGGCAAAAATCAAGCTAGGTCACTTCACACCCGAAGCTGCAAAAAAACTTGTCGATGCTCTCTCAGACAAATTTGCCTTACGCCTTGATCTAAACAGAAAATGGAAAACAGAACAGTCCCTCGCATTTTGTAGCCACTACCCGCAAGACCACTTTGTGTATATCGAAGAACCAAGTAGCACCCCAAAAGACCTCGTAGACTTCCCCTACCCTTACGCACTCGATGAAACCTTGCGCGATCATAAAAATCTCCAGCCCTTTTTACAAACTGAGCATCTAAAAGCCTTCATTGTAAAACCCACGATGCAATATCCAATCGAGCCTCTATTTAAATTGGGACCCAAAATCATCCTAACAAGCAGCTTTGAGGGCCCTACTGGCATCGCTCAGATCGAACGGCTCGCCACAAGACATCAACTAAATGAGACTTACCATGGTCTCGATACCCTCCGTTATTTTGAGAACACAAATGATCCCTTGTCCAATCGCCCATTGGAAACAGCAACGTCCTGATGCTTTTGCCATCGACTCGATGACTTATCGAGAGTTCGATGCCCTCATCCAAAAGCTTTCAGGAAGCCTTAGCACTATCAAAGAAGAGATCATCGCCTTTATTCCAAAAAATACTCCAATCGACCTTGCCATCTTTTTTGCTGCATGGCGTATGGGAAAAGCCGTTTACCCTTTGAACCCGCGTCTCCCTCATCAAGCTATTCAGAAAAGACTCCAGGAAACTAGCGCCCATCTTTTCATGAAAAACCTCTCCTCTCCTATTGCAATCGACTCTTTCAATGGAAACTCTATTGCTACCCTCATCGAAACCTCCTCTGCTAGTAAAATTGCCTGCCACAGATTAGACAGTCATTTCATAGCAGCTAATGCTGCACTTCAAGCTCTCTCCATCACCCCCAACTCCTCTTATCGACTCAACCTCCCCCTCTTTCACATTGCTGGGATCGCCCTTGCCCTACGAACCTTTATTGCAGGAGCATGTATCCTTCTTCCCACAAGCAAACAACCAGAAACCCATCTCTCCCTTGTTCCCACACAACTCTTCCGTCTTCTTGAAGCTCCCTTTTCTATGCCCAAACTAAAGTGCCTACTCATCGGAGGAGCTCCTCTCTCTAAAACCCTTCGAGACAAAGCTCTTCAGCAAAAACTTCCTCTTTATTCTACCTATGGAATGACAGAAGCTAGCTCAATGGTTGCACTGCAGCCTCCAGGTAAACCCACAGCCATCCTCCCCCACATCCAATGCAAGCTCTCTGATGAAAATGAGATTCTCCTACAAGGCCCCTCCCTTCTCAACAACTATTGGGGACAGGAGCCTCAAAAAGGGTGGTTTGCAACAAAAGACATCGGAAAGATCCAAAATGGAGAACTTGAAATTTTGGGACGTAAAGATAGACAGTTCATTTCTGGTGGAGAGAATATCCATCCCGAAGAGATCGAAAGACAGCTTCTTCAACTCCCCCATGTAATAGAAGCGCAAGTACATCCAGAAGAAGATCTAGAGTTTGGGATGCGCCCCGTCGCAAGACTCTACTGCTCTGAGACATTTCCCCAAGATGAGATCCAAAAACAGTTAGAAAAACATCTACCTAGATTCAAAGTGCCAAAAGAGATCCATGTCTCTACAACACCTCTAGCAAACTCGAAGCTCATGAAGCTTGGACAAAATTGATTCTGGAACAGGTATTGACTCTCCCGTCTTTTTAGAGACAGCAACCTGTACAATTTTTGTTGTGCCCACTTCCACCCCCCGTTTTTTGTCGAAAATGCGAGTTTGCATAGTAAAGGAAGAAGTTCCCACCTCCCCCAGGAAAAGAGAGATCTCTACCTCATCTCCAACCCGCAAAGGGGCCAAAAAGTCTGTTTCTGCATGCACAATAGGAAGAGAAAATTCTTTTTCCTCAATCAGCTCTTGGATCGTCATCTGTTTAGAGAAGAGATACGCCTCAAATGCCTCTACTGCAAAGCTCATTTGCTCTGAAAAATAGAGTACCCCTGTGGCATCCGTCTCCCTCAAATGTATCCGTCGATGGTAAGTAAACATATTACTCACAGACTATCTCCTATAGGCCTTTTTTTATCCATCTTTAATAAAAATTTTTATTCATTTTTCATTTGCACAAATCTTTCAATCTCAAACACTAATAAGTCCAAAAAAAGAACATCATTCCTTCAATAAAGGGGTATAGATTGTCGAAAAAACCCCCTCTCTCCTATACTCCTATTCTCACCCAAGAGGTAAAAGCAATGGATTTGAAGTCTCCAGAAGAAGAGACCATAGCCCTACTCCCTTCCAACGACGAGTCGAAGGACTCTGCGGAAGGCCTCCTATCTGATGGAGAAGCCAAACTCCTCCAAGGCCACCTCTCCAACGCGCTAGAGCTCTTTAAAGAAGTTGATAGCCTCATCAGTAACAACCCAATATTCCACTACAGGCAAGGCCTTGCCCTATTCGAATATGGGACCGAAGAAGAGTGCGAACAAACCCTACTTTTAGCAAGTAAAAAATTTAAACAGGCCTACCAGCTCGAACCTCATGATATCGATATCCTACGTGCCTGGGGCAATACCCTTACCCTTCTAGGTGAAAGACTAGAAGAGCACCATTTCTTCGTCAGCGCTAAAGAAAAATATGAAAAAGCCCTTGGACTTTGCCAAGACTCTGGCGAACTATTCTGGGACCACGCCGTTATCTGGTACCACATCGGTGTCCACTCAGGAGAAGCTGTCGATTTACAAAAGGCTCTCCAGTCTTTTGAAAGAGCTATTGAAACAACCGGGGTACCTGTTACTAATACTTGGCCCTCCGAGTTCTGGATCGACTATGGAGCAACAGCGCTGCTCCTCTCAACAAAGCTATTTGATACCCAGCACATCATCAAAGCAGTCAACTGCTTCAAACACGCTGTCTTGCAAGATGAAGACTGCGTCAACAGTCACAGTAGCTTAGCTGAAGCGCTCCAAATGCTCTTCACACACACACATGATGAAGACCACTTCATGCAAGCCAACGAAGCATTCAGTACAGCTTCTAAACTAGCACCTCAAGAAACTGAAGTTTGGGCAGAGTGGGCAGAGTTTCTCCTAGCTAGCGCCAAAGCAAACAACAACACCAAACAGCTGCGTACTTGTTTAGAAAAATGCCACCGAGCCTATGCATGCAACGGAGAAAGCTCCCACGTACTCGCTATCTGGGCTGAGTCACTCGCCCTTCTTGGACAGCTTACAGACCGATTAGACCTCATCTACGAAGCTGAGAACAAAATTTCTGAAGCCCTTGAACTAGATGACACAAACCCGGCCATCTGGGAGAGCCTCGGTAGCTGTTTCTGCGCATTCGGCAGCTATTTCAACGACTATGACTACTACTACCAAGCTATAGAGAAGTTCCAAGCAGGTCTCTCGATCGACCGTAGTTCTGACAGCCTCTGGCATGCCATTGCAAACACCTACATGAAAGTCGGTATCCTAGAAGACAACCTCGACAGTATCCTGCAGTCACTCAAGTTCTATGAGAAAGCACTTGCTATAGCCCCTTCTGGCCCTCGCAACATCGACTATGCCAAAGCCCTCTCTAAAATAGGAGAGATGACCCACGACCAAAAGTGGCTTGAGCAAGCCCTCCACCAGTTTGAGACAGCTCTTAGCACCCAGAAAAATGCTGTCTATCTCCATCCTGAGTGGCTCTTCTCATACGCCTCCACTCTCGATATGCTCGGCGACTTCCATGACGATGAAAAATTCTACACCCGCGCTATCGAGCTCTTCTCCCACGTCCTCATGGTCAACCCCGACTACCCAGGCGTCCACCACCGACTCGCTCAAACTCTCTGCCACCTAGGGGAACTTGCAAGCGAGGTTGATTATTTCTACAGAGCCATCCACCACCTCCGTCTAGCTCTACGCAATGATGAGGATAACGATCACATGATCCTCGACTGGGGTATCACCCTGATCAACATCTCCCAGCACACCCCGATCCTAACCGATGTCCCCCAACTCCTAGAAACAGCAGAGCAAAAGCTCACCCGTGCAGCCAAACTCGGCAACATCCAAGCCTACTACCACTTAGCTTGTCTCTGCTCTCTCCTAAATGAGTACGACCAAGCCCTCCACTTTCTCCAAAAGGCTGAGCACTTCCAAGCCCTTCCTCCTGTAGAAGAGCTCCTCAACGACGACTGGCTCGACAACTTCCGCGCCTCCTCCCAATTCGAAGAGTTTGTGGCTAAACGCCCCTACCTCCAAGAAGAGCGATAGGCCTCCTGCCCACTTAAAAAATTATTTATTTATAAAAAGTGACATTTCTAATTCACTCCTACAAGGCTATAATCTAAATTTACAATTAACCAACAAAAAACCTGTAATAGGCACACAAAAACAAACAGAGAACAAAATGAATTATATTACTACCCCCAGCAATATTATATCTAAGAGCGCTAGATTGCTTTATAACGCCGGTGCATTGAAAGTGCCTGCCTCTCTTCTAGCCTATAAAGTCCTAGATTCAAGCATTCTTTCCCAACTCTCCACTACTCAAACAAGAGTACTTCAAATCGGTGCATTACTCGCTGTTTCGTCAACATACCTCGCAAAAAAACATGCATCAAAATTAAGCCTTGGAGGGCGACTGGTTTCATGTTTGACTCCCTTACTCTCGGTCGAGCTCCTAAATAAGGTATCTCCTTTAAGCAATGAAAATCTCTCACTCCTCAGAGTAACTGGAATATCTGTGGGGATGTTTGCGATGACTTTTTTAAATCGTAGGTCTTTTGTATACGAAGCTAGCGGTTACCGACAAGGCCACATAGTACTTCAAGCCGCAATTAAATGCGGAATGGATGTGACTCAAGTGCGGACAGGGAAGAACAACTATTCCTGCCTCCACCTCGCCGCTCAAAGTGGTAACATCAATGCTATAAACACCCTTTTAGCAAATGGAGCAGACGCAAACTCTACAACAAAACTTAATAACCAAACACCCCTCCACCTCGCAGCTCAAAGTGGTAACATCGATGCTATAGAGACCCTTTTAGCAAGTGGAGCAGACGTAAACTCTACAACAGAACCTAATGGCCAAACCCCCCTCCACTTCGCAGCTTCCAAAGGAGACTTCAGTGCAGTAAAAACTCTCATCGACAATAAAGCAGACACAACAATTAAGAATAAAAGTGGCAATACTGCTCTAGAATTATTCCCAAATCTCCTCTTCGAGTGCGTAGAATCCAATGATTTAGAGTTTGCCAAAACGGCCTTAGAAAAGGGCGCTGATATAAATTCGTGTTCAACCTCGTGGCAGTCAGACAACGTCCTTTCTAGAGCTGTAGAACAAGAAAAGGTCGATTTCATACAGCTTTTCTTAGAAAACAATGCAGACACAGAAGCACGATCCAGAACAATGAAAGAAAGACCTCTCGACATCGCTGTACGTAAGAAGCGCAACGATATCGTAGAACTCCTCATAGAAAACGGTGCAAAAGTAGAACCACAAGATGCCCCTTCCGACGATCTCAATTCCCCCCTTTTCGCTGCCATACATAGCAACGACCTCGAAGTTATGCAAACTTTGCTAAAAAATGGTGCAGATGTAGAAGCCTGTAAAGGCTACACACAAGAAACACCGCTTCAGGTAGCAGCAAAAGTCGGCAATCCTGAGATGGTAAAACTGCTTCTAGAATACAATGCAGACCCGCAAAATGTCGCCGATTACCGTAAATCAGCTCTTCACATTGCTGCAGAAAAAGGGTATCCTGACGTGGTAAGTCTTCTCGTAATAGCCGCTCCAGACCAAAAGACATCAATCTGTTTTGAAGGAACGCCCCTTCACTTAGCCGCAGCAAACGGGCGCACCAATGTCATAGAGCCTCTAGCTCCTGACATGAATGATCTAGAGGCTACTCAAGAAGGACACACAGCCCGTGACTTAGCTCAACTAAAAAATTATAGTGAGACCGCAGAGCTTCTTGAAAGCATTGAACGGACTCTAAAAAGAGAACAGACCATAAAAAGAGAACAGACTCCTCCTAGAAAAAATGACGACGTAGGGCTAATTCGAAGACTCGTGGCGATGGTTAGCCCTTCTTCCTGAAGTCCACAAACTGAAAACTCTCAACCGACTGCTCAGCAACGACTGGCTCGACCTCCCAATTCGAAGAGTTTGTGGCTAAACGCCCCTACCTCCAAGAAGAACACCCATTCCCTATTTCCTTTGGTATAAAATTCTCTAGATTGCTACTATTAGCCCCTTATGGATAAACGTACACTCATTTTTTTGTTCGGGATGACAGCCCTGTTTTTTTTAATGCACCAATGGTTCGATTTCGGAACCGGAGGCTCTGCTGCTACAACGATTGGGCAGCCCTCTACACAAGTGGTGATCTCCAGTGATGGCAAGCCTCTTGTGCCACTGACTGAGACTGAAAAGCAGCAGTTGCAAGTTGTTAGGCTCTATAGAGATGTTGATCTCAAAGAGTTTCTAACTTATGGGATCCACAAAGAAAACAGCTTCCTTTCTATTGCATCCGAAGTCGACCTACCGGAGCAAGCCTATTTAGAGATGAAAAATAGCAAAGCTCCGATCCCAAGAAGAGTCCAGCTTGTCGTGAAGCCTGAAAAAGTGGGCGATCCGATTCTTTATTCTGTTTACGCTCTATCTAAACTGAATACACCTTGGGTTCCCGAAGAACTCGATTTCAAAGTCCTTCTTATTTATTTCGACAACAACAACGTGTATAAAGTCCAAGGACAAGCGCTTGGTGTCAATAAGCTGATTTTAAGCGAAAAACCAACAGAAAATGCCCTTGCACTTTTCGAATATCAGGGCAAAAATGAGCCTTATGCTTTCTATGACGTAAATAAGAACCAGCTAAACTACCTCAACCACCTCTCTACTTTCGAAAACTACTCTGTAGTCTACTACCCACCTGATGAGTCTCTCAGCACTCAGTACAAAGACCAGACTTATTATACATTAGAAAATGAGTTCATGCAGCTTGTCTTCTCTAACATTAATGGTGCCATCTCGGAGGTTAACCTCCCCTTCCACTCTGAGAAGCATCCAACCAGTGTTGTACGTGAAATTGAGACCGATCGCATTATTGCGAAAAACTATCCAGAGAATGACCTTTTCCCCAAGTTCAACTATTTAGCTTCCGATGGGAAAGGTGGAACACAAAAAATGCGGCCTGTTACAGGTGGCTATTATCCCTTACTTCGCAGAGACATCATTGGAAGAGCGGGAGATGTCTCTACAGATATCAACCCTCACTACTATGCCTTCAATGTTTTTGAAGATGACAAAATCTCTGAGTCGAAGACATATAAGCTAAAGCGCTTCGAGAAAAATCTCATTGAGTTCGAGCTGGTAGAAGGGAATCGACGTATCACCAAGATCTATACCTTGCCAAATGCCCCAGAAGAGGCTCCCTATACATTCGATCTCTCTGTCAAAGTTGATGGCGATGCACGCAATCTATTCATCAACCTTGGTATTCCAGAGGTAGAGCTAATTTCAGGTAGTTTCAGCCCAACACTAAAATACCGCATCACACGGAATCAAAAACCAAAAGTAGAAGAGATCAAACCCCCCAAAGGTTGGACTAGCTTCCCTCATGTGAATGCAGACTGGTATGCCAATGGAAACGGATTTTTTGGCATCATCCTCGATCCTATTAAGAAAAATTCTTCTGGCCTTTCTGTCCATCCAGTTTCTGGAGAACTTGTCCCAACACGTCTGTCAATCATCGACTCACAGTATGAGCGCTACCCACCAAATAAATACCCTGGGTACAGTGTACATGCCCCGATCATGTCGAAGCCTGGGGTATCGAACTTCCGCATCTTTGCAGGCCCCTTTGACAAACGCATCTTAGGTAAGGTCGATCAGGCACTCTCCAATCCTGTTACTGGCTACAACCCCGACTTTACGGGAGCTAAAAGCTACCACGGTTGGTTTGCTTTCATCTCTCAACCCTTTGCCAAATTCCTCTTTGTGATCATGGACTTCTTCCATAGTGTTACTCACTCTTGGGGCTTTTCCATTATCCTCTTAACTATCGTGTTGCGCCTGATGCTCTATCCGCTCAACAACTGGTCAATGAAATCGACTGCCAAGCTGCAGAAGATTGCTCCACAAGTAAAAGAGATCCAAGAGAAGTACAAGAAAGATCCTAAGCGTGTCCAGATGGAGACGATGGCTCTCTATCGCAGAGCTGGTGCCAACCCGTTTGGCGGCTGCTTACCTATGATCGTTCAGATGCCATTCCTATTTGGGATGTTCGACCTGCTTAAAACCTCTTTTGAGTTGCGTGGAGCCCCCTTTATTCCAGGATGGATTAATAACCTGACAGCCCCAGATGTCCTCTTCAGCTGGCAGCATCCGATTCCATTTATAGGAACTTCCTTTCACCTATTACCCTTCCTGCTCGGTGGCATTATGTACTTCCAGCAGAAGCTAATGTCAGGCCGTGCAACAGGTGGTGCAACCGATCAACAGAAGCAAGCTCGTTCGATGGGGAATATCATGACGATTGTCTTCACGGTCTTGTTCTACCATTTCCCTTCCGGCTTGAACATCTACTGGATCTCTTCGATGCTTCTAGGTGTCTTCCAACAATGGTGGGTCACGAAGCAGATTGAAAAAGGGAAGTAACCCATGGAAGCCTGGGACGCTTTCCTGTGCGATCTCGAGAAAGAGATGGGCAAGGAGACTGTTGAGAGGTGGCTGCGCACGCTAAAGATTCTCCAATTTGATGCGTGTAATCTCTACTTAGAAGCACAGAATTCTTTCCAGATTGCTTGGTTCGAGGAGCATGTGCGTAAAAAAGCCACAGCATCTCTTCACAATAATAACGCCCATCCAATCAAAGTTCACTTCTCGTACACTCCCAAAAAAGGAAAAAAACGACTCGAGGAGCCCCCACCTCCTGCTCTACAAATAGATGCAGATGAGATCGATCCTACACAGACCTTTTCTAACTTCATCCATGATGAGCCCAATGCTCTTACAGTGCAGTTCTTACAAGAACTCTCCCCAGGCGCCTATAACCCGATCTTCCTCTGCGGCCCCGCTGGGATCGGAAAAACACACTTGCTCATGGCCTGTGCGAACAAACTTCAAGCAGAAGGGCTCTCTGTTTTTTATGTCCATGCAGAGACTTTTACAGAACATGTGGTAAAGGCAATCCGTAACTCTCATATGCATGCATTTAGACAGGTCTACCGCAACCAGGATGTTCTTCTCATCGATGACGTCCACCATTTCGCTCGTAAAAATGCGACACAAGAAGAGCTTTTCCATACATTCAATACTCTCCATACTGCTGGCAAGCAAATCATTTTGACTAGCCACCTAGCTCCCAGCCAAATTACAGAAGTAGAGCCCCGCCTTATCAGTCGCTTTGAGTGGGGCATCGTTCTCCCAATCAAACCGCTATCCAAAGACAAAATGGGTGAAGTATTAGAAAATCGTGCGCGGCTCTATCATTTTCCCCTTCCAGATTCGGTAAAAGAGTTCTTGATCAAGGCATTTTCCACCTCATCTAAATCGATGATGCGCGCTCTTGAAGCACTAATGATGCGTCATAGACACTCCTCTACAATCTCCCTTGAAGCAGCAGAGCATCTTCTTGAAGATCTTTTAAAAGTAGAAACACACACAAAAGTCACACCTGAAAAAATCTTGAGTGCCACAGCTGCGTATTTCGGAATCCACCAAAATGAAATCTTGGGTAAATCCCAATCCAAAGAATGCGCCTTTCCACGTAAGCTCTCTATGTTTCTTTGTAGAAAAAAACTCAAGCTCCCCTATCTAACGATCGGAAAGATCTTTGGCAGAGACCATTCGACTGTGATGGCAAATATTCGACAAGTAGAACAAAAAAGCACTTCCGAAGAATTCGAAAGTGCTTTGAAAGAGATCGAAACAATCTTACAAAAAAGCTAGATTTTGATGAAGCGATCGCTGCCCGGTGGTTGACTAGGCCCTTGCCCTTGTGGAGGTGTCCCAAGTCCAGGTGCTGTTGGCATTGCTTCTCTTGGGACTTTTTCCCCAGCAGCAAGCTTCTTACCTTTTTCTCTCCACTTCTCAACAGAGTCAACAAATACAGGAGCAAAGCGACAAAGAGCTTTAGCATCTGTTCCAGGACCCATTTCGATAATGGCGTGCATTAGAATCAATTCTTCGGGAACAGCTACACCAATCCCACCACCAGCCATCTGGCCACCGAGCATAGACCCTTCTAGGAGCGCTTCGTACAGAGCTAAACGGTGTTTTTCATCTTTTGGAAGTCCATCGATGATAGGTGAGTAAAGATAAAGACGATCAGAATTGGGCTCGTAGGTTAGGTGAAGGGAAAAGGTGTTGTCAATCCCCAGAATACAAGTGTGGTTCT
Source organism: Chlamydiota bacterium (assembly GCA_021772375.1). Lineage (GTDB taxonomy): Bacteria > Chlamydiota > Chlamydiia > Chlamydiales > Rhabdochlamydiaceae > Sacchariniichlamydia. The sequence goes on along the minus strand of JAJFME010000044.1, from coordinate 29,383 downwards.
CATCGAAATCCAGATTTTCGAGGTTGAGTTCCTTCCCAAATTCCTTCAGATTCTGCTTCGCGTTTTCTAATGACATCTAGATGTCCTCCTTTTAGGAAATATTTTCTTCTACTACCGAGAGTTTCCCAGGGAAAGACAAAAAGTGCAACAAAAAATTCCAGATCTAATCTCTTTTTGTTATAGAAGAGATGTGTATGACTCTACAAACATAATCTCCTCTTCTGGTTCTCCTACTCCTTTGGGTGCAAACTCCGATGGAAATGGAGTGAACTTTGCCCTCTTTTCTTCTTTTGCAAAGAAAATAACTTTGGGCCTTTTCTCTAAAGACGACCCCACTCCTTTTTTTGAAATTCCTCTGAAAAATAGCAACTCTGTTTGGCATGTCCATCTAAAAAACCTTCCCCAAAACATCTTCTATGCCTACAAGATAGGTGACAATTGGGTCCTCGACCCTTATGCCAAAGAACTCAATACCTCCACAACATGGGCAGCAAAGCCAAAGCCTGTTTTAGGAAAGGTCTTTCCTAATACTGCATTCGATTGGGGAGCAGACACCCCTCTTCACCTCCCTTTCGAAGAGCTCATCATTTATGAAATGCACATCCGTAGCTTCACACAGGATAAAAGTGCTTCTGTCCAAAATCCCGGCACGTTTTTAGGACTCATTGAGCGGATCCCCCATCTAAAGAACTTAGGTATCAATGCAGTTGAGCTCCTTCCCATCTTCGAATTCCAAGAACAAAGCGATCATGGATGCAACTACTGGGGCTACTCCACACGCAATTTCTTCTCCCCGATGGCTCGTTATGGAACGATCCATGATTTTAAAACGATGGTCAAAGCCCTCCACGAAGAAGGCATTGAGGTCATTCTAGATGTTGTCTTCAACCACATAGGAGAATCCTCCTTTACTCAAATAGACAAAGAGACCTACTTCATTCTCAATGATAAAAAAGAGCACACCAATTACACAGGCTGCGGCAACACAGTCAACTGCAACGACCCCACTGTAATCGAGCTCATCCTCTCTTCTCTTTGCTACTTTGTATTAGAGATGCATGTAGATGGGTTCCGATTCGACCTAGCTTCTATCTTCTATCGCAATGGAGCCGGAGAAGTACTTAAGCACCCTCCCCTCATTCATGCCATCAATGAAAACCCCATCCTCTCCAAAACAAAACTCATTGCAGAAGCGTGGGATTCTGCAGGGCTCTACCAAGTCGGCTCTTTCGACAACCGCTTCGCAGAATGGAACGGGCAGTTCCGCGATATTACCCGCCGCTTCCTGAAAGGATCTGATGGACAAGCTGGAGCTTTTGCATCCGTCATGTCTGGCTCTGAAGATCTCTACGGCAATGGACGCTCCCCCTATCACAGCATCAACTTCATCACAGCTCATGACGGCTTCTCCCTCCGGGACCTCGTCTCCTATAACAACAAACACAATGAAGCAAATAATGAAGAAAACAAAGATGGCAATGACTGCAATGAAAGCTGGAATTGCGGTGTGGAGGGGCCAACAGACGATCCCACCATCATCTCCTTAAGAGAGCGACAAATCCGCAATTTCCTCACGGCTCTAGCCCTTTCCATCGGAACCCCTATGTTCCTAATGGGAGATGAATACGGCCACACCCGTGACGGCAACAACAACACTTATTGCCAAGACAATGAAAAAAACTACTTCCTCTGGCATGAGCTCCATCAAAATGAAGGCTTACATGAACTCTTCCAACAACTCATAGACATCAGAAAAAACACGCCAGCTCTACAAAGAACCACTTTTCCCACACACGAAGATATCATCTGGCATGGACATAACCCCAATGCACCAGATTGGAGCCCAGAAGCCCGTTTTATTGCCTACACCCTCCAAGGGCACGAACACAATCTGTATATTGCATTCAATGCCCACTTCGAGCCGGCTAATCTTACACTCCCCCCCCCATTCAATGGCAAAAAATGGAAGCGACTCATAGACACTGCGCTTATAGATGCTCCTCAAGAGGAGCTGGATCAAGACTACTACCTAGCGCCTCATGCAGCTCTTGTCCTCCAAGCATAACCCACTCAAAATAAGTCACTCCTTGCGCCTCCGCCTCCAAACCTATTTTCCAGTCTTTTTGACTCGGATTCTATAACAAGGCAACTCAACTTACCATCTCCTTTGGGATCCGACTTCAAAACCATCAATCCATTGATAGCATTCCATTGGACTGAAATCCTAAGTAGCGTAGAACTGCTCCATTTGCTATTCTCTAGAGGATGCGTTACGTAATTTTTGCCCTCTTACTTGTTGGTTGCACGCGTGAAGATTCTTCTTCTTATTCAACGTCAATGTTTCAGACGGGGCGCAAGGCCATTGTTGCGATTTTACCAATGGAAGACTGCACAGAAACCAATCTTAGCACAGAAATTGCAAGCGCTCTTTCACAAGCTGTTGTTGAACGGATTGAGCAGAAAAATCCCTTCAACCTAGCAACAAGTCGAACACAAGCGAGACAATTTCTCGTAACGATGCAATTGATTCAGCATCAAGAATCTGTTCTCAACCCTTCAGAACTTACTGTTAGCGTCCATTTGAAGATTCTTGACCTGCGCTCTGATAAGCCTAAAGTGATCTTGCAGGAGGTTCTCAACCACAATACACTTTTAGAAATGCCTCTACGAAGCACCGATCTTGTGAGCTGGAGTAATGAAGCCTTCCGAGTAAGTCCTATGGGACTTATTCACTCGAAATTGTCTCGCGAAATAGCAACACGTATCGAAGACTACATTACACTGGCAACAAAAGGATAATACTGCATGCTGATTCTCGTTTCAATATGGGCCATTGCAGCCAACTGGATCGCTTGTAATAAAGGGTTTTATCACCTTCCTAAACAAGGTGACAAGACCACTCCTTCTATTTCTCACCTACAACTAATCGTATCTTTTGGTCTCTACTTTTTATTCTCCTACGGAGCCGTTGCCTTTCTCTTGATGATTGCAGGATCTCAGTCTTCTATCACCATGATCACTGCCGTACAATTTTCTGTAATGGTTGTTCTTTTCCTATCGCTACAATCGTTTTTCTACAATAAGGACCGAACTGTATGGTCAATAATCTGGAAAGATAAAAGCCGTGCTCCTAATTTTCCAATTGGATTAGACTTTCTATTTGGGATGTTTACCTGGCTCTTGAGCTTTCCGATTGTCACCGTTGTTAGCGATCTTCTTGATAAACTTCTGAAAACTGTATTCAACTTCGAACACTACGAGCAAAATGCCGTAAAATTTGTGCAACTGGCGGCAAAATCTCCTCCAGCTCTTCTCTTTGCTCTTTTCTCTGTTCTTGTAATGGCACCTCTTGTCGAAGAGTTTCTGTTCCGAGGCGTATTACAAACCTATTTCAAGAAAAGACTCGGAGCTAAGTCTGCCATTCTCTTGTCTGCTCTGCTATTTGCATTCTTCCATTTTTCAATCCACCAAGGCCTTGGAAACGTCTCTCTCATTTCATCTTTGTTGATTCTGGGAGGTTTTTTAGGATTCCTATATGAAAAACGTGGATCTTTATGGGCCCCTATTGGTCTACATGTAGCTTTCAACGTAATTAGCGCAGTGCGCATTCTATTTTTTCCGGAGACATCATGAAAAAAATCATCGCCCTACTTCTTATCGCTCTTCCCTGCTTTGCCAAATCCATCGGCGAAGACAGTAACCACTTCGGATTTTCTCTCTATAAAAAATTAGAAGAAAAAGGAGAAAACCTCGTCTTCTCCCCGTATGGAGTCTTTTCAAACTTAGCGCTCCTTTACTTTGGGGCCGATAAAAATACAGGGAAAGAGATACGACGCACTCTCCATATGCCCTACAATACGGAAAAATTCTTAAAAGCTTTCCGTAAACAAACAGATGGGCTCAACCAAAGTATAGAAAATGGCTATCAGCTAAACATTGCCAATGGCCTCTTTATCGATGAGAGTCTTACTCTAGCTGCACCCTTCAAGCAAATAGCAAAAGAGGACTTCAAAGCCAAGCTTACATCAATTAACTACAGCGCTCCAGAAACTGCCACTGAGACAATCAACAACTGGATTGCAAAAAAGACCCAAGACAAAATCCCCAAGCTCTTACTAAAAGATGATATCACTCGTGCCACCCGCCTTGTTATTGCCAATGCGATCTACTTCGAGGGACAGTGGACCTATCCTTTTCAGAAAAGAGAAACAATAGCCGCCCCCTTCTACATAGAAGAAGGAAAAACTATCGCCGCTGAGATGATGCAGCAAACAGCGTACTTCCCCTACTTTGAAGATGATGACGTGCAGTGTCTCTTCCTCCCCTTCGAAAGAGCTGGAACAGAGCAACCATTCCTCGTCTGTGCGCTCATCTTACCAAAAGAAGATCTGAAAGAGCTCAATAAGTCCATCAATGAAAAAGATCTGATCAACTGGCTCGAGAACAAACAATCAGCCCTCATTGATGCAAAGATCCCTAAATTCTGTTTCAGACAACGGTTTGAACTCAATGACGCCCTGCAATCCCTTGGTATTAAAGATGCTTTTAGCTCAAACGCAGACTTCTCAGGCATTGATGGCTCGAAGAGCCTCTCCTTAACCAAGTTCCTTCAAGAGACCTATTTCGCTTTTGATGAAAATGGAGTAACAGCCGCTTCTGCAACAGCAGGTGTGATGTCAAAAACCTCCGCACCTCCCAAAGTAGAGACTACGACCCCTTTTACAGCCGACCACCCCTTCCTCTTTTTAGTTATGGACTACCACTTGAAAACCGTCCTTTTTATGGGGCACGTAACCAACCCAGCAAGTGGAGAGTGCAATGAAAATTGAGACTTTTGGTGCTTCCGATATTGGTTTAGTGCGACTTAATAACGAAGACGTCTTTGCGCAAATGCTCAGCGAGCAGTTCTTTATACTAGCCGATGGGATGGGAGGGCATAGCGCAGGAGAGGTTGCTGCCAAGGAAACAGTGATCGAACTCTGTAAATTCGTAAAAGAAAACAGCTTACAAATGCGCTCTATCGAAGAGTGGACCAAAAGCCTCAAACAAGCGATCCAAAATGCCAATACCCATGTTCTTGATCTAGCCATGCAGGATCGTGAAAAACAAGGGATGGGAACAACCCTTTGTCTCTGCCTAGTTGTAGACTCCACCCTTATCTACGCCCATGTTGGGGACAGCCGCATTTACCGCGTCCGCAAAAACCGGTTGACCAGGCTTACCCGAGATCACTCTCTAAGAGAAGAGCTCATCGCCAGCGGCGAGCTCGATGAATCCCAGGCCCCCTCCTTCCCCCATAAAAATGTGATCACAAGGGCCATTGGCACCCAAAGAAATGTCATCCCTGATATCAAAACCTCCCCCATCGAATCAGGTGACCTCTACCTCCTCTGCTCTGATGGACTATCTGACTCTCTTCTCGATGCACAAATCCACGATGTTATCGATGCATCCACTTCTTTACGCTCCGCCACCGAAAACCTCATCCTCGAAGCCAAAAAAAGTGGTGGTCGAGACAACATCACTGTTGTCTTATTCAAAACCCTAAACAAAGACTAGAGTCTCCAGAAAGGCAATTGCTAAAGCCCTTCCAAAACAACTCAAAGAAAAATAAAGGATGCAAAAAATGAGTAATTCTATTCCAAACGGTCAAGCCCCTTATACAGAAGTAAACAATCAATACCCCCCATCTCCAGAGAACCGCGCTCCATCCACGAAGCGCTCACATGATGGGAGCGGCCCCAGCCAAGATTCCACTCCTCCAAATCAAAAACCTAAAGATTGGGGATCAGGATATCCCACCAAAAGCGTAATAGCCCCTTCTAACCCACCATACAAGCCCACAAAATGATTTTTCTATCTCTTCTTGCAAAAAAATAAGCTGAGAGCTCATTCTCAATGCCAATTATTTTTTCAGGAGATTAAAATGACAGAATGCCGTCGATGTGGTCAGCCACTTTTTGATTATAGTCCAGTTGATTTGAGCAATTTGCAAGCTTGCATACGAGATGCTCAAATCGCAGCTTACTCTAAAGCTAGCGAGATAATTCTTCCCCATTCGATAGATGAAATTCTAGATGAGCTTGCACAAGCAGTAGAAAGACTCCCATCTGAATACAGAGAAAGAGTGGGAGCTCCTTTCCTGAAATATATGCAGAATAGCCAAGTTCATGGCCTAAATGGGTTCGAAGAGACCCTGGTGAAGGCAATTCTCTATCATGATGACGTCTGCTATACCAATGATCTACAACTAGCCAATGCAACGAGAGCTGCTCAAGAACTCATCGGTGATCTCTGGGATAAATATCTAGAAGAAGAAACAAACGCTAAAGCTGGAAGTTCAGATTTGATGGCTCCCTTATTTTCATGGAGCACACATAGCAGTGCAGCTATCTATCCCGCAGTTAATGCAACGATGAGAGACCTAGACTCTACTGTAGCTTTATTCCCAATAGGAAATGCTCGTAGAGGAGTACTAACCTGGGCCTCATTTGCCCATGAAGTAACAGGCCATAATGTCCTCACTGCCAATACTCGATTAATCGAAGAGCTAAAAACAAAAATTTTCCAGAAAATCTCGAATAAAATGAGCTCTTATACAAAAGGGAGCCACCTTGCAACCTACTGGAGCGACCGAGTTAATGAGACAGTATCCGATATTTTAGGGATCATGAATATGGGCCCCACAAGAGCTATAGGTATCGTTGGATATCTAAAAGCGATGAATGGTGGCGAACTTCGATCTCAAGAAGGAAACCATCGAGATTTACACCCCTTAGGTATTCTAAGAGGCTTTCTTGCTGCTAGAGTGATGAAAAAACTTCCAATCGAGGGAAGTGAGGTCTGGTCGCAAGAAATAAAAGACCTTACCTCAGCTGATTACCCTAAAAAAATAACCCAATCAGGTAAAGAAGTGCATGCCAGGATCCGCCTGGATGGCAAAAATGTAAAATATAAAGAAGTAGCAAAATCGATAAGAATCTTAGTAAACACAGTCTTCAATACCAAACTGAACTGCCTAAATGGAAAAAGCCTAGGAGAAATCCGCGTTTGGAATGAGCACGATGAGTTAGAAGTGCACAACCTCCGCAAATATATAAAAATTGGAAGTGGAGACATCCTCTATCCCGCAAGTAACCCCGCTGGCTACTACGCCCAGTACGTTGTGAGTGCTGCTGTAATGGAATCACTTGGCCAAGGTGCAAATTTACCTGCTATATTTCAAAGTATGGTCTCGATGCTTGTAGCGATGAATAGATTCAATCCAGATTGGAAAGAAATGGATGAGATCTGTGTACAAAGCGATAGTGACTCAGATATAACAGAAGTTGTTGGACTTGATCTATCCAGCCAAGCGCCCCTTGCCTATCAACTTGTGGGAAGGCATGTCGTGCAAGAAGGATGGAGAGGTTAACTTAGAGACTACTCAATAGGAACTGGAGTTAAGAGCTCAACTTTTCCAGTAGCCAAGCCATAATAGCCGCCGACAACTGCAAATTTTTTCTCCTTGATAAACTTTGCAATCAGCGGCACATGCTCTAGCTGGTTCACAACATACTTCACATTGTCTTTGACAGCATCTTCTATTTGAGATCCAGCTTGCGTCTTTGCTTGCTTAACAGCTGGAGCGATCAGACGGGCGATAGGCTCAATATTTTCTGTGTCTCCTGACAGGACAGCTTTTATTGCCCCACAGTTTTGATGGCCCAATACAATCAGACTTGAAGCTCCTAGATAAAGAGCTGCGTAGCCGATACTTGCAAGCTCGATTGGTCCTACTACATTGCCAGCTACCCGAACAATGAAGAGATCCCCGATCCCTTGATCAAAGAGAACCTCTGGAGGGACTCTAGAATCCGAGCACCCCAAAACAATCGCAAATGGCTTTTGTGCAATAGCAGTCCGAGTCCGAGCCTCTTGATCTCTATTTGGATGTAGCAAAATTTCTTTAACATAGCGCTCGTTGCCCTGAACCAACTGCTTGATCCCTTCAGCCGGAGAAACCCTCAACGGGATATCAGCTGCATGGGCAATACAGCTCCAAGTAAAAAGCATTCCAAATATTAAATTCCTCATAATTTCTTCTATACACCATTCAATCAGAAAGAAAAAGGGAAATATAAATCCAAACTCTGTTATTCTGTCTCTATGCAAAGAGTTTTTTTAGATAATAACGGAACTACCCAGATCGACCCAAGGGTTGCTGCAGCTGTAATGGAAGAGCTTGAAATGGGCCCCTCCAACCCCTCAAGTATCCACAGCTTCGGACGAGAGGCCCACCAAAGACTCTCTAAAGCTCGTGAGAGCATCGCCTCTTATCTACAGGTGCAGCCAAGTGAACTCATCTTCACATCCAGTGGAACAGAAGCTCTCAACCTCGCCCTTTTAGGACTAAAACCTAAAGGCTCGATCATCTCATCAAAAATCGAGCATGCAGCGGTCCACAACACCCTCACCAATATGGATAACCCAATCACCTATCTCCCGGTCGGTAAAGAGGGACACGTCCATGCAGTCGACTTAAGAAATGCCATCTCAAATGAAACGGGACTCATAGTACTTAGCGCTGTCAATAGTGAAACAGGTGTAAAAAACCCCATAGATGAAATTGCTAAGATCGCACAGCAATACGAAGTTCCCCTCATCGTAGATGGGGTGGCATCTCTTGGCAAAGAACCAGTCACCATCCCCCATGGGGTAACGGCCATGGCCTTCTCTGGGCATAAGATCCATGCTCCCAAAGGAGTAGGCCTTCTCTTCTTACGCAAAGGGACCAAACTAGCTCCTCAACTAACCGGTGGCGGACAAGAGGCGATGCGCCGTGCTGGAACAGAAAATCTCCCCGGGATCATTGGACTCGCAAAAGCTATCTCTCTTATCGATCCATCCACCTTCTCTGAAATGGCTCGTTTGCGCGATCTTTTGGAAAAGAGTCTCGATGGAGTGATTGTGAATGGGACGGGGCCACGCGTCTGCAACACCTCAAGTGTGACATTTCCTGGGATGGATGGAGAATCCCTTCTCATCCAGCTGGATATGCAAGGGATCGCTGCGAGTATGGGCTCTGCTTGCTCATCGGGGGCTTTGGAAGCATCTCGTGTTCTTCTCGATATGGGCATCTCTCGAGAGGATGCTCTTTCCACAATCCGCTTCTCCCTCTCTCGTTTCACGACAGAGGAGGAGATTCTGCAGCTTATTAAAATGGTTCCCCCCCTACAAATGAGGTAATGAAAATGATCGCACAAGTAACAGAAGCTACAAAATGGTTTGGAGAGCGCTCCTTGCTCCCTATCGCAACGGGCGCTGCAGTTTGCGCCTTAGGAGGAGATTGGTCATCAAAAACAGTATCAACGACTTTATCTTGTGTTGCAGCTGGAATCGGAACTTCCCTGCTGACCGAAACCGTGCTTAAAAGCCTCCCCACAAAGGGAGAAGCGAAGTTGCATCACGAGCAGATAGTTGGAACCAAGTGGTGGAAGGCAACTCCTCTACTGAAGCCTGTTGCTGTATCAGGAATCGGAGTAGCTGCATTGGTGTCAATCACTCTCCCTGTGGACACGAATATCCTCTCAAGAGAGATCGTTCCAGGAATGATCATCGGTCTCGGTCTTATGGGAACAACGCTGGGATTAACGAACCTCGGTGCCGATAGCCTGATCGCTCGGGGAGTAAGGGGAATTGGAAACCAGGAAATCGCCAGTCGTACAGGACGAGCTGTCATCGCCGGGATTGCACTCTCTTTCTTGGAAAATTTTGCGGACTCCGTGGAAGGTAAAGACTTAAGCCTAGGATCTCGGATCGTATGGAACGCCGGCTTAGGAACAGCCCTTGCTCTAGGAACAGCCTTCATAAGAAAAAAGGAGAAAACAGGGCAGATCGCCGGGAATATTTTAGGAGCGATCACTACACTCTGTCTAGCAATAGACAGGCTTGATAGACGTAAGTTCATTAGCGATGCTCTCTTACTAGCAAGTCCTCTGTTTACCCACAAGATACAGGAAGATAAGAGAAAAGAAGCAGCCCTCCTCGCCTTTATACTTCTGACGGCTGCAAATGCTTTTGAAACAAGTTCCCCTCATTTATTTATGAACAATTACAAGCATTTAGCAATCCGTCTCTCAATAGGAACATTCATATACGCAACGGCGCTTGCAACTGAAGGGATGGCCAAACGGGTTCTCCATAAACGATTGCCCAGAAATATGCCTCTTGGGTGATCGCTAAAAGACTGTTCGTACAGCGATTTTTTTAAGGGTGATCAGGGGGATGGTCTAGATGCCCTCTCGCTTCACGACAGAGGAGGAAATCCTTCATGTGATAGAACTGTTGTCTCGTGTTGGAGCTACATCTTCTTAGTAAAGGCCAGCTTTTCAGAAGGCAGTAAGTGCTAATTCAAGCTTTGATTTTTTCTTCATGGTGCAAATCCGCGGACTATTTCATATATATCCGTAGTTTTGTACCGAAACAAAGAGATTGCCAAGAAAAATTAGACTAGTAAACAGTACGAACAGCTATTTTCTTAGGGCCGATGAGTGGAGCATCTTCGACTGTAAGCTCGAACTGGTCGATATGAACACTCTCCCCTTTTTCTGGGGGGTGGCCTAGGTGTTTCTCTACTAGCTCTTCAAGGGTTTGTACATCGCTAGGTTCTAGATGAACATGGAACTTACGATTGAAGTCTCTGATCTGGAGGTCTCCAGAGAAGGAACGGTCGACGATCACGTGGTGCATGCGCGGTGCCATATCTTCAAACGACTCCCAATCATCCGATCTTCCAAAGATCGAGTCAACGATCTCATCGAGAGTAAGAAAGCCGATCGCATAACCGGCGTCACTTAAGACTACAGCGATGCTCTGATTGTTACGACGAAATTGCTTGAGGATCTGCAGAATTGAGCTATTCTCTGTGATGAACCAAGCGGGGCGAGCATGAGACCTCACTTTTTTTTCATCAGTGATACGTAAGAGATCTCGAGGATAGACGATCCCAAGGATATGGCGAGGGTCTCGCTCGTAGATGGGAAGGAATGGAGTATAGCTATAGTTGAGAAGAGTTCGCATCTCCCCTACTGTGCAGATCGATGGAATCATTTGAACAGTGTTAAGTGGAGACATGAGCTCTTTAGCCACTTTGGCTTTGAGAGAAAAGATGTTAGATACAATGGTATTGATCTCTTTAGCTGGACGCTGCTCTTCTTCTCTTTGTTCAAACATATGCTGCACTTCTTCTCTCGAGAAGAAGAGTCCTTCACGCATTGGGCTTCTAAGGAGGCGATTGATGAAATGGCAAATGATGTCGAAGAGCCAAATGATAGGGCGAAGGATAATCGAGGTAAAATAGAGAAATGGAACACCTATCATAGCCACGTGCTCGGCATAACGTCTGCCTGCAAACATCGGAGCGAGCTCTGCAAAGATAATAACGAGGATAATCTGTGTTAGTGGTGCCCAGTCTGGATTGAGTCCAACAGCATCGTAGAAACGGCGGGAACACTCTGATCCAAGCTGTAGGGAGGCATTGATGCCGATGAGGGTAGCTCCAAAAAATATTGTAGGGCGGTTAAGGAGATAGCTAAGCCATTTCGCACGAGTTTTATTCTGGCTTACCCAATACTGCAAACGGACTTTATTGAATGAGATGCAAGCCATCTCAAGCATTGCAAAGATCCCTTGCGTAGCGATGAAAAGGAGTGTAAGAAACAGATAGAGTTTCCACTCGTTCACTTGACAATCCTCCTGATGTAAACACGACGGACTCTTTTTTCATCAGAGGAAAGGACGTGGAATAGAAGATTTTTGTAAGAGTGTTTTTGTCCACTTCTCGGGATGTCTCCAAGCTGTTCAGTCAGCCAGCCACCGATCGTGACCATGCTATTCACACTTTTGAAAGAGACATCAAATAAAGTCTCAAGCTCCATAAGCTCGAGCTTGCCACTAGCGATAATTACATCATCACCAGAGCGCGTATAGCGGTTTTTCTCATCGCGACGATCAAAAATCTCACCAACAACCGCTTCGACAAGATCCTCTAGAGAAATGATCCCAGAGAAGGCGCCATACTCATCAACAACAAGAGCAAGTGACTCTCGTTTCTCATACATCTGATCGAGTAGGGCTTGGGCGGAGGTTGTTTCAGGAACGAAGAAAGGCTTCTTTAAAAGAGGAAGGATGTCCTTTCCCTCTTTCAAAGACTCTCTATGAAGAAAGAACTGGCCACTTGTCATGACTCCAATGACGTTGTCCATCTCCCCCTCACAAACAGGAATACGCGTACATTCTTGATCGACAAAGAGATGAATAAGTTTAGAAAGAGGCTCTTCGATCTCAAAAAGTAAGACCTCTGTTCGTGAACGTAAAAACCCTTTTGCAGTCGATTCTTGGAGATTGAGGTAGCCTCGCATTAGCTCAGCTTCATCCTCTGCTAAAACACCGCTTGCTCTTGAGGTTCGTAGCGCATGCTGAAGTTCATCTTTTGATATCTCTTTTTCATCTTGGAGGAAGAAAAACAGGGTCTGAGAGACAAATGTGGTGATATGAATGAGTACCTTTCGGATAGGGAAAAGGACCTGCTCTGTCCTCCATAAAAAACCAGACACTCGAGGAGCTAAGCGCGTATTATTCGCGATTCCAATGGATTTTGGGATAAACTCGCCAAAGGTCAGAGTAAGGGCTAGAGGAACTGCTACGTTGAGCCACCAACCAGATAGATCTCCAAAGATATTAGATACAACGTTCTGCACGAAGATATTGAGAATGACGTTAAGCATGATCAACGTAATCAGAAGATCGCGCGGAGAGCCAAGCAACTTAGCTACAAGGTTTTTTTTTCTCTCTTTGGATTTACGAAAGCCCTGAACCTGCATCGACGAGAGAGAAAAAAGAGCTGTCTCAGAAGAGGAAAAAAAAGCTGAACCAAGGATTAGAAGAACAAGAAGAACAATGAGCAGGTGGATCATTTTTTCTCAAAGTAGACTTTGGTTTGTCCAAAGGGTACCACGCCGAGATGTTTTTTTAGGAGCATTTCAGTCCATGCAGGATCTGACTGGCTATCAATTTGGGAAAGAAGGTCTGCCCTAGTCTCGACAGCTGTATAGAGCTGTTTCTCAAGTAGGTTCACCTTGCTTTTGAGGACAGCGTACATCTGCTTCTTCTTGTGCATTCCGTGCAAGTAGAAGCCATAGCAGAACAATAGGAGCAAAATTGTCCACCAACAGCGAAAAAAGAATGTGTAAAGGTTTCCCTTCTTCATTTCAAAACAGCTCCCTGTCCTTCCCTATAAACTAACCACTCCATACTTTCCAGCCTTATGCTACTGGCAGGGTGATTTCAGTCTGTCTCATGTACTTACCATCGCGGTCTGCATAAGAGACTTCACATTCCTCAGAACCTTGATAGAAAAGTACTTGCGCTAGCCCTTCATTGGCGTAGATCTTAGCTGGAAGCGGAGTTGTATTGGAAATTTCTAAAGTAACATATCCTTCCCACTCGGGCTCAAAAGGGGTCACATTAACAATAATCCCGCAGCGGGCATAGGTGGATTTTCCGATGCAGAGGGTAAGAACATCACGGGGAATACGGAAATATTCCACACTTTTAGCTAAGGCAAACGAGTTAGGCGGAATGATACACTCAGGCCCAATTACATCAACGAAAGCATCCTGTGTGAAATCTTTAGGATCGATGAGCGAGTTATTGAGGTTCGTAAATACTTTGAACTCATTCGAGACACGTAAATCATATCCAAAACTAGAAAGACCGTAGCTAACAATCTTTTGTCCATCTTCTTCTCGCACTAGGTGATCAACAAAAGGCTCGATCATCCCTTTCTCTTTGGCCATTTTCCGAATCCATCGATCTGACTGCAGGCTCATACATCCTCTTGGGTTTTAAGTTTGAAAGTATTATATATCCTTATCAGATGATTTCTAGCCAGGGTTAAATTGTATTTATGTCCGAGTCCTTCACCCAGTCCTCCTTCGCAAAAAAAGATCCCCCTTTCGATGCCCCTTTGCGTCCCAAAAATTTAGACCATTTTCTCGGACAAGAACAATTAAAAAACCGCCTCTCAGTATTCCTTGAAGCCGCAAAGCAAAGAAAAGAGCCTCTTGGCCATTGCCTCTTCCATGGACCTCCTGGACTTGGTAAAACAACGCTTGCCAATATCCTAGCGCAAGAGATGGGATCACAGCTTGTAACGACGTCCGGACCTGCAATTGACAAGGCCGGCGACCTCGCTGGCATTTTGACCAATTTGCAAGAAGGAGACATCCTCTTCATCGATGAGATCCACAGGCTCAACCGAAGCATTGAGGAATACCTCTACCCCGCAATGGAAGACTTTTCTCTTGATTTACTTATCGATAGTGGGCCCAGCAGTCGCAGCGTCCAAGTCAATCTAAAGCGCTTCACCCTTGTAGGAGCCACGACTAGAAGTGGCCTACTCAGCAGCCCCATGCGCTCTCGTTTTGCCTTCTCCTGTCGCCTCGACTTTTATGAGCCAGATGTTCTTACAAAAATCATCCAACGCTCTGCCAAGCTTATCGATACAGTAATCAATAAAGAGGCGGCTCTTGAAATCGCATCTCGCTCGCGTGGAACACCTCGTATCGCCAATCACTTGCTCCGCTGGGTACGTGATTTCGCTCAAATCCATAAAAGACAAATTGATCAGCCAACTGCCCGCGAAGCGCTCGACATGCTTGCAATCGATGCCCTTGGCCTTGATGAGATGGACAAGAAACTCCTCTCTACCATCATAGATCACCATGAAGGAGGCCCCGTTGGCCTCAATACACTCGCTGTAGCTCTATCTGAAGACGCCTCTACTCTCGCAGAGGTATACGAGCCCTACCTCATTCTAAAAGGTCTGCTACGTCACACACCGAGGGGGCGAGAAGCCACTAAACAAGCCTACGCCCATCTAGGCAAGGAGACTGAAAAATGATCCGTTACCTACTCCTACTCCTTACAATCACTTCCACTTTTTGTTTTGGAGAAGATATCTCTCAGAAAAACAAACCCATTACCGTAAAAGTCCTCCTCACAAAACTCTCCGATGAGGCTCTTTTAGAAGTGCGCGGATGCCACCTCATCTACAATCCTCGCACCGATGAGCTCATCGCTACCGGATCAAAGAAAAAACGATGCAAAATCTCCTCCTCCGACACAGGCCTTGTATGGGGAGATCCCCTACCCGGAATGCATGAAATACGGATTGTTCCAAATGACAGAAAAAGCGCAATCCTCGTCAATGGAATCCAGTACAAAGGATGTGTCGAGATCTACGGGATCGGCGGTACTATCAACATCGTTAATGAAGTCGATACAGAAAACTACCTCAAATCAGTCCTTGCTTCTAAAATCACAGAAAAAATGAGTAAGGAAGCTCTTGATTCCATTGTAATCACAGAAAGAACCGATCTTTACTACACGATCCAAAAAGATTCCTACGCCAGCTGGCAAATAGAAGCAGAAAAAGTTAACTACGGGGGCTACGCCGCTGCTAAACAGAACTCTTCCGTACAAGAAGCTGTCGAACGAACTCGTGACCTCGTCTTGAATTACAAAAAACAACCCTTCAATACCCACTGGTCACTCAATAATGCAGGACATAGCGTCTCCCACACATCGATCTTTCGCAAGAATACAACTACCCCAGAAGGAGTAAATCACCTCCCCTCCGTCCATCATCGCGATAAAAGTAAATGGCAACTTACAGTTCCTACGAAAACTCTCGCCAACCTAGCAGGTCTTACCTCCATCACCGAAATCGATCTTTTTCGAGCAAAAAACACCAACAAGATTTATGCGCTGCGCATAAAAAGCCCTGAAGGAAAAAAGGACCTCGATTTCTTCACTCTGCAAAAAGCTCTAGGTCCCCAACTTCTTCTCAGCAATGACTTTACTCTCTCTCACAAGGGGAAAAAAATCACTTTTGCAGGTTTTGGAAAAGGAGCTGGCGTTGGGCTCTGCGTCGATAGCGCGAACATCATGGCAAAAAGAAAAGATTCTCCAGAGAAAATCCTCACATATCATTTCCCCGGGACAGAACTCGTTAATATGCGCCAAGAAACGGGACAGTCTTCTATAATTAACCCGATATGGAAGTAATCACCTGGTATCCCCGATGAGCAAAAACAGCTATTGGAATAAGTTGAAGCACCTCGACACTATAACCAAGCCGCTTTGAAATCTCTCTCCCTATAAAATACCCCGCAGGAAGAGATATAGCTAGGGGAGTATCCCAAACAGTCGTCCCAAGACGCGATTGAACATAAGAAACTGCTGCTGCCCAGCTAAACACTGTTACTCCTGTAATAGCCATTCCTTCTGGCTTATGAGAATTAATAGCTCCTGTAGAGGCAAGAGAACCAAGTAAATACGTACCACACACTGACACATAATAACCAGATAGTAGCACAAATACCGGAGATGAATAGTCTATTTCAGGAACTCTTCCGGAGGCTATGTTATCTATAAATCCTTTCCCTATCTTCAATAAGTCAAGAAAAGTAATTGTAGTATCTCCCAGGAACGCTAAACTAAGAAAATGGGTTGTTCTTGCTTCGTATCCAAGAAGCCCTTCGCTATTCCTGTGGATGTTTTCAAGCTTCTTTCCCCCAAGGTATCCAACTATCCCAGCAATAACTACGGCAGTACCAATACCTGCAACAGCTACTGGATCTTCCATTACTTTGTACTGAATACACTCTGCGCCACTTGCAATATAGTCCCGAAAACAGTCGCCATAACTCTCTTCTAAAAAAGCAAAGTTCTTAATTACAACTGCACCTATGCTTGCAACTGCAGTGGAAGTCCCCCAGGAGGACCCCTTGTTCATAAGAACTGATGCTATACCCGCACCGGCAGAAGCATAAAGAGTGCTCAAAACTGCATTTCTCGTACTTAAGACTGTCATATTTCCTCCTTTCCTAAGGAGAGGACCATATGAAAAAATTGACTTTAATGGAAGCAATGAGAACTTGATTAATAAGAAAAAAGCCGGATAATGGCTAGCTTGCCGGGGACTCTTTAGAAGTGAGCCGTCCGAACCAGGTCAGGACCGGAAGGTAGCAGCCTTAAGGACTTCGTCTCTCTGCTAGGGAATCATCTCCGGCTTTTTTGTAAAATCTCTAATAAATTTTAGCATAGAGCCATAGTCCCCCGTCCGCTCTCCTAAGGCCGCTTAAACACACATTCCAAGATCTCACCTTGCTCCACCACCACCCCGATTCTTCAAGTGGTTCAAGTAAACCAGGGCTTCACTAGCACGCACATAAGTCTCAGTTATGCGAGCTCCTCTCCAAGAGCAACCTCTGGCAGACGAATTGCCCTGTCTGGAGTCTCAGCTCTTGCATCTGGGCTCGGACTTCCCATTATACTTGTAGGTGAAGCCGAGATACTAAGCTCTCCGAGTCCTATCTGCTCTAATTCATCTTCTTTTGGAGATTGAGGTCTTGTCTCTTTTGACATAGATAGGTGTAATTCCTTTAAGACTTCTTCGCTCCCTTTCTCAGCCTTGTCACGATGTTGTTCCAGAGTTCTTCTTAAAGAATCACTCACATTTAGTTGTAGTGCTGCGTCTAAATAGAACGAAGCCGTTGAAAAGTCATCATCACTAATTAGCGCCTCAGCAGCATAAGCATAAAGCTCCCCTAATTGATTATCTGAAATATCTGTCAAATGAAGTCCGCCTAATGCAGATTTTGCAGCTTCAGAGAAGCGCTTCTGCCCAATTAGTGCTTTTGCAAGATAGCCATACAGCTGAAATTTCTGATCCGTAGAGGAATTCTCTAGATCCAATCCTTTTTCAGCCATTTTTTCTAACTCTTTGAAATCCCGCCCTTTTTCCAGAAGTCGACATTCTTGGATGATGGAATGACATTCTTGGATGATGGAAATTATCGGCCGCATATCAGAAGGATAGCACATAGATCCATCAGAAGCGTTCCAAATAGCTTCTCTTCTCAAAGAATCCCGAGTTGGGGATTCTACCTTTGCTGCGAGAGCTTTAATTGTGCGAAGGTTTCTAGAAAGCTTCCGTTTTAACTGCTTGTTCCCTGCAACATATTTCAATCCCATTTCTGCTGCTTTTATTGCCCCCGCGTACTGACGCGCGATCGCTTTAGAGTGAGCAATCTCTAAATATAGATGAGCTTTGCCCGAAGCTTCGATAGTTTTAAGTTGAGCGTTGGCCTCTCTGATTGCTTCTTGGGGCTTCCCTTCTTTATTTAAAGATTTCACACGGTCTAGGCGGCGCAGGACCGATTCAGATCGGGAAATCTCTTTCCAGAGCTGTTTAGTCTCTTTCATTCCTTGGATTGCCCTAACTTGGATATTGGCCATACTCTTAGCTTCTCTATACTTCCCTTCGTCATTCAGATGGGAAACAACTGATACATAAAACTCTGTTAAATCAGAATTTTTTCCAGCAAGTTGCAATCCTACTTCTGCAACTCTTTCAGCTTGCGAGTATCGCTCAAGCTGAACAAGCGCTACGGTCATTCCTCGGTACAACTCAGCCTTGTCCTCCGTTGAAATGCCACGTGAGGATTTAATGGCGATCTCAGCTGCCCGATTTGCTTTTTTCCATTTTCCCTGTCCATTTAAGGCAGTTACTAGACTTAGGTGAAAAAGAGCTTTATCTTCGTTTGGAATGCCAGGTATTTCAAGACCGGCTCTTGCCTCGTTTTCCAACCCTTGAAAATCTCCAAATCTATTTAACTGCTCACATAAATAAATAGAGTCATCTAGAGCTCTCTGGCTTGAAGCTGTGTTAAGCATACTATTCCCTTGTTTTTATTATTAACCTTACTAATAATATTAACAATTATTTTACTTTTTGTAAAGATAAAAATAAAATAGCAACTAACTAACAATCAGCTGATTCACAGGTAGTTAGAATGAGAGAAGATAAGATCACAAGTAACTAAAAACTAAACATTTGTGAAGTCTTAATAGGAATAATTACGAAGATAACCCTGGTTATCCTTGATAGAAAAGTAGCCTGACAGCTCGTTTTTCGCATTAAGCTAAGACAAGAGATCTCAGATGCTCTCTAATGGCCTTTTACCCCCTCTTGAAGCACATCCTGCTCCATTTGGGATGGGGACAATCTAGGGCCTTTTGATGGCCATTCAAATGAAGCTAATCACAAAACCCCTATTTGGTTTTCTGTGTTTCCCAATCTTTGAAGTGAAGCTCTTCTTTGCTAAGAGCTTCACGGAACGCGCTCTCAATGTCGATATCTTCATCTATTGCGATATGGACAATATTCAGAATTTGTTGCGCAAGTTCTTCCGAGCGATGTTTGGGTTTTGATTGATTTGCAGGACAGTCTCGCTTTTTGATTCTCCCAAGGGCTTTCTGCGCTCTTTGGAGAGAAGGAAGGGTTTTAGGGATGCCGTCAAGAGCACTTGTGCGCTCTTTTTTCTCTTCACCTTTGACTTTGTTCCATGTACGGATTACATCTTCCATCGATTCGGCCTTCTCTTTACCAAAAACGTGTGGATGACGGCGGATGAGTTTTGCTTTGAGAGTTTCTATAACGTTTTTCATAGAAAAGCGCTTTTCACGCTCTGCAACTTTTGCATAGAAGACAACCGTGTAGAAAAGATCACCCAGCTCTTCGATAATGTCTTCTTCGCGCCCTTGATCAACTGCTTCTAAAACCTCATGGGCCTCTTCTAAAACGTAGGGGCGCAAAGACTCAAAGGTCTGCTCAAGATCCCAAGGACATCCTCCTGGGCTATTGAGTGTGTCTGCTATTTCAAGAAGTTCTTTGAATCCGTGCATTTTTTCCTCCACTATTTGAAAGGAGTAGTTTACCATACCAAGCTATGTTGAGGCAATTCACATCTACCTGTTACATCATCGATCAAGGAAAGTTTTTACTTCTTTTTCACAAGAAGCACCAGAAGTGGCTCCCCCCTGGAGGCCATCTCGAAAAGAATGAGACACCTCCAGAGACGGCCCGGCGGGAGGTGCGTGAGGAGACGGGACTTGAGATCTCCTTCATAACTCAGGAAAACCTCTGGGTAAATGAGTGGAATGCCAAAAGCATCGAAAGACCTTTCTCTTGTCTTCTTGAACCGATTCCCGCAAGAGGAGGTGAACCTGCTCATGAACACGTCGATTTTGTCTACGTGGCAAGGCCTATAGGGGGCTCTCTAACAGATGGGAAATGGCTTACTCCAGAAGAGATTCTAGCTCTTAAAACGCATGAAGAGATCTTCTTAGATACACAAGAGACCGTAAGAGTATTGACTCAGGTTGTACCTAGTAAGGCGGGCTCTGAGACTTTCTCCCAAAAGGCTTGAAATTGCTCGAATAGATCTTCCGCCGACACTTCTCGCAGGCAAGACCCCGTTTCACAGGTGCGTAAGTTTGGACACCGTTTATTAAATTCTATGTCGTAGGGACATGTTCCTTGGAAGGCTTGATGCCGGTCTCCCACCGGCTTATAGGCCCTTGCAGAAGAGGGACCAAAAAGGCTAAAACTCGGGGTTTCTGTAGTGCCGCAGAGGTGAAGACCCGCTGAGTCTGTTGAGATAACACATTCCACAACCCCCATAAACCGCTGCCACAGGGGTAAGCTAAGCTCTCCTACTGCATGGCCATTCTCGCCAAAGGCTCTCTCTAGAGCATCTGCTTGCTTTTTCTCTTTGTCATTACCAAACATGAAAAAGAAAGCTGGGGCAAGTATTTCATCAATCAAATCAAGAAACTGTTTTAACGTAGCATCTGTGAGGGTCTTATTCTTCCAATTAGACCCAAAACAAACCATGATTCGCGGACGCTGAAACCCCAATTGTTTTAGGCGCTGTAATCGACATTCTTCTTTCTCTGTAAGGTTTAGCTTCAGAGGTGTGTTTTCAAAAGGGGTATCTCCTCCAAAGAAGTCTTCTAAGAGTTGGCTATATCCCTCTCTTACACTTTTCTCTGGATGGGCGGGGAAATGGGCATTGGTTGAAAAATAATTGGGCTTTTCTGGAAGGCTATTCCAGCTGTATCCTACTTTTTGGCGGGCTTTTGCTAGAGCTGTGATAGCCCCCGATTTTGTGTTTCCTTGTAAATCAAATAGAGCATCGTAATTAGTGCTCTTAAGTTTTTTACGAAAAGCTCCTATCTCCTGTCTATATGCAAAAAAATCTGTGCGCCATAATTTAGTATCTACCTCTAGAACACTGCGAATACCAGGATGAGCTCTTAGAAGGGGGGCTATCCCCTTTTCCACAACCCAATCGACCTCACACCCAGGGAACCTCTTCTTGAGATAGTCAATGATGTGAAAGCTTTGGATCACATCTCCAATAGCTGAGGTTTTGACGATCAAAAACTGCTTCATATTCGGCATTATGAGCCAAAAAGGGCTTTTTCCGCCTGTAAAAAATCCTTTAAAAGTGGCGCTTTCACGCTAAGGATTTCTCCTGTAATGGGATGGGGAAATGAAATTTTTAACGCATGGAGCATCTGACGAGGCGCTTGGTAGGTGCATTTAAAGTGGCGCCCATACTGCCAGTCTCCCAAAACGGGATGCCCGTTCTCTTTCAGGTGAACGCGTATCTGGTGGGTTCTTCCTGTGACAGGCTGTACTTCAACAAGAGAGGCTGTCTCACAAGTCTTCAACCTCTCGAAATAGGAAATAGCTCTTTTCCCCTTGTCTTGAGGCACACGTCCATAGATGGCGCCTCCTTGGTATGCTGCTTTTTTTCCAAGAAAGTTATCTATTTTCCACTTCTCTTGCTTCACCCTTCCATCACAGATTGCCAGGTAATGTTTCTCCACAAGTCGTTTGGTAAAAAGTTCAATGAGGAGTTTCTCTATTTTGGGCGTCTTGGCAAAAAGGATCACACCAGAGGTATCTTTATCCAGGCGATGGACAAGAATGTGATTTGGAAAAGACTCTGAGGTTTTGTTTGGCGGTTTATTGTAGAGGATCAGATATTCATCTTCATAGAGCACCTGAAGCGAATAAGAAACTTTTTCAAAAGCTAGTGTGATTTCAATGTTATCTCCTGTCTTCACGGGATGAGTTGAAAACGTCTCAACGCGTCCATTGATTCTGCATTGCTTTGCATCAATCGCTCGCTTGATCGCCTTGACAGAAGGGTAATCCTTAAGATTTTTCTTCAAAAAAGAGAGAAGCGTCTGCCCTCTCTCTTCAGGTCCTACTTTGAGCATAGCCCTTCAAGGAAGGATGTAAAGAGACGAACACAAACCCCTGTTGCCTGTGTAGGCTGATAGGGGGTAGGTTTTGTTGGAAATGCAGGTCCTGCAATATCAATGTGAGCCCAAGCAATGTTCTTTACGAATTTTTTCAAGAAGACTCCTCCTTGAATCGGGGAGGCTTGTCTCGTTCCTGAATTTTTAATATCGGCAGACTTCGAAGAGAGCAAATGATCATACTCATCATAAAGAGGCAAACGACAGAGTCTTTCATAAGTAGCATCGCCTGCTGCAATCAGCTGAGCTGCAAGAGTGTCATCTGTACACATTATAGCAGACGCCTCTTCTCCAAGAGCAATAATCGCTCCACCTGTGAGAGTAGCTACATCAACGATCCGCTTTGGTGCATAGTGTTTCTGCACATAAGAGAGCGCATCAGCAAGAGCAAGTCGCCCTTCCGCATCTGTATTGGTTACTTCAACAGATATTCCTGCATGGCCTGTGTAGACATCACCCGGCTTGTATGCATTGGGACCAATTGAGTTTTCAGCCGAACCAATTACCGCTACCACATTGATAGGAAGCTTTAAATCAGCAACAGCTCGCATGGTTCCAAGAACGGCTGCTGCACCCGACATATCACAGCGCATCTCATCCATACTGCCTGGAGGCTTGAGTGAAAGGCCTCCTGTGTCGTAGGTAATCCCTTTGCCTACAAGCGCAGTCAGATCTTTCGACTTTGGATCTCCCTTGTATTCTACAATGATTAAGGCAGGCTCTACTGTAGTACCTCGACTGACAGCTTCCAGAAGTCCTAGTTTGTGTTTCTTGATCTGTGCTGCACCAAAAACGGTCGTTTTAATAGTTGCATGTGCCCTTGCAAGCTCTTTTGCCTTTTCTCCCAGAAACATAGGAGTCACTTCATCAGCATTACCAAATACAAGATCGCGAGCAAAGCAGACGCTATCACAGACCTTTTCTGCTTTTTTTAAGGATTTAGGCTCTCCTCCAATAAAGATGAGTTGCCCCACTTTCTTGGCTTTTTCAGATTTGTTGGCATCATAGATATAATTCGCAAGAAGAACTCCTTCTGCAACAGCTGCAGAAATATCTTTTACCACATCTGTTTCTGGAATCTGTATGTTGACTGACTTGACTTTATTTTTTAGGTGTCGAACAGCACTTGCATACGAACGGCGAAGAGTCTCTTCCGTTAGATCTTTTTCTTTTCCAAGTCCCAAAAGAATCAGACGTTTTTCTTTTCCTTTGGGAGGATAGTGACAGAGAATCTCTTCTTTTTTTCCTTTGAAGTCCCCTGCTTTTATGGGAGCTTCGAAAAGAGAATTTAAGCCCTTTCCAGAAAACGCCGGTTTTTGCCCTTCAAAGAAGGGCAAAATAAGTGCATCTGCACTTTTTCTTTTTATAAGAGAACTCTCTGTCTTTACCGCCATCAGAAAGGAATTTCCTCATCTGATAGGGTTGCAGCCATTGGCTGCTCTGCACCTTGGCCAAACTGTTGTTGGGACTGCTGCTCTTGTTGTTGTCCGCCACCAAATCCTTGTTGGGATGGCTCTTCTTGCTGTGGTGCAGATCCACCCTGCGCATCTGGGCGGCCAAATGGACTAAAGAGCAAGTTCTGTGCAGTAATATTCATAGAAACCTGAGGAGCTCCATCACGATTTGTGAAGATCTCAGGCTTGTTCAACTCTCCGAAAACAAGAATAGGGCTGCCTTTCTTGAAATAAGGGATCATTTTGTCAAACTGCTCACCCCAAACGGTAACACGCCACCAGATGGTGTCATCACCTTTTGAGCCGCGCCTAACGCGTGCAGCAACTCGCAATGTAGTAACTTTTTGTCCTGAAGATGTGAAGCGCACTTCAGGTTCTGCGCCTAGGTGTCCAGCTATAGTAATTTGATTCATGAGAAAAACCTCCGTTCCAATCGCATTATCCCGAGATCCAAAATAAAGTTCAATGACAAGAAAAAATTTAATGACAAAAAATTCTTTAGTCCTGTAGACCTGGAGTTTTATTTTGCAAACACCCGAATAAACGCTATGACGAGAAGACAGCCAAGAGAATTTCAACAAGAAGGGCTAGAAAGACGCCCTTCTAAAAAGCATCACTTCCAGGGAAGAGACCTTCTTGAGTCTCTTGACTCAAGTCCCGAGTTTCATGACTCTTTCTCAAAGCAAAATCTCTTTTTGTCTAAAAAAATCAGACAGGAGCTCTGCCACTGCAGCAACCCGAAAAAGTGGTCGACACAACTACAACAAGAGCTTGTCCACAGAATCACCCCAGAGTTTCAGAAACGTTTTCCTAAGTACAACTTAGCAGCATCCACAGTGAAGAAAACTTGGGAGATAGTGCAACACTATTCGACCCAAATGAAAAAAGAGGCTCTCACTCAAGAAGGAAAGCTAAACATCCCCTTTCTAATCAAAGAGAACCTAAAAACAGCCTCGAAGTTCCAAAATACCTGCCGTGCACACCCCAGCCAGTATGCCCATCAGCTCGCTGTTAAAATGGGTGAATGCATTGCTGTTGTGGATGGAATCCGTCCCAAACTCGATGAACTCACCCGCACAATCTGGGCGCTTCAGCGTCACATGATCCCAAAGCTTGCCCCAGAGCAGTCAAAGAGCCCATACGATCAGCATACAAAAGCCGACAAGCTCATCATAAAAGCTATCCTAGAGGTTACAGCCAAGCATCCTGATATTTCCCAAGCAGAACTTGTATTCCATGTGCAAAGACGATTTGTACAACTACGCACTGTAACTAGCGTCTACTCTCCGGGGCAGATCATGAAAATGCTTACAGCGCTTCTTGCAGACCAATGCCACTGTGCTTCACAGCGAATGGAAAAAACTCTCGAACAGATCCCCTACCCCACAGCAAAATGTCTCAAAAGTGAACTTGCTCTTCTCCTTATTGACTCCCCTCATTTAAGTCCTGAAGAAGTGACAGAAGAGGCCTTTGCCTTTTTCCAAAAAGCAACTAAATCGCTCGAAGATCTAGAAGAAGAAGCGATCGAGAAAAAAATCCAAAACTGGTCCATTCAATCCGACATGCTCCTACGCTGGGTCCGACTCAATGAAGACTCCGCTCTATTCAAAGAGGTAGAAAAGGCCTGGAACATACAAACTGATCACAACCTCCACACAATCGTCTCAAGTACCTATCAGAGTTTCATAGAGAGATACCCCCGCCTTATTTTCTGTGCAAAGCACGTAGAAACCCGAATTTGGATCTTCCTAAAATCACTTTGGTACACAAGAGGGTTTACGGAAGAAGTGACAACCTACGATCGATTCATACAATGGCATAAGCACTTACTCCGGCCCTCGAACCTCGCCCCTAATCAACTCATTGAAAATATTGAAAGACGCTGCAGAAAAATGCTTCCTCTAATGCCTTTTAGTAGAACTAAAGCACGCACGCTTGTGTTCACAGAAAAGAAGTAAGAGTCCTACTAGCTCTAGAAAGCGGCTGCCCCATATCCAAACTTCGCCCCCATTGCTTATGGGCCATGAGCTGCAGAAGTGACTCTCAAAACCTTCTCTATTATTCCTCTTAATAATTAAAGAAAACACTACTACGTAATTAGTCAGGAAAATTCCCCAGTCAACGATGTCTAGATAGTCTCATTTAAATAGACAACGATCTTCCAAAAAAAAGATGAAAATGCTATAATTCATCATATATTAATAATTTTTTCTTCTACAAAGAAAACAAAAGTAATTTCATGAATACAACTTCTATTCCTAGATCTTTTTCAACAGCCTTCTCACAAGCGCTCCGCCCTCTTCAAAATGAGATAGATACAGTCGGAGAAACGGTCGTTCTCGTCACTTTCGTGGCCCTCGCCACCCTAGCTCTCTATTATTCACTGCAAATGGGCAAAAAGGGGGGGGCCTTCGATGACCGCCTTGTGAAATCATTAACACCCAACTTACATAAAGCAAAACCTCCTGAAGTTCCCCTCTCTGCAGAATTGCATAAGGACACGCTCCTTGTCTCAAAGAAGCTAAAAGTCGCTGGAGAGGATTTAGCCCCCTTGAAAACAAAAGAGCAGACTAAATCAATCACAAAAAACACTGAACCACCTCCGCATACAAACGAGTGTAAAGCTACTCCTTGCGCACTTCTAAAGAATGCCAATACAGCCGAAGAGGTGCTTGGATTCCTAGAAACACAGAAAAACGTCAAACGAATCTACCAAGAAGACTCTTCAAAAGAACTCACCTCAGAAAATGCTAAAGCGTACTTTGTACGAGTCGAAGATTCAGTCATACAGAAGCTACAAAGAATTGTTAGTCTGTGCTTGACCAACGCTCCGTTGGCAGAACCTGATATAAACCAAAAGAGGCTCTTTCATCAGATCAATAGGGATCTAGGGGCTCATCATGATGGAGCAAGTCGCTTGATTCTCGATGGAGTTACATATGATGGCTCGAGTGGAAAAGATGCTCAGTCCATCTTTGATGCTCTAAGAACAGATAAAAGCTCTAAGCAAGAAACTCTTCAACTCATGACACTTTTGCAACAAGGGGTCTTTGCTTCTCTGCAGGAGAAAATCACAAACGAGCTAGACCTCGGTGATGGTATGGATGCCGCTTTCCGTATTTCTGGAGAAGGTGATGGTTATCTTAGTCAGGAACTCGAACAAATAAGAACGGAAATCAAGCAGACCAAAGATGATGATGAGCGCATAGATCTAGAAAGGGGGGCTTTCATTCGCGAGTATCGAATTGAGAACAATGTGCTTACCTGCTCATGCAAATTTGAACTCAAGGCAGCAGACTTCGAAAAAACAGCTATCTATCGGAATCGACCCTACGCGATAATTGAGGCCAAAGTTGAAATCGATCTCACTAAAAATGCCGCATCTGAATCTTGGCAAGTCACAAAAGTGATTAGTCATTAGAACGCGAGCGCGCACGCTTGTGTTCACAGAAAAAAAGTAAGACTCCTACCAGCACTAGAGGAATACTCAAGAGCTGTCCCATATCCAATGCAGCCCCCTTTGCTAGTAGAACACTCTGAGGCGCCTTCACAAACTCTATTAAGAAACGGAACGTAAACGTTCCCATGAAAAAGAGCCCTGAAGTTCTCCCCAAACGAAATATCTTTGGGCTTTTAACTCTTAAAGCCCACAGCACCACAAAAAAGACGAAATAAAAGAGCGCCTCGTAAAGCTGAGCTGGATGACGCGGAACAACTGAACTTCCATCTGCCGGACTGCCAAAGATCACCGCCCACGGCAACGTCGAACCTGTCCCAATGATCTCCTGATTGAAAAAATTCCCAACCCGGATAAAGCTCCCTGCTAATAAAGCTGGAATACACAAAAGATCAAGCATCGCCACCCAAGTGAGCATCGGATACTTCTTCCCACTACGGACACAAAAAACCCACAGGCTGATCAAAATCCCAATCACACCTCCATGACTAGACAATCCTCCATCCCAAAATTTAAAAATTCCAAGTGGATCATGGACATACTGCTGCGGACTTTGATAGAATAAGACATCGCCGAGACGAGCGCCTAACAACGTACCAACTACAACATACAGGCTCACCCTCTCAGCAATTTTTACAATATCCTTTTTTTGAACTCGATAGGGGCGTAGAAACTCTTTCAAAAGCCTTTGGAAAACAAGATAGGCAAAAAAGAATCCCAGAGCAAAAAAAAGCCCATACCAAAGGATGGGTCTACCGAAAAAAGGAATATTCCATGAAGTGAGCTCACGTGAGGGATTCCAATAGATGTACAAACTGAAAATATTCTCGATCAGCAAAACGAAAGAACCTTGGCTAAAAGATGCGATTGAAGAATATAGTAGACGCCTACAACCAATCCTGTCAATCGAATGGCACCTTCTCAAGACAGATGCCCAGCTATCACAGCTCCTTTCTAAAGAGCCCAGCTACGTCGCTCTAGATCCAACCGGTAAGACCTTCACAAGCGAAGATTTCTCCTCCTGGCTAGTCAGTACCCTCTTTGCAGAATCTTCTCGCTTAAGTTTTGTGATTGGAGGAGCTGAAGGTCTTCCCCCAGAGATCTTAAATAATGCCCTAGCTAAGATCAGCCTATCGAAACTTACCTTCACCCATCAGATTGCTAGACTCATCCTCATCGAGCAGATCTACCGCGCCTTTGAAATCGATAAGGGTAGCCAGTACCACAAGTAGAGCTAGGACCTTAAGACTTGCGCCGCTTGACCTGGGGCTCTTTATAAGAGGAGCGGACCTTGTCTCTTCGGGTTGCTCTCTGAGCTCTGCTGCTTACATCTTTAGCCCCTTTTGGACCCTGAGTTGTATGCTTTTCTTCTTCTACGCCTCTTTGGGTAGTCTCTATTTGTTTTAATATTTCAGTTACTCTCTTTTCTCTCTTCGTTAGATCTTCTAATTGAGTAGCTAATTTTTTCCCTGTTTTTTTTACCATGAGGCCACTCTTCGCTACCTTATCGCTAGTCCGAATCAAACTAGCTTCCCAGTCCCCTAGTCGGGCCTCTCGAAATTCGATCGCTTTTTCTCTTGCCTCTAGCTCTTTTTCCATTTGAGCTAATTTTCCCTGTTTAACCTGCGCAACTTCTGCCCTTCGCCCCTCTTGCTCTTCTAACTCTCTTGCATTGCTCACTAAACCTTCTGCAATTTCGAACTTTTCTGATTGTCCTGAGCTTTTATTGGCTAAGTCAAAAAGAGAGTTGATTTCTTCCGGTAGAGTAAGGCTACCTTGAAGAGGTCTATCTTCTATAGGAGGACTACTTGTCAATGGGCTAATATCAAATTCAAGTAACTGCCCGTCTTCTTGTAAAGAAAGCCAGTCAGGCAATTCTCCACCACCCCCATTTAAACCTAATTCTTTTGGTTCATCAAAAATCAGTAAATCTGCATTTGAAGCCCCTGAGAACAAGAGAGAATCTGCCTTTGCAACAAAGGAAGTTCCAATACCTTCAGGGCTCTGAGATCCGAGACTAGCAGCCTCGTTTCTATCTAAAAAATCATGCAAACCTTTTATCAGAGGTTCATCATCTATAGAGACTCTTCCACGAAGGCCTAATGCCCCAGGGAATACGCATTAAAATCTAAGCTATAAGTTTTGCCAGATAGGTTGAGTCCCATCCTGCCCTTAGTCTTTTTCCTCTAACCCCTACTTTTATTGTTTTGTCCTGCTTGAGTAGATTAAGAGCCAGCCTTCTCAATGT
>JAJFME010000043.1 GCA_021772375.1 Chlamydiota bacterium | reverse complement strand
TTTATCGATCTGGTGCATCACACTGAGTCGATTTGCTTCTTTTGTTGTCATCATCTTCTCCAAAGCCCCCCCCTTGGTTTGGTCTAAAGGGGACATTTTAACTTTGCGGAAGAGAGGACATTACAACTTTGCGCTTACAGGAAAATAGAACCCAGGCAAAGGGGTTGTGACTGAACAAGTCCTTTGCAGCAAGGGACTTGGGTTCTACGGGGTCTATTATGGTTGTGTGGGAAAGAATCTCTTCTCCCCTACCAAGATCTTTTGGAAGAAGGATGTGTGTGTTGCTTAAATTTTTTAATGACATGGAGAAGCGAGCGCCTGCCACAAGACAGGCTTGTTTTTTATGGGTTCGCAAATAGGCGATGATGTGCTCTTTGCCAGGACCCTTTACTTCAAGGGGGATGTACTCCCCTTCTAGAAAGAGCTTTTTATGGGTTTGTCGGATATGGAGAGCTCTTCTGTGAAGTGTAGTTTTGATGGTTTCAGGTTTGTTGTAGTTGATGAGCCCACGGTTGTCTGGGTCAACGAGGGCGTAGCGCCAGTTCTCACACCCTTGGTAGAGATCGATGATACCAGGGCCTCCAAGCTTTAAAGCAACAGAAGACAAGCTATTATATTCGGCATATGGAGAGATCTCTTGATTGAATTTCTCAAAAGAGCGAAGGAAAGGGCTCCCCTTTCTGAGGATAGCTTTGATAAAGCGTTCACAAGCCTTTTCATAAACTAAATCTGGGTGGCGCCAAGAGGTGTGAACTCTCGCCTCACGGACTGATTTTTGCATCGATGCGATGATCCGCTTTGCTGAGGGGTCACTTGGCCATACGCTGATAAGGGTTTGGTAGAGGAAGTACTCTGTATTGAGATCAGGGAAGAGTTCTTGCCCTATTTCTGTTTTGTGAATCTGGTTTTGTTTTGTCCATGTTTTAAGGGCTTTCTCCCACTTTTCAGGGATTTCGGAGAGAGTTGCAAGTCGCATTCGTGCATCGTGGCTTCTCTTGGTATCGTGGGTTGAGGTTGCTAAAAAGCCGTAAGGCCATTTTTTTTGTTTTTCGATGCAAAAGGTGTGGAACTCTTCTGCAGTTACTCCAAACCTAGCGGGCTCACTTCCCACTTCATTGAGTGCTAGGAGTCTGTTGTAGTTATAGAGGCTAATGTCTTCAAAGCCTTTGGCCATAATAGGCGCTGAGAGTTGTTGGAAGTCAAGAATAGCATCGCGTAAAAGCTCTGTATCGATTTTGAGGAAGAACACCTCTTCAAAGAAGTCAAAAACTCTATGAGTAAGCTCTCTATTAGCTTTTCGTGCGATGGCGAAGGTTTTTTTAAGGTAGGGGGCGTCTTGGGCTGGAATAGGCCCTTTGGGACGGATATAGGAGCGGTAGACAGGAAAAGCTGCAAGGAGTTCGTAGAGCCCGCGTAAAATGTCTCCTTTAGCAAGATCCGCATAGGACCTAATCTTGGAAGAGCTTGTGTAAAATTTCTCTGCAAGGGTTTTTACATCCCCTGCCATCTCTGTTGCCATGTAGAATTTTTTCTTCTCATGGACCATCTCTTCAAAATCGAGTCTTTCCCCTATAAAATTGAAATAGACTTCAGTGAGTTTGGAAGAGGGTTTTACAAAAAGTGCTGTGAGCATGTTGAGATACTCATAGCCAACCGTGCCATCTACATCCCAACTAGAGGGCAATCTCTCTTGCCAACCGAGTATTTTTTCAACGACAATAAGACCAGAGTGTTTTTTTCGTAGAAGATCAAAATAGGCTTTTGGATCGTAGAGGCCATCTGGGTGATCTATACGAAGACCATCGATTGTGTTTTTTTGCAAAAGCTCAAAAACCCACTTGTGATGCTCTTCTAGAACGGCTTTATCTTCAATGCGAACGCCGATGAGTTCATTGATATTGAAGAAACGACGGTAGGTCGTCTCTTGTGCGGACATGAGCCAATCAACTAAGCGGTAGTGCTGTTTTTGTAAAATTGCATCGAGCTCTTCTGGGGTTTTGGCAGAGACTGTTTTTTGTCTTAAGGGAAAGCGTTGGTCTCCATACTGCACCCAGAATTTATTTTCTTTTTTGATGAGCTTGAGCTCCCCATTTTTAAGAACCTTGCCGTAAGAGTCCCCTAAGATGGGGATGAGGATTTTCTCTTTGCTCCAATCTATATCAAAAAAAGAGGCGTATTTGGATTTTTGTCCCTTTTCTAAAACATCCCAAAAAAGTCTATTTTCTCCTTTAATGCCCATGTGATTAGGGACAAGATCTGCGATGTGGTAGAGGTCAAGTTTTTTAAGTTTTTTACAGAAGGCCTCGTACTCTTTTGGAGTGGCGACTTGGGGATTAATGCGATTTGGGTCGACGATGTCGTAACCATGGGGACTGTATGCGGCAAAGTAGGGAGAGCAATAGATCCCATCTACTCCGAGCTCTTTTAAATAGGGCAGTAGGTTAGTAGCGTCTTTTATGGAGAACTCTTCATTGAGTTGGAGGCGGTAAATGGTAGTAGGGACGTCTTTCATCGTTTTGCTCCTCTAACCATGTCGTGAATCTGTTTTGTAAAGCTTGAAGCTAGGAGAAGCTCTTCAACATAGATATGACAGCGCCAGTTCCATTTGTTAAGAGGATCGGCTGGATCATTGATCCGTATTTCTTTGGGGTTAGGAAATCTTAACGAGTCGCTCATGGCTAGAAGATCTTGCAGAAGGAAAATTGCAATCCGAGACTTAGAGTGCAGATGCGCTTGGATGATTTCTTGCGCGAGTTTCTCTGTGAGCTTTTTTGGAGGAGTTCCTTCGTGTTTTAGGACTCTGTGGTAGTAGAGAGCTGTTTTTTCTTCATCTTCTTCCCACCACTCGCGCAATGTTGCTGTATCGTGATTAGAAGGGGTGCAAACAGAGGATGCAGGGAAATCTTCTGGGTTCTCATAGAGAAGATCAAAACGCTTTGGCATTCGTTGCAAATGAAGATTAAGTATGCCGAGCTCTTTGAGCACTTTACTAGCGCAGTCTGGGATTACACCAATATCTTCAGCACAGATAAGCATAGAGGTATGCTTTTGCATGTAAGTAAGCTTTTCCCTTCCCTTTTCATACCAGAGAGGTTCCTGCCGTCTTAAGTAGTACTCTTCAAACAGTTCAAAGACTGCTTTTTGCATGTTGAGATCAAGTGCTTGAAAAGCCTCTGTGTGTTTGATGTCAATACGGGGATGGTAGTTCCCCTCTCTTTCAAAGAAGAGACAGTTCTCTACTTGAGCGTAGAGTTTCTCTCTCTCTTTGAGATTTTTGACCTTCTTCTCGATTTTTCTTTGCGTTTCATATCCCTTGGGAAGTTTTGGACTGAAGGGAGGGAAGAGGCCAAGGGAGGCCAACTCTTCCTTTGAGTATCCTGTTGCTGGAAAAAAACTCCCCATAAGTCCGCGAACTTGATCTATTGGGACCTCCCAAAGACGAAAGTATCCTAGAACATGGTCCAGACGGACAGCGCCAAAGTACTGCTCCATCCACTTTAGGCGGGATTTAAACCAAAAGAAGCTCTCTTGCTTGATCTCATCCCAGTTATAAGAAGGGAACCCCCAGTTCTGTCCCAAGCTGTTGTAGAAATCAGGAGGAGCACCCATTGACTGGTCCCAACGGAAATACTCATAGAAACGCCAAGCTTCGACGCTGTTGGGATGTACGCCCATCGAAAGGTCCCCTTTTAGGGTGATCTCTTGTTTCTTTGCATGGCTTACCACTTCTTTTAACTGCTTGTCGAGATGGAATTGGACGAAGTAGAAAAACTCCACGTCATTCTTCTCACAAACCTCATTCACTAAGAGTTCGCTATATTTTGCAAACTTGCCCCACTTGCGAAAATCCCCTGTTTTATGCAGTTCTTTAAGAAGAGAAAAAGCTGCATACGCCTTCAAATGGTCTTCATTTTTTTTGAAGAACTGCTCGAAAGCTTTTGTAGAGAGATCTTTCTCTCCACGGATCAGAAAGATCATTCGGAGCAGCTCCATCTTTGACCAGTAGGTTTTAGCATAGTCTAGATGGGGCTTGTTAAGCTCTTGTGCAATGGGACGGATCTCTCCATCAAACTCAGGGGCCAATGCATGGATGTTGATATAAAGAGGATGAAGGGCAAAGACAGACAGGATAGAATAGGGATGAGCATCTTCCTCTGTCTCCCCTATCGATGTATCATTGATGGGAAGAAGCTGGATATAGGTAAGGCCTGCTTTTTTCGCCCAATCAATAAAAGGAATCAGATCAAGGAACTCACCTGTCCCTAATCCTTTTTTCGACCGTAAAGAAAAGACAGGGATATTGATCCCGGCAGCTCTTTTTCCCATTCTTGAATACTAGAGAAATCAAGAATTAATTTTCACCTCGAACGGAGAAAAATGGCCAGTTTTCTGTTCTTGTAGATGAAGAGTAAACGTATCGCTATAGTCCTTTTGCGGAATAAAAAGGACTCTATGCATTGTGGAATAGGGTGCTATATACTCCCCTTCTTCTTTAATCGACTTGGCCGAATAGTCCTTTTTCAAAGAAGAATGGTTCTTGAAAGTCATAATTGAATCGATTGTACCCGGGATGATCAAGGGCCAAAAGAAAAATCCAGCTACCTTAAAAGCAATAGAGCGAGGGATTGCACTACGGATCACATGAGAAGTTACTTCACCAGTTGTGGCATGTGGAGCTTCAACTCCTTTTTTGGAAAGGAAGTAGCCTTGAGCTGTATTGTTTTGGACCGTGACCTGAACAGGTTGAAAACCTTGCTCCAAAAGATCTCGACTCAAATAGGCCTGACTGTCATGAGAGTTGTAAGCTTTTGCTTGAATGTGAACCCCTTTTTCCCTAAAAGGTTCGGCCATGGAGCCGACAAATGGCATAATTTTGGGGCGATAGGCCTCAAATTCAGTAATAAAGAAAAAAGCGGAAAATATCGCAGTTGAAAAGAAAACAGCCTTAAATAGATTCTTGAATTGTTTTTTCACTCTCGCTCCTGTTATAATGTCAGTATTATACCATTTTGAGTAATATTAAAAAAGCCATCTATTTGTTCGCCTTGTTCAAATAAAAGGTAGCGATTAAGAAGGGAATGTTCTAGGCTCTTCCCTCCAAAAACACAACTGAGACACTTACTATGATAACGCAGGCACTATTTCAACAGGATATAACCAGCAATTGGGCACAGCTACATCAACACCCCGGAAATAAAGGTCTTAAAACTCCAAAAGACGAAAAAGCCAGAGCTTGGGACATCTACCAAAACACCCTTAATTCTCTTAAAGACTGTATTGTGATAGGCCCTGGCCGAATCAGACAGGATCCAGAGCTTCTTCAAGAGTTTGGGCTACTTGTTCATACTCCTGGGAAGAAAAAAGCAAAAAAGCTTGTCCAAGGGGCTATCCTAACAGATCAGTATTGGTCTCAGCTGATGAATGATGCCTTTTCTCTGGGAGGCGCTCACGCTAAAAAAAGAGCTGTCCTTGTCAATATTGGATCAGACCTTGAAGAAAAGATCTGGGATACAGCTAGAGATACGCTTACGAGCTTAGGAAGAGAGCTTGCCGTTCTCAAGATCGCTGGCTATAAACGAGTAGAGTGTACTGAAAAAAAACGGATGGTATTTGAAATTGAAGAAAATGCTCCGGGCCTCGCATCGCTTACATCTCTCTGGGATAAAGTCAAAGACGTTACTCTTGAAGATTTAAGAGAACTTCTCTTTTTTTAAGAGCCCCTGATTAGTTTAGTTATTTCATCTTTAGAGTCGTAATCAATCCAAAATCCATTCGAATCTAAAAATTCTGAGTTGATCAGCGGTTCCTTTACAGGAGCTCTCTAGCGCAGTCGTTTGAGTACTTTTTACTAAAGATCTCTTGAATATCTTTTACAGACTTGACCTGTTTGATCGCCTCTCTAGCCTCTGTTAGGGTAAGTATTTTTGGCCCTTCTACAGGTGGAGCAAATACCATCCCAATTACTTTTCTCAAAGAGGAAATTTCTTGATAGTCCTCTCTTGCGGGAGAATCAATGCGTTGGTAGCCTGCAGCTTTTAGCATGATGAGCTCTCTTCCTAAAGCTCTAGGCCGATTTGTTTTAGCATCCCAGAGCATCTCCTCAGAAGGTCTATTTCCCTTTGGACGAGCAATGTGAAACTCTCGCTTCCCATGGATTGCACCTAAAATAAACATATCGTTTCTAAAAATCCACCAGTTGCTTTCATTGATGATCGATCCACGAGTTACGTGTGATTTTACGACCTCTTTAACAGATTGATTGGCATTTTCTTTAGGAGGATGGACCTTCTTAAAGATCTCTCTTATCATTTTCTCGTTACATTGAGGCTTTGTTGCCAAAACCCCGAAGTTTGTTTGTAGTGCTAGATCATCTCGCATCTCTGCTCCACCAAGGAGCAGTAAAGGGAGATTTGTATCTAGAGCAAGTAGGTATCCTTTGAAGGCCATTCCAATTTCTTTCTCTTTTTTTGCAAAAGCGAATGTAAATTCTCTCCCCTCTCGAGTGATTTCATTCCAGAGACCCACAGCTTCTGTAGTCAAGCTCTTCAAGTCGTAGGCTTGACCTGTAAGAGTTTTTGAAGGCTTTTCCTCAGGAAAAAGAACTGTGCCCTTTATGTTTTTTGAAGTAGAAAGCCGAATGTTTTTAACTGAATCAGGGCTTTTTACAGGACTAATAGCAAGTATCTTACTCTTTATCTCGGATGGGCTCTTATCTTTATTCGGAGCTCTTTGTAGAAATCTTCTTCTTGTTGGATTGGAGGTGCTTTCTGAAGGGGTAGAGGGATGGCCATCCCCTCTTGCTCTCTTACGCGCGTTGACCTTAAAGCCCGAGGATGAGGCCTTTCCCAATAGCTGACATCTTGCTAGGGTAATCTCTACTTTAGAGACTCTGGAAGAGCTGGAGTCTTGAGAGGTGATTCTTTGTTTCTTGAGAGGGCTCGAACTCTCTTCCCAATCGCTTTTTGCGGACTTGGATGCAGAGTATTGAGAATCACAGCTTAAATTTGAACGGCCTATAGATATCATACAATAGTATTGGTTGTAATGTTTTGACTCTTATTATAGACGCCTGTCTAATTTGTGTAATTACTAACTAATATTTATATGTAAGATTAAAATGTTTAATTATAGTTAGCAAAATATTGACTTGATCTATTTTTGAGAAATTGCTTAGGGTGAGGCTATGTGGAGATTTATACTTAGAGTCGTGATTTTGGGAGCTGTTATCTTAGGGCTTGCACATATTGTGCCTGGACTTGAGGTACCTAATTACCCTGATGCTCTGCTATTTGCCTTTATTGTGGCGCTTCTAAATGCTTTTATATCCCCTATCCTGATCGTGATCTCTTTCCCGATCACTGTGATGACAGTGGGGATCTTTGCTCTATTGATCAACGTATTCATGTTCTGGGTGGCGAGTCTCATCTCTTATGGGATTCACATAACCTCTTTCTGGGGAGCCTTCTGGGGTGGGATCATCACTTCTATTGTGAGTTTCATGTTAAATCACTGGTTATCTAATAAAGGTCCTCGTAATCGGGACTATCCTCCAGAAGACAAACAAGATTAAATCAACAGAAAGTACCTATTCATTTTGCAATAGAGCATAAGCTGCCAAGACTTTATTGGTGATAGGTCCCATTTAAAGAGGAGAATTTCTGAGATGAAGGAGCTTGTAGACGCAAAAGACCTCGTCAGATTGAATGCTTCTCCAAGAAGACATTAATCAATCCTCCAGCTAGTACTTCTTTCATTTCTCTATCGCTGAGCGTGTTTTGTACCTCAAAGCTGGTTCCTTTCGTCTTGTTTTTGACGATGATGGGACCACGAGACTTAATCTGCTTATGGACGTTTTCGATCTCAAGGATATCTTCTTGTGTGATGGCATCAAGGTCGACTTGACTTGAGAAGATAAGGGGTAAGATACCGAAATTGATGAGGTTTTTTCTATGGATTCTAGCATAGCTGATAGCAATCACTGCACGGATGCCGAGGTAGCGAGGTGCAATCGCTGCGTGTTCACGGCTAGAGCCCTGTCCGTAGTTAGCGCCTCCGACAACAAGAGAGCCTTTCTCTTGGTGAACCATTGCTCTGTCGTAGAAGTTCTCATCGATCTCTGAGAAGCTGAACTTGCTGATCTCAGGGATATTGCTACGGAAAGGAAGTACTTTGGTTCCAGCGGGGAGGATTTCGTCTGTCGAGACGTTGTCCCCCATCTTGAGAAGGACGGGGCCTTCGATATGATCCTCTAGTGGTGCAAATCTAGGTAAGGGTTTGATATTGGGGCCCATCTCGAGCTCGTAGTCTTTACCGTCAGAAGGGGGCGGTGCTACAGCATCTGGATTGAGTGTGTACTGAGTTGGTTCTTCATATTTTGGATAGGGCATATTTAGAGTGCGTGGATCAGTGATCACACCTGTGAGGGCTGAAGCTGCAGCTGTTTCTGGACTACAGAGGTACACTTGATCCCCTTTTGTTCCAGAGCGTCCTGGAAAATTGCGTGGGACAGTTCGAAGGGAAATGGTGTTAGTAGCTGGTGCTTGTCCCATACCAATACAGCCGTTACAGCCCGCTTGGTGAATCCGAGCTCCAGATGCGATGAGTTTTTCTAGATCACCGCTGTGGGCTAGGGTCTGTAGAATTTGGCGAGAGGATGGGATGATGTCTAATGACACTTGAGGATGCGAGGTGTGCCCCGCTAGGATTCTACCGGCAATAGCAAAGTCACGTAAACCTGGATTTGCAGAAGAGCCGACCATAGTCTGATGGATGGGCTTACCTGCTACTTGGCTAACTGGCACAACGTTGCCAGGGCTTGTAGGGCAAGCGATGAGAGGCTCTAATTTAGAGAGATCGATCTCATCATGTAGATCATAGATAACATCTGGATCAGCTTTTAGCTCAACAAAGTCTTGCTCTCTGTTTTGCTTGCGTAAGAACTCTTTTAGTACATTGTCAGATGGAAAAACAGTTCCAGTTGCACCAAGCTCTGCGCCCATATTTGCAATGACGTGGCGATCCATTGCAGAGAGATGGTCAAGACCCGGGCCGTAATACTCGATTACTTTTCCGACTCCCCCATCCACGTCGTGACGGCGAAGCATCTCTAGAATGACATCTTTGGCACTGACCCAATCAGGAAGTTTACCCGTGAGTTTGACGCCCATGATTTTAGGCATTTTTACATAGAAGGGTTCTCCAATAGTGGCAAGAGCTACCTCCAATCCGCCGGCTCCCACTGCAAGCATCCCCATCGAACCACCTGCACAGGTATGACTATCGGAGCCGAGCAGGGTCTTACCTGGTTTACCAAAATTTTCCATGTGAACAGGGTGGCTTACACCATTACCTGGACGTGAAAAATAGATGCCGAACTTTCTAGCTGCACTTTGTAAAAAGACATGATCATCAGCATTCTTAAAGTCTGTCTGGAGAATATTGTGGTCGACATATTGGCAGGAAACTTCTGTTTTGGCTTTTTTAGTTCCCATCGCTTCAAGCTCAAGCATCACCATGGTGCCAGTAGCATCTTGCATGAGTGTTTGATCGATTTTAATGCCGATCTCTTCTCCTGGCTTCATGTCCCCCGACAGCAAATGACTCTCAATGATTTTATAAGCGACAGACTTTCCCATACGACACTCCGTTTTTCTATGGATATAAACAGCAAGAGTAAAAGATGCAACTCTATTTGCAAAAAATTCCTTGTTCATTCATAAATCCTATCCCATGGCTAAAGTTTCTCAAGCAAAACCCTGGACGATCCTCATAGCGCTTGTTCTAGCGCTTTTCGTAGGATCCATTATTGATAAAGAAACGCAGTTTTTGGGAATGTCGCCTTATGCGACATTTGATCTATTGGGACAGCTCTTTATCAATGCGCTTACATTGATTGTTGTTCCCTTGGTAGCAGCCTCCATTGTTACAGGAGTTGCTCGTATCGCAAGCGAGGAGCAGTTCGGGAGGGTTGGACTTAAGACCTTTGGCTATTTTTTTCTTACTAATCTCGCTGCTATCTTGATTGGCTTTTTCATTTGTAATCTTCTAGGGCCTGGAAAAGGCTTTACCATGGACTGGGCTCAAAGTGTATCGACAGAGACTGCGCCACTTGCTCAAAAAGGGATTTTCTCTGAACTGATTTTAGAAATAATTCCTTCGAATATTTTGGCAGCTTTTGCTAAGGGTAACATGTTGGGACTGATCTTTTTTAGTCTTCTGTTTGGCTATGCAATCACGCAAGTTGGGCGTAAGCATATGTCTACCCATTTACAGATGTGGAAAGGTATTTTCGAAGCAATGATCTATATTGTACACGGGATCATGCGATTGCTACCTATTGGAGTATTTTGTTTAGCTGTAAAGATTTTTTCTGATGCAGGGTTAGAGACGCTCCGCCCTCTTGGGAACTTTATTTGGGTGGCCTTAATTGGGTTAGGTGTTTTTGCATTTGGTTTCATCCCCTTACTTCTTAAGGTCAAAGCGAAACTCTCGTTTAAGAAATACTTCCGCGCTATCTCTCCAGCTCTTGTAACTGCATTTTCAACTGGATCTTCATCTGCAACACTTCCGATCTCATTAGAATGTATGGAAGAACGTGTGGGACTGTCTAACCGAATTTGTTCTTTAGTTCTTCCACTTGGAACATCTCTTAACCTTGCAGGAACCGCTCTTTATAACACGATGGCAGTCCTTTTTATCGGACAAGTATTTGGAGTTGATTTTTCTGTAGCCAATCAGTTGCTATTGGTTTTTGTTACCCTGCTCGTTTCATTTGGAGTAGCATCTGTCCCAGGCGGTGGACTTGTTGCTGTTCTGACGATCATGCGTATTATGGGGATGCCAATGGAAGGGCTTGGATTATTACTAGCCTTAGACCGCATCCTGGATATGTTTCGCACAACCACAAGTGTGTTTAGCTATACGACAGTGGCTATTCTTGTGGGGAAAAGTGAAGGGGAAGACCGCCTTCTTTCAAAGAAAAACTATATTGTTTAATCCGTTTCTTCTTGCAAAAAATCTCTGATTATTGCCATAAGGGGATCTTTGCAAAAGATGCGTAAGGAGTTTTAATGTCGAGTAAGAAAAGAAAACAGCCCTGGACAGTTTTGATAGCTATTGCGTTGGCTATTTTTCTAGGCTCTATCTTAGGAAAAGAAACTGGCATTTTAGGCGTCTCTTTCTATTCAATGTTCGATTTGGTTGGAAAGCTTTTCATCAACTCTCTTACCCTGATCATTGTTCCTCTAGTCTCTTCTTCTATTATTACGGGTGTAGCTCGTATTGGGGGAGATAAGCAGTTTGGACGGATCGGAGCCAAAACCTTCGCCTTTTACTTCCTTACCAAGATCATCGCGATTATTATCGGTATCCTTCTCATCAACATCGTACAGCCAGGTAAGGCTAATGTGGGGATGGTCTCCAATCTTGTAACACCAGAAAAAATGACGGCACTAGGAGACACTTTATCGTATACAACTAGTGGAGCCTTCTCTTCTATGCTCCTTGATTTGATCCCTCCTAACGTTCTAGATGCTTTTGCTAAAGGAAATATGCTCGGGCTGATCTTCTTTAGTATCATCTTTGGCTATGCTATTACCCATATCTCCGCTAAAGCTGCAGAGACCCATATTAATTTCTGGAATGGGGTTTTTGAAGCGATGATTAATATTACTCACTACATCATGCGCGTTCTCCCCTTTGGAGTGTTTTGTCTAGTAGCAAAAGTTTTTGCAGAGACCGGACTTGAATCTCTCCGCTCTGTCGGAGTTTTCTTTGTGACAGTGATTGTGGGGCTCGCTATCTTTGTATTGGTAGCTCTTCCCCTCTTGCTCAAGTTCGTTTCCAAGGTCAATCCTTGGAATCAGTTCCGAGCAATGGCTCCAGCTTTGATTACAGCTTTCTCCACAAGCTCTTCTTCTGCAGCGCTTCCAATCACACTTGAGTGCATGGAAAAAAGAGCAGGCGTTTCAAACCGTATTTGCTCGCTTGTGATTCCTTTGGGTACATCAATTAACCTAACTGGTTCTGCTCTTTATGAAGGGATGGCCGCGCTTTACATAGCACAGAGCTTCGGTCTAGAGCTCTCCTTAGGGATGCAGTTTGCCTTTACATTCATGACACTGCTCACCTCGATCGGGATTGCTAGTGTCCCAAGTGGAAGCTTAGTCATTATTCTGATCCTCTTGCGTGTATTGGGTCTCCCTGCTGAAGGAATAGGCCTCTTTCTAGCAGTCGATCGTATTCTTGATATGTTCCGCTCAACTACAAATATTTTTGCCGATGGATGTTGTGCTGTATTTGTTGCGCGTAGTGAAGGTGAAAAGAATATCCTCACACGGAAGACATTTGATTCCATCTAGAGAACTGGCCAAGAGCTTGTCTCTTGAACATATCCTCCGCGTAGACAAGTGCATTGCCAAGAGCTTTTGCTCGAATCATTAGAGAGCTTTCTTCATCTCTAAAGCAAATGTCCATGACAACTTTTCTAGCTTGTAATTTTTCAAGATCGATGGGACAAGGATGAGGTGTAGTATTGATCAAGATGTCATAGCTGCCCAAGTCACTTAAGTTGTCATAGCGCCGACTCAATATCTCTATTTTTGCCCCGCGTTTCTTTGCTTCGTAGGCAATGGCCTTTGCAGCTCCTCCAGCTCCTAAAATCACGCAGAGCTTACCCGCTACACTCCCCTGCTCTTCAAGAGCATCCAGGGCCCCAATTCCATCCGTATTAGCTCCAAAGATTTGATTGTCTTGAAATGTCAGAGTATTGATAGCTCCTATGTCCTCTTCTAGGTGATCGACCTCTTCAAATAGAGCTTCTTTAAAAGGCGCTGTGATGCTTAGTCCTCGGATACCGAGCTGTTTTGCTAATTTAAAAAAAAGTGGGATCTCAGGCTTTTTTAGTTCCATTTTGACGTAGACAGCATCGATACCCTCTCTTTGGAAATAGGCATTATGAGTCTTGTGGCTTGGGCTTTGTGTGATGGGGCTTCCAATCAGTCCATAGATTTGTGTTTTAGGGGTTAACTTATGAAAGAAGTAGGTAGAGGCTAGCTCTTCTGCTTGAAGCTGACCCGGTGCAGCTTCTGGGGCTGTCTCTTTTCCAATAGCTGCAAAAGTAAGCGGACCTCCAACAACAGGTCCTAAAATCCGGGTAATTTGGCCGAGAGGTCCCATGCACATACCAGCTACATTTTTGTGACGTTGTACAAAGCAGAGCATCCTAAGTGCATCTATTGTGCTATTTGCCATCGTTGCAATTTTGTAAATATCAGCCTTGGGCATTTTTTCTAAAATAGCATCAAGATCTTGAGGAGTTTCATCAAAGTTGTGGTAGATGCTGATGGTTTTTCCATCGATGGTTTGAGATTGCTCCCCTTGTGTAATAAGAACTTCCCCTTTTGCTAGTGCAAGCAAGGGAGCTATTTCTGTTTCAAGAAGATCTAAACGGAGCTCTATCCCATTACAAAGAGAATTAGCCATTTCAATTTGGCTTTTCGCTGTTGCAAAATCGGGACCTGTGATACAACCAATTAACATAGTTTTCATATCATACAAAGCGATGGAAAAAGAACTCAAACTCAAAAGTCACATCACAACGCGTCTTCAATTTGGAATCGACTTTGCTCTCACAAAAAAGCTTCCAG
Source organism: Chlamydiota bacterium (assembly GCA_021772375.1). Lineage (GTDB taxonomy): Bacteria > Chlamydiota > Chlamydiia > Chlamydiales > Rhabdochlamydiaceae > Sacchariniichlamydia. The sequence continues at coordinate 80,199 of JAJFME010000043.1, read as the reverse complement.
AAATTTTAGAAAATACGAAGCGAAAGGTCGCTATTATTACTGATGAGACGATTGAAGAGCTATATCGAGAAAAAATCGAACACTTTGATCTAAAGATTTTTTCCATCTCACCTGGTGAGACAGCAAAAACCCGCGATACGAAGGCTCTTTTAGAAGACCATCTTCTTGCTCATAACTTTGGAAGAGATACATTGATTATCGCCCTCGGTGGGGGCGTTGTAGGAGATATAGCAGGATTTTTAGCCTCGACCTATTGCAGAGGTGTTCCTCTCGTGCAAATTCCAACTACCCTCCTCGCAATGGTAGATGCTGCGATTGGAGGAAAAAATGGAGTCAATACCCCTTATGGAAAAAACATGGTTGGCACGTTCTATCCACCAAAAGAAGTGCTTATTGATGGACAATTCCTCACCTCGCTCCCTTTAGTAGAAAAAACCAATGGCCTTATCGAATTACTCAAAGCAGCTCTTATAGCCTCTCCTGCACTTTTTGAAGCGATGCGTCAAGGGGCTGATCGATGGCTGGCAAATGATTTAGAGTTCCAGATGGAGCGAATCTATGAAAGCGCTGCAATCAAACGAGACATAGTAGAAGCTGACCCAAAAGAAGAGGGACTTCGTAGATCTCTTAACTTAGGTCACACTTTTGGGCATGCATTAGAAATGCTAGAGAACTACACAATTTCGCATGGGCAAGCAGTCGCCTCAGGTATTTTGGGCTCTTGCTATATCAGCCAAAAAATGGGTCTTCTCTCTTCTGATGCATTCAAAGATATTCAAGAACTCTTCGAGCTCTATCAGATTCCACTGAAATCCCCCCATAAACACACAATCGATAACTGGATGGGAGCACTTGCTAGAGATAAGAAAGCAAAAATGGGAACACCCCGTTTTGTCTTGCTCGATAAACTTGGCTCCGTAGCTGAATTTGAAGGACACTACTGCAGTGAAGTGGACTTTCCCCTTATTGAAGAGGCTATCCTATGGATGAGCTAACCATTTTTCCAAGCAAGCTTTCTGGTAGAATTGCTATCCCTCCATCAAAATCCCACACCCAAAGAGCGCTTCTTTTCTCCATGCTAGGCTCTGCTACAAGCCGAATTATAAATCCCCTCCTCTCTCCAGACACAGAAGCAATGCTTACAGCTATTGCCCTTTTTGGAGCAAAAATAGAACGCAAACCCAATCTCCTTGAGATCCAGGGCGGGTTTTCTCTACCTGAAGACATCATTGATGCGGGTAATTCCGGACAAGTGCTCCGCTTTATGGGAGCCCTATCAGCTCTTCTTCCAGGAGGCTGTGAGATCACAGGTGATGCCTCCATTCGGACAAGGCGCCCCATCAAAGCTCTTCTCTATGCATTGCGCCATTTAGGAGCTATCGCAGAGAGCGCAAGAGGCGATGGCCATGCCCCCATCCTCATCAACGGTCCGATTCATCCAGGCGCTTGCCGCCTATCTGGAGAAGATTCACAGCCAGTTTCGGCACTTTTGATGGCGACCTCTTTTCTTGATGGTCCCTCCGAGATCTTTGTTGATAATCCGGGAGAAACCCCTTGGATCGACCTTACACTCGATTGGCTTAAACGGCTCGGTGGAGTTGTTGAAAACGACAACTACACTCACTACCGGGTTAAGGGAGGCTTAAACTACAGCGGCATCAACTACACCGTTCCAGGTGATTTTAGCACGGCAGCATTTCCTCTGGTTGCAGCTCTTATCACCCAATCCACTTTGAGCTTAGAAGGACTTGATCCAAATGATGTTCAAGGAGACAAGATCCTCATTGAAATACTTCAAAAGATGGGAGCCAAGATCCAGTGGAAAGATAATGAACTGATAGTTTTCCCAAGTCAGCTTATAGGACAGAAGATCGACATCAATTCATGCATCGATGCTCTTCCGATCTTAGCTGTAGCAGCTTGTTTTGCAAAAGGACGGACGCTTCTCTACAACGGAGCCATTGCAAGAGAAAAAGAATCTGATCGGATCGCCTCGATTGCAAAAGAGCTGAAAAAAATGGGAGCGAATATCGAAGAGAGAGAAGATGGCCTTGTCATCGAAGAGAGTACCTTACAAGGAGCTTCTCTAGATGGACACAGCGATCATCGAATAGCTCTTGCTACAGCTGTTGCAGCACTTGGTGCTAAAGGATCTTCTCATATCCAATCAACCACTTGTATAAATAAAACTTACCCTACCTTCATCAAAGACTTTCAAACCTGTGGAGCTGTGATTGAACTGGATCTTGTTCGGGTTTAAAGCTGCTGGAAAAACCTATTTTGCAAAAAAACTAGGCCTTCCATTTATCGATACAGATGCTCTCATAGAAGAGCAGGAAGAACTCTCCCCGTATGAAATTGTCCAGAAGAAGGGAGAGCGGTATTTTCGCCAAATCGAGAAAAAGGTCATAAGCTCTCTTAATCCTCAAAACCATATTATCTCTGTTGGTGGAGGAGCAGTGCTTGATCCGGGCAACCTTGCTAAGCTCCGATCACTTGGCCCTCTCATCTATCTTGACTGTCCAAAGGCTACTTTGGAAAGGCGCATCTTCTCTTCGGTATCCACTATTAGAAAAAACTTTGAAAAACTTTACTGCACAAGAATCCCTGAATATGAAAAAATTGCCTCATACCAGCTCCTTCTAGAAGGAAAAACAGACAATCACGTGTTAGAGGAACTATGGCAAGTAATCAATTCGGCAACATCTTCCGCATCACAACTTGGGGTGAGTCCCACGGTAGGGCCATTGGAGTTATAATCGATGGTTGCCCAGCTGGTCTCCCCATCTCAGAAGAAGAGATCAACCTCGAACTCTCCTATAGAAGGCCCGGTCATAATCCCCTCACCTCTCCACGTAAAGAAGAAGATCTCGTAGAGATCTATTCAGGTATCTACGACGGCCATACAACTGGTGCCCCCATCTCTCTTCTTATCCCCAATAAAAATGTAGACTCAAGCCCCTATGAATCTAACAAGGATCTCCTCCGCCCCGGCCATGCTAATTACACCTATCAAGAGAAGTACGGGCACTTTGATTACAGAGGAGGAGGCAGAGCCTCCGCTCGAGAGACAGCTTGCCGTGTAGCAGCTGGTGCAATTGCTAAAAAACTTCTCATTGAATTCGGGATCGAAGTAGGTGCATTTTTAGCCGAAGTAGGCACTATAAAAGCAATCGAACCAGAGCATGAGGAAATCGACTCCCTAAGAGAACAAACCCTACAAAGCCCTGTTTTCTGTCCCGATAAAGAAGCAGAGCGAGAAATCATCGCAGCAATTCAAAAGGCTAAAGAAGAGGGAGACTCCATTGGTGGGATCATAGAACTACGCGCAGAAGGAATCCCAACAGGCCTTGGAGATCCAGTCTATGAAAAACTCGATGCGAACCTTGCCAAAGCTATGCTCTCCATCCCTGCCTGCAAGGGAGTTGAAATTGGTGCAGGCTTCTCCTCCTCTAAAATGAAAGGCTCTGAGCACAATGATCGCTTTGAAAAAAATATTGAAGGGAGCGTAATTACAGTAACCAATAACGCCGGTGGGATCCTCGGTGGTATCTCCAATGGGATGCCCCTCGTTCTTCGATGTGTGTTTAAACCCACCTCTTCCATCCTAAGGCCCCAAGAGACGCTAGATACTCAAGGTCATAAAAAGACCTATCAACTCCCTGAAGGAGCCAAGCATGACCCATGCGTGGCGATCCGTGCTGTTCCAGTTGTCGAAGCCATGGCAGCCCTTTGCTTAGCTGATGCTATCCTTATGAACCGCTCTTCTCGCCTAATCCATGAGAAAGCCCTATACTAAAGGCCATTTATGAAAAACAAACTTCTATTATTTTTATTCTCGCTACTTGCCTGTGTGCCAAATGCCCAATCTGAAGAGGCGACAATTTATCTTCCGAAAGAGGATAAATCAGAAAAGCTAGCTGTCAGTTACCGTAAGACAAAATATGGAATGGGTCGCTATCTTTCCTATCGAGATATCCCCTCCCTAATTAGAAAATATGTTCATGGGAAAAAAGCCTTGGATAATGGAATAGGAACAGGGATATCAACCGAGTTTCTTGAAGAGCTAGGCTTCAATGTGACCGGAGTAGATGTGAGTGAAGAAATGCTTACTCAAGCTATTAAGAGCAGCCCACAAACCCCTGTTCATCTAGTCAAAAATGGAACTCTTCCTTTTGAGTCAGACACCTATGACCTTGTCTTCTCTAGTCTTGTCCTATTTGAATTAGGGACGAAAGAAGAGATGGTCACGTATTTGCAAGAGACAGAACGTGTAATGAAAGAAGATGGGACTTTCATAGCCATGACAGGAAGTCAAGATATGTACTCAAAGGATTGGCTCATTTTCAACGTCGACTACAAAGAGAACGAAAACCTCAAAAGTGGTGACCTTGCAAAAGTCTATCTCTGTGATGCACAGATTGAATTCAGTGACTATTATTGGACAGAGGCTGATTATCAAGAGCTATTTGAAAAGGCCGGACTACACCTTGTAGAAATCCATTACCCGCTTGGAAAAGCTAGCGACCCCTATTCTTGGAAAGATGAGAAGGTGGTCTCCCCCTTTGTCATCTTCGTAGCTAAGAAAGATAAACAAAGAAATCCTGCTTTACGCTAAACTTGGAGACCCATGAGTATTCCCGCTGCTGGCTCAAGGCCTTTACCCGCCCCTCTTGCTTTTCCCATACTACAGTGGAATGAATCACTTGCTGCTGCAGTCAACGAGGATAGGTTGGTAGATATACAAAATCTCCTACCTTTGATTCCCCCGTCCGCTATTAATGCAACTAATGGGGATGGAGACACCTACCTTCATCTAGCAGCTAGAAAAGGACTAGCAAAAATGGTTAAGCTACTCCTTCTGCAGCCTGAAATCAATTGCGACATAAGAAATAACCAAGGAAGCGCCGCTCTTCGCGAGGCCTACATAAATGATCATTCAAGTGTTATTAGTGCCTTTAATGGATTGCTGTGGGATGAGCAACTAGCCGTTGTGATCAGTAGAGGAGACTTATCAGGTGTGCAAAAAAGCCTACCTTTAGATCCTCCATCCTCTATCAATGCAATCAATGGCAATGGGGATACCTACCTTCACTTAGCAGCTAGACAAACTCGAATAGATATCGTTGACCTACTTCTTAGCCAACCAGGAATTGACCCTAACATAAGAAATAACAATGGGAAAATCCCCCTTGCTGAGGCGCTTAACAACACTACAGAGGGTCAAGAAAGTATTACAAGTAGGCTTCTACTTCTTCCAGGTACAGATCTCAGTGCTATTACGCAGTGAGTAAGATCTCTTTTCTCCTCAACTATTTTTTGAATAACAACAAAATCTCCATACTGTTTTTTAGTGTATTTTAATTAATTGCACCGTTTACAATCGTCCAGAAAAAAAGAGGTGTCATGTACGCACAATTCAATTCAGCAATTAGAACGACTTGTAATCAAGCAATGCAGTTGGGATTCAAATGCGAACCTACTAGCTTAGGTCTTTTGGCTTCGACAGTAGCTATCACGGCATTGACAACTCTTTGTCTATACAATCGACAGAATCTATTAACGGCTGGCATACAAAGAGAAAATCGTCTTCTTGTAAAAGCAGCTGTTTGGTTAGGCGCTGATGTCAATCGAAAGAATAAAGGGGGAAAATCATATCTTCATTCAATAATTGACTCGGATCAGAATGAATCGCGAATGAAGTTTTTTCTCCAATTGGTTCCAAGTGTCAATGTAAACCAAACTGCTACTATATATGCTTATAAGAAAAAATTTACAGATTCTACACCTCTTCACTCTGCGACTGTCCTTGGCAAAGATTCTATGGTGAAAACCTTAGTTGAAGAAAGAGTGAACGAGATCGAGATTAATCGAACTTGCAAATTTGAGAGCCAAGAATTCTCTGCCCTAGCTCTTTGTCCTAAAAGTGACTTCCTTGGTAAAGGATTTGTATCAATGGGTCATTTAATTGACTCTGGATTGCATATTGAAGAACTAGATATACCTGGACCTTTCGGGGACACACCCTTTCAGAAAGTTGCATTAGCAGGTTTTCTAGATAGTACAGTTGGCGATCAACACACAGGGTTAAATGAAAAGCTCCTCAATTACTTCAAAGAGAATGCAGACAAAGTCGACTTCCATCGCCCCCTCTCCTCTTTCTTCCATGGAGAAGGCGAAGGAAAGACTGTTCTTGAGCAATTGATTGCAATCGATTATGACAAAGTTGCGATTCGCCTTATAAATTTCTTTGGGGATAAGTTTGCACTTAACAACCTGCCAGAAAAGGGAGCAGCCCTGCTGTATCTTGCGATCAATAACCTAGAAAAAAAGATACAAGAACGTTCTAATGCGCTTGATGCCTCTTCCGAGGATTTTTATTCTGATACACCTCCTAACCTCGATGAAAAAAGCCTATATGCAGAAATTGCCTCTAATCCAAGCGTTACTCTGAAAAAAGAGTTGGTTCTAGCCCTCATCAAAAATGGAGCAGAATGCGATGCAAAGCTTTTAAAGAAGCTTACAGCAATAGGCTATGAAGACCTCATCAAGGCCGCCAAGAATCAATAACCCCTCTTATAACAAAGTGGGGATTAGGATGCACTCACCTGAAACCTTCCAAAAGAAGGAAGAGAGCAGTTAATCATCGATCTCCTCAATCCTTTTCTCTGAAAAGCGGTCAGGTCTTAACTTGCTTTGATTCAACCACATAAAACTCATATGACCAAAAGCCACATATATGTGAAAATGGTCGTGACCATTTTCATATAGGTATAGTGAATGGTCAGACTAGTACTTTTTGCACACTTATAACTTATTCTATATCAAGCAGATATAGCCGACCTTGACCAAATGCTATATATGTGTGAAAATGGTCATAACAACAGATAAGCATAGGCAAAAGTGTCATGGCCCAAACAATTATTCGACGTCTTTACAGACCTTTGATTCGACGTCACTTTGAAAAACATCGACAGATGCTTTTCCTTATGGGACCACGTCAGGTCGGTAAGACCACATTGTGTCTTTCTCTACCCAACGCCATTCATACAGACTTCACCTATTTAAATTGGGACAATCTAGAACACAGAGAGCTTATTTTAAAGGGACCCGGAGAGATCGCAAAGGCACTCGATTTCCAAAAAGCACGAAAGAATCCTCCCCTTCTATTGTTGGATGAAATTCACAAGTACTCTGACTGGAAAATTCTTCTAAAAGGATTTTTCGATACCTATTCACACTCCGGAGAAGCGCAAATTGTTGTTACAGGCAGTGCTCGGCTTGATGTCTACAAAGCGGGTGGAGATAGTCTCATGGGTCGTTATTTTAGGTATAGAATTCATCCATTTTCCTGTGCAGAACTTCTAACAAGCGATCCTGCAGACGCCCTTGTACGCCCTCCGAGAAAGCTCGATGATGCGCAATTTGATGCATTGATCCAATTTGGAGGTTTTCCAGAGCCTTTATTTAAAGGAGAAATGGAATTCTATCGAAATTGGAGTAAACTGCGATTACAACAACTTTTTTATGAAGATGTTCGAGACCTCACTCGAATTCAAGAAATTAAACAGATGGAACTTCTTGCAACCTTTCTGAGCAAGCAGGCGGGTTCCTTACTTAGTTACACTTCTTTGTCGAAAAAAGTACGCGTCTCTTCTGAAACCATTAGGCGGTGGATGAGTACTTTAACACAACTCTACTACTGCTTCTCAATACAGCCTTGGTCAAAGAATATAACAAGATCTCTCCTCAAGGAGCCAAAGGTGTACTTGTGGGATTGGTCTCTAGTTAAAGATGAAGGAGCTCGAGCTGAAAATTTTATAGCAGCTCATCTTTTAAAGGCGTGCCACTACTGGACTGATAACGGAGAAGGAGATTTTGAGCTTTATTTCCTAAGAGATAAAGAAAAGCGAGAAGTAGACTTCTTGGTTACAAAAGATGGTAAGCCTTGGTTTTTGGTTGAAGTAAAAAAATCCAAAAACAGCTTTTCAGCAAGTCTTGAATACTTTTTCAAACAGACGGGTGCCAAGCATGCGTTTCAAGTAGTGATGGATGCAGAGTATCAGGATATAGACTGCTTCAGCTATAAAAAACCGGTATCAGTGCCCGCTCGCACATTTCTATCGCAATTGGTCTAAGAGAACAGCTTGGGATCTAGCCTTACACCTTGGCAATGATAGAAAACTTCATGACTTTTTCTGTAATAGGATGCTCGAAATAAAGAGCTACTGCACGAAGCTGTAACTTCTTCCCTTCATCTTCAGGGATACCATACTTCTGGTCCCCTACGACTGGATAGCCAGCACTTGCAGCTTGGACACGGATTTGGTGTTTGCGTCCAGTTCGAAGCCTGAGCTTAAGAAGTGAATTGGCCCCTTGCTTTTTAACTGTCTCAAAGAGAGTGATCGCCTCTTTCCCCTGTGAGGGAGTACAAGTATGAACTCTCATTTGTTTGTTCTCGTGCAAGAAATTCTTCCAAGTCCCACTGCCTGGGTGTCCATGGACAAGAGCTCTATATTCACGGTGCATCGTTCGATCAACGAGTTGCTCTTTCAGGCCATCTCGTGCTTTTTTTGTGTAGGCAAAAACAAGCAGCCCAGATGTCTCTTTATCGAGACGATGAATCGGGTAAACTGTTGGGTTGTGAAAACGTTGTTTGAGAAGACTATGTGCCGACTGTTCGAGCTCTATATCAGTTGCAACGCTTAAGAGCCCGGCTGGTTTGTTGACAACAACAAGGTCATCATCTTCGTAGATGATTTTTAATCCATGGGAGAGGAACTTTGGTTTAGAGCCTATTGAGACCTCTTGTCCTTCTTCAATCTCAAGATTGGCATGACGCGCTCTTTTTCCATCAATCAAGACACGTCCTTGGGAAACCCAAGAGCGAAGTGTATTCTTTGAACTATCAGGAGAAAGCTCACTCAAAAGATCGAGTAGAACCATTTTTTTAGAAGATTTGATTTGCATATAGACAGTATACTCGATTAGACTAAAAAAATGCACTTTTCAAACAGGAGTTTTACAGAATGAACAGTAATCGTGAAAAAGTCAGCTACTGCATCGGCCTAGAGTCTGGCAAAAACATCAAAGGACAATTTAAAGATATTGATCCGGAGCTACTCAAAAAAGGATTTGATGATGCCCTTACCGATAAGACTCCGGCTCTAGAACAAGAAGAGATCATGACGATCTTGCAAGCTCTACAGAAACAAGTACAAGAGCAGCAAAAAGCGTTTGTAGAAGAGATCTCTGAGAAAAACAAAGAAGTTGGAGAAAACTTCCTTTCAGCTAACAAAGCAAAGGACGATGTAGAAGATCTTCCAAGTGGTCTGCAGTACAAAGTTCTACAGTCAGGGTCAGGAGCTACTCCTACCATGCATGATGAAGTCACCGTTCACTACCGTGGTACTCTAATCAATGGCACTGTTTTCGACAGCACTTATGAGAGAAATGAGCCAGCAAAGTTCCCAGTAAACCGTGTTATTCCTGGATGGTCTGAAGCTCTTAAGCTGATGAAAGAAGGTGACAAGTGGCAAATCTTCATCCCTTCCTACCTAGCGTACGGAGAGACAGGCTACGGTCCTCAAATCGAACCAAACTCCACTCTTATTTTCGAGATGGAACTTCTTAAGGTTAATCAGTAACGCACTAAAGGCTTACTGGTTTCGCATGGCGGCGCTTTTTCCAAAAGGTGTCGCCATAATGGTATCCCAACTGCTCCCCTGCGCTCACTTTTTTTACAGTAATTAAAATGATGTGCATCACGCCATTTGCGTGGACCGATAGTGATTCTACATTGGGATCATTGCTATGGTTGATGTAGGCAGTAAAATTCCCCTGTCCTCTCGCATCAATAATATAGGGATTGCGTAGCCAATCTCCAATTGTATACTCAAAACAATAGTTGTTTTTTCGATCTGCACGCCGAATCCTTTTACGGATAAGTCCTGTATATTCTCCAATGAATGCCCCAGCTGGAAAGTCCTGCTCTGCAAAGACTCCATATCCTAAAACCTCATTAATCCATTGCACATTCACCTTAGGCAAGAAACCTTCCACAATTTCTTTCTGAAATCGGACTCCAAGCCAGCTCTCTCTAATATTGAGTTCTTTTTTATTCATCGCCCGATTTGAACGTTTTTGCACAGTATCTAAAATCGCATCTGTTTGAAATTCTAGAGATGGAAGCCAGCGCATCTCCATTAACTCTTCGAACTCTGCCAAAGAGCACTCTTGGATTTTAGAAGAATCTTTTGTCAATACTTTGATCATAACACTCACTTCGCCTACAATGGTCCCATCATGCGTAAATTACTATTTTTTCTCCTTCTTTCTTTCGGCCTTTCTGCTCTACAAATAAAAGATGACAAAGGAGAGCTAAAACCTGCTGCTAAGGAATTACTCTCTCTGTTCAGTGATCGAGGTGAGCTCACGATCGAAGCGCTTATCCCTCAGCTAAAAGCTGATTGGATGCAGGCCAAAAAAGAGCGGTGGGAGATGGATGCTAGATACCAAGACAAATGGGATGAAGCTCTTCCCCTACTAGAGCAGTTAGATTGTATCAAAGAGATCTATCCTAAGGAAAAACACTACGACTACGCCCTTCTTTTAGGGTCCCTTGGCCCCAATATGGTAAAGAGACTCGACTATCTCTTTACCCTGTGGCAACAAGGTGTATGTTTTGATGAAGTTGTCCTTTTGACAGGAGCCCGTGATCTCGATCCTAAGCGAGAAGACTTTCCAGAAGGGCTAAAAACTGAAACCGACCTTCTTATTTATCTTTTTGAAAATCATCCCCTCCATAAGTACGTTTCCTACACTGTTATCGACTCAGAAAAAACAACGCTAAAAGATGAGCTACTACATCGGCCTACAACAGCATCTACGATTCTAAAATGGTTAGACGATAGTCCCACCCCGGGCTCTTGTCTTGCCATCTCGACACAACCCTTCGTAGGCTACCAAGAAGCTGTTGTCCGTTTCTTCCTACCAGAAGCATTTGCAGTCGAAGCTGTAGGGCCTGCGATCACAAACCCCACCTATTATCCCCTATCTGTCTATTTAGATAATTTTGCCAAATGGCTTGCCTATGAACACCTAGCGAAAGTTGCAATATGAAAACCTTTCATCAGAAAGTCTATCTCATCCGGCACGGAGAAACTGAATGGACCCAGCTAAAGAAACACACTGGACTGACTGATATCCCCCTAACAGATGAGGGGCGTGAGCAAGCGGAATGGCTCAAAAACAAACTCGGGGAAAATAAATTCAAACGAGTTTTCTGTAGTCCTTTAGAAAGAGCCAAAGAGACCTGTGAGATCGCAGGGTTTTCCAAGCAAGCTGACATCGACGAAGACCTTGTCGAATGGAACTATGGAGACTATGAAGGGAAAACAACAGCAGAGATCCGAGAAATCGACCCTAAGTGGACCATTTTTTCTAAAGGGGCTCCCAACGGAGAATCCGTTGGTGATATAGCTACTCGCACCCAAAGAATGATTTCCAAAATCCGCGCTGTCCAAGGGGATGTCGCCATCTTCTCTAGTGGCCATATCCTTAGAGCCTTGGGAGTTCACTGGCTTCATCTTCCCGTTACAGAGGGCAAGCTTCTTCTTCTGTCTACAGCCTCTGTTTCCGTATTGGGTTATGAGAGAGAGTCTCCAGTGATCGTTAGTTGGAATCAGACTTTGTAAGCTATCTGTATGTAAACAAACCTTTCAATACCGGTGGCTTGCATATGAGATCTTCTCTAATCTATTTAGAAGAGCCTCATCATCTAATTTTTCAGAAAAAATTACTACCTCATCGTAGCCTTCTTCGTCAGCTAGACGCAAGAAATGATAGAGAGTTTTTGCTTCAAGAGTATAGTGAGGAACAGAAAGAGCTTCTGTTGAGAGAACAAGCGGACTTGTTGTTGTTTTGAGATGAGCTTCTAGCTTCTCTTTTTGAGAAAAGATCTGTACTGGGACTTGCGGGGCATAGTGACGGTACTTCATACCAGGTGAGCTCTTAGGTCCTTCTGTGTAGAGTGCAAGTGGAGTTCCTAGTACCTCTTCAAGAACTTCCTTTTTTAGGGAACCTGGACGAAGCAATGTTGGTTTATCAAAAGAGACGAGATCTAAAACAGTTGATTCCATCCCGTGTAAGCAAGATCCCCCATCGATTATGGCTCCAATTTTTCCATTGAAATCTGTAAGTACGTGGGTTGCTTGGGTGCTGCTTGGACGACCGGAGAGATTGGCAGAAGGGGCCACGAGTGGCTCCCCTGCAAGCTTGATGAGTTGCTGAGCTATTCTATGTTTGGGCATCCGAATGGCAATCGTATCAAGGCTTGCTGAGACAATATTTGGGATTTCCGGGTGTTTTTGTACAATTAGAGTTAAAGGCCCTGGAAAAAAAGCTTCTGCTAGTTGAAAAAATACGTCAGGGAGGTTTTGTGCAATCCTATGACAATCTCCTATATCAGATACATGAGCAATGAGAGGATTATCTTGAGGGCGCTGCTTTGCTAGGAAAATTTTTTGAATTGTATGTGGAGCAAAAATAGGAGCACCCAATCCATAGACGGTTTCTGTTGGAAAGGCAACAAGTTCACCACTCTTTAGTAAGGCGGCAGCCTCTTCTAGATCATTTTCTGTTAAAATTTTTGTTTTCACAGGAAGAGTATACCTTAAATCTCGATTTTGGTAACGTAGGAGGAAAAATTTTACAGGGCCAAAATACATTATGAAAACACCAGGTTGGATCACCTTTTTTTATGGATTGCTCGTTTTAGTCGGCGGAATCATAGGACACGTAAAAGCTGCTAGCACAGCTTCTCTTGTGATGGGTTCCCTCTTTGGTGTTTTACTCCTCTCTGCTGCTGTAGGGATGTTGAAGGACCGGCTTTTTCCAGCTTATTTTGGGATCTTGCTTATTTTTCTTCTTACAGCTTTCTTCACCTATCGCTGGCTCTATACCTTTGCCTTTTTCCCGGCAGGGATTATGTGCCTAATCAGCGCAGGGGTATTTGTAGCGGTGGCTCTTATGATCCGCAATCACTTGAGAGATCAAAGGAACCAATAGATTTCTATTCGAGATGGCAGGTGGCTCTATTGAAGAGCTTGTGTCAGCCCCCCGCTCTCCTAGAAGAACCATCATCCTTACAGCTTTATTGCGTTGTGCTAGCTGAAATGGAGTCAACCCTTCTCCGCTTGCCCTTTCAATAGAAGCTCCATAGTTCAAAAGAAACTCTGCGATATCTAGTTGATTATTCAAACAAGCGTTGTGCAAAGGTGTATTCCCCTCGAAGTCTGGGTGATCGATATTAGCTCCTGCCAGCAAAAGCTTCTTGGCAGAACCAAGTGAATTTGCCTTACAAGCGGCGTGTAATGGTCCTTTTCCTTTTTCATTGCAGAGACTTGTGCTAGCCCCCCAATTGAGAAGAAACTGAACAACATGGCTCTTTCCAGCTCTAGCAGCACAATAAAGAGCCGTCTTTCCGTAGCTATCTCTGGAATTGATGTCTGCCCCATGTTCTAAAAGAAGACGTGCCATAGGTAAGTTATTTTCCCTACAGGCTTTATAGAACGCAGTTTCTCTGTTCTTGTCTCTAACATCAATACTTGCCCCAAGCTTGAGGAGAAAAGTAGCTTCTTCGAGTTGTTGCAAGCGGCAAGCTCTATGCAAAGGAAGATTGAGATCAGCGCCCGCCATGATAGAAATCTTGACCTTCATTGGCTTCCTCGCCTTTACCGCAGCCATCAACATTTCCTGAGCTACCGGAGGACTGGAAGCTAGTGCTCTACGCGCTGATGCTGTCACCAAGTCCTTCTCTTTTTCGGGACTTGTTTGGACGAACACCCCTGGAACGCCCCAAGAAAACAAACCTATATTTGTATCCATAATCTTACACTCTCCTTAAAGGTCTCTAAATGACTTAATTCAGAGTCTTCCCACCGTTTCCTGTATCCATTTTGTTTTGTTTTTCTATTTTTTGTAAATATTTTTTTGAACTTTGCCTCCCCCTATGGAAATATATTTAAATTTTTACTTGTCGATTAGAGGGAAATACCTATACTCCAGCTAAGGGGTTTCATAGAGAATATGGTTGTATTATTGCTTGCGTTATTAGCCATTTGCACATCTGGCTGCTATGTCAACAAAGCTTCCGTTGATCCTTTCAGTTACGCCCCCCAAGGCTCCAATTGTTATTGGAAGCCTGACTGTCAAGCAAGTCTTCTCGCTTGCAGAGAGGAAGATGAGTGCACAGAAATCCCCTCTGATAAAGATGTTTTAAGTTTAGGGGAAGTACTAGACATTGCATTCATTAACAACCCACAGACAAGGATTAGCTGGGCAAGAGCCCGCCAAGCAGCAGCAGAGTATGGCCGATCACAAAGCACTGCTTTCCCTGAAATCACTGGGGACTTCTTCTATACCCACTCACGAACGGCTTATCTAGCAAGCCAGGTAGAACAATCCCAAAATGTGATGATGGAAACATTGATTATCAATGACCAGCGCACCTGGGGCCCCCAAGGACATGTGACCTATACGATCCTTGATTTTGGACAAAGACGCTATACCTCAGAGGCTGCTCGCTATGCTCTTTATTTTGCAGATTACACACATAATAGAGGATTACAAAGCCTGATCGAGCTGATCACAACCGACTACTACAACTACCTTTATGAGAAAAAACAGCTAGAGGCGAATGAAGCCGATCTAGCCAATGCAGAAGAAACCTTAGAAGCTGCTGATCTAGGACTGGAAATGGGAGCTCGGGACATCTCCGATGTCCTCCAGGCGCGAACGGCAGCTCTCCAGGCAGAAATCCAACTCTCCGAGCAAAGGAAGAAGGTCAACACAGCTTATTCCTTCTTGCTAGACAATATGGGATTGCCAGCAACTGCAAAAATCAAGCTACAGAAACTCCCCTTCGTGGATCCGGAGTCTGCAACTCTCCCCCCTCTCGATGACTATCTAGAGACGGCCATGCAATGCCGTCCCGATCTTCTCGCATCGAGAGCTACTGTAGAATCAACTGAGATGAGTTTAAAAGCTGCAAAGAGACAATGGGTGCCCGTTGTCGACTACTCGCTAGATGTTGGACGTACCTATTTCAATGGTGGCTTCCATGATAACTATGACTATACGAGCACTTTCACTGTAAGTATGCCAATATTTACCGGATTCTATATCCGCAACAGCATCAAGCTTGCCCAAGCTAAGGTTGAAGAGTCAGAAGCTGACCTCAAGAAGGTCGAATTAGCCGTTATTAGGGAGGTGTCCGATTCCTACTATAACGTGGGAGTGGGGTTCACAACACTCAAAGCTGCAATTCGCTTCCTAAAAGCTGCAGAAGAGCAGTACCGCGTGGCTTTAAGTCAGTATAAGGCTGGTACTAATACGATCTTAGACGTAACTACGGCACAGGCCTCTTTATTTGATGCTAGAGCCACGCAAGCTGAAGCGATCCAGCAGTGGTTCGTAAGTCTTGCCACACTGACCTATACCGCAGGAATTATTTCAAAAAATGTAGAGGAAATCCCATGAGAATTCTCACGATCTTAGCCCTTCTTCTAACAGTTAGCTGTCACAAAAAAGAGACTCCTAAAAGGCCTCCTCCCCAGGTGCGAGTGTCTAAAGCTGTTGGAGAAGATACCTATTTGTTCAATTCCTACGTAGGACATGTAAAGGCTCTTGTCCAGGTCGAGGTTCAGGCTCAGGTAGAAGGTGTACTCACTGGATACTATTTCACAGAAGGACAAGAAGTAAAAAAGGGCGATCTTCTCTTCACAATTGATTCTCGCCCCTATGAAGCGCAGCTTGCCAAAGCAACAGGCGCTTTAGCTCAAAGTATAGCGAACTTGCGCTATGCACAAGATGTTGTGAGTCGCAATACAGCTCTTGCTAAGCAAGATTATGTATCAAAACTCCAGTATGATCAATACATCACAACTGTGATGACAACAGAGGCTGAAATCGAACAGAATAAAGCTGAAATTGAAACAGCAAAGATTAACATCAGCTACTGCAACATCCATGCCCCCATGAATGCTGTCACAGGAGTATTACAAATCAATGTGGGTAACCTGATCAAAAATGCAGAAGAAACCCCTCTTGTCACACTCAATCAGATCACTCCTACGTATGCCTACTTCTCGGTTCCACAAAAAGACCTCCCCGAGATTATGTCTTTGCAACGGAAAGAAGCTCTTCAGGTAAAGGCTTTCCTAAATGGAGACTACGACAAGCCTTTCGAAGGAACTTTGGACTTAATCGATAACCAGGTAAATGACAAAACAGGATCGATCTGGCTTCGAGGAATTTTCCCCAACGAAGACAAGATGCTTTGGCCTGGAGAATTTGTCGATATTCAGCTTATCAAAGAGTTGAAAAAGAGTGCTGTGCTTGTTCCAACAGAGGCTGTTATTACAGGACAAAAAGGGAAGTACCTCTTTGTAGTCAAGGACGGTAATGCAGTAGAAATCCGCTACGTAAAGACGGGTCAGCGCATCAAAGGAATGACCCTTATTGAAAAAGGAGTTGACGCTGGAGAGGAAGTAGTCATACAAGGACAGATAAACCTGATTAATGGAAGCAAAGTCACTGTACAAAAGGCAAAAAAACAAGCATGAACCTTTCTGAACCGTTTATTAAGCGCCCTGTCATGACCTCCTTGGTCATCCTAGCCCTTGCTTTCTTCGGGTTCATTGCCTACAACTCGCTTGCCGTAAGTGATCTGCCTGATATGGAGTTCCCCACCATTCAGGTAAGCGTAACCTATCCAGGTGCTGATCCAACGACCATTTCGAATAATGTTGTAACTCCCCTAGAGCAACAATTTACCACGATTGAAGGGATCCAGACGATCTCTTCTACCAGCCAAACAGGCAGCGCCACTGTTCTACTTCAGTTTCAGTTAGACCGCTCACTTGATGGAGCTTCAACAGATGTTTTGACAGCAATCAACGCAGCAAGCGCGCAAATGCCTCAAGACCTTCCCTATACACCAACGTATAAGAAGGCCAACCCCACTCAAACACCGATTCTTTTCTTTAGCATTAGCTCAGATACGATGACACAAGCTGAACTCTACGACTATGCCTATACGGTCATTGGTGAGCGTCTCAACATTTTAGAAGGTGTTGCCCAGGTGCAGACCTATGGCTCCCCTTATGCTGTGCGCATCCAAGTAGATCCTCAAAAACTCGCCTCCCGTGGTATTGGGATCGATGAGTTTGGAAACGCGATTAGGGACGCAAATGTCTACCTCCCAACTGGTACTCTCTATGGACCTAAAACAGAGTTCACCATCGACTGTTCAGGCCAGATCAACAAAGCAGAAGGGTACAACAACCTGATCATTAAAAATGAAGATGGGCTAATCACACGGGTAAGCGATGTAGCAGAGTCACTAGATAGCCTTTGGAACGATAAATACTACATCCGGTTTGTAAATAAAGAAGTAGACCAACCAACGGTTGGCCTTGCAATCCAAAAACAAGCAGGAGCCAACACATTAGACGTTATCCAAAGAATCAACGAAAAGCTCCCAGAGTTGCAAGCAGAACTTCCTGAGTCGCTCAACATTTGGAAGGTCTACGACCAGTCTCAATACATCAAAGAGTCGGTCTTGGACGTAGAAATGACTCTGGTTATCGCGCTTTTTCTTGTTGTATTTGTGATCTTCCTCTACCTCGGCAAACTCGTCAATACTGTGATCCCTGCTATGGCTATTCCAACTTCTGTGTTGGGGACCTTTATCATGATGTATCTTTTGGGGTACACAATCGATATCCTCTCATTATTAGCCATTACTCTTTCCATCGGGTTTTTGGTTGATGATGCTATTGTCGTTCTTGAAAATATCGCCCGTCACGTCGAGCATGGTGCTACTCCAAAACAAGCAGCTCTCGAGGGTTCTAAACAGATCAGCTCTACGATTCTCTCGATGACAGTCTGCCTCTCTATTGTTTTTATCCCGCTCGTCTTTATGGATGGAATCGTTGGCAAGCTCCTCCATGAATTTGCTATGACCATCGTTGTTGCTATCCTCTTCTCAGGGCTTATTTCCCTCACATTTACTCCAATGCTCTGTAGCCGCTTCATAGCCTCCTATCAGCTCGATAAAAACCTAACTCGCGTTGAGCGTTTCTCTGCTTGGTTCAATGAAAAACTCCTCAATGTCTATAAACCCTGTCTGAGCTGGAGTCTCAACCACCAGAAAACAATCCTTGCCTGCGCGGTTTTAAGCCTAGCTGGCTCTGTCTTCTTGCTTACGAGTCTTCCTAAAGACTTCCTCCCAGATGAAGACATTGGCTTTGTTCAAGGCTTTGCACAGCTCCCAGATGGAGCGTCCCCTTTTGAAACAGCAAATGTTGCCAAAAAGATCCAAACAATTGCCATTGAAAACCCCTATGTGGAGAAACTAGTCAGCCTCAGCGCTGTCCAACAGGCGAACCAAGCCATCTTCTACTTCCGCCTCATCGATATTAAGAAACGTCCCTCCACAGAAGAAGTTGTCAAAATGCTCTACAAAGAATTCTATGGGAATATTGTAGAGGCGCAACTCTTTCTGAAGCCCGTTCCTCTGATCAACCTACAAGTGGGAGCACAAGCTGCAAAAGCCTCCTATCAATACACCCTGCAAAGTCTCGATGCAAAAGACCTTTACACCTCTGCTTCAAAGTTGGAAGAAGCCCTCAAGGGAGTAAGTTCTCTTGCTACTGTTGCAAGTGATATGGATGTCACGCAACCCCAACTCCATATAGAGATCGAACGGGATAAAGCCTCTGTTTACGGCATCACCGCTCAACAAATCGAAAACACTTTGAGCCTTGCCTATGCAGGGGTCAACCTCTCTCCGATCAATGAGCCCGACAATCAATACTACGTGATCATGGAGACACTTCCAAAGTTCTATAAAGACCCACAAATGCTCTCACAGCTCTGGCTCCGATCCCCACAAGGAGGCCTTGTCCCTTTCAGCGAGATCGTCACTATGACAGAAGATGTCGGTCCTCTTACCGTCAACCATATCAACGGCCTCCCCTCTGCAACTTTGAGCTTCAATCTAGCAGATGGAGTCCCCTTACAAACAGCACTCGACGCCATCGAAAAACTCTCTGATGAGATCCTTCCCTCTACCGTCTTTGGAAAAGTAGAAGGGGCTGCTGATATTTTTAGAAAGTCATTTGCCAACCTCAATTTCCTCCTACTCGTCACTATCTTCATCGTTTATATTGTCCTCGGCATGCTCTATGAGAACTTTTTCCACCCAGTGACGGTGATGTCTACCCTTCCTCCTGCGGCCCTAGGAGGCTTACTTACCCTTGTGCTTTGTAATTACAGCCTCTCACTTTATGCCTTTGTGGGGATCGTTATGCTTCTTGGAATCGTCATGAAAAATGGGATCATCATGGTAGATTTTGCCAATGATGCCGTAGAAAAAGAGAAAAAAGAGCCCTTTGATGCGATCTACTCAGCTTGCACAGTTCGTTTTCGCCCGATCCTTATGACTACATTTGCAGCTACTATGGGAGCGCTTCCTATTGCACTTGGAATTGGAGGCACGACAGCTGCCAGCCGCCAACCTCTAGGGGCTGTGATCGTCGGTGGTCTTATCTTCTCCCAGATCCTAACTCTCTTCCTAACCCCTGTCATCTACCTCTACGTGGAAAGACTACGCAGACGCTTGGATAGAAAAAAGGAAGTCATGGACGAGGGTGAAATTTAGAAAAGGCTGTAACAAGATGCTTTTGACTTACATGCGTGTATCGATCTGTCGTTGCAACGCTTGCGTGTCCGAGCATCTCTTGAATCACTCGTAAATCGGCCCCATTTTCTAGTAAATGCGTTGCAAATGAATGTCTTAGCGTATGTGGAGAAATCGACTTCACGATCTCTGCCTGATTTGCATAGAGCTTCACTCTATTCCATATAGCAACCCGATCGATGCGTTTTCCCCGACTCGAGATAAAAAGAGCTTCATTTCTTTGCCCTTTCGCTCCTCTAAAATGGAGCAAATACCGATCAATATGTGCAACAGCTACCGCTGCAATCGGTACGATTCTCTCTTTATCCCCTTTACCCTTTACCCGAACAGTCGCATCATCGACATCCGAGATATTAAGCCCACATACCTCAGAAGCCCGCAAGCCTGATGCATAGAGGACCTCTAAAATAGCTCGATCTCTAGCCCCGATTTTCTCTTCGATATCAGGCGCAGCAAGAAGTCTTTGTACCTCATCCTCTGTCAAAACCTCAGGGATCAGCTGCCACATCTTCGGTGTATCTAAATAAAGAGGCTTTTCTGATGTGACCAGTCGCTCCCTTCTTAGGAAACGGAATAGACTCTTCAAAGCTACCATTGCTCGATAGATAGAGCTAGAAGCATGCCCTTTTCCCTTCAGAAACTCTAAAAAAGCAATAATCTCACCCTCACCAACTTCGTTAAATTCAGTGACTGCCAGGTTTTCAAGCACCTCAACGAAGTAACGCAAATCTCTTTGGTAGGCCTCAATGGTATTGCGGGATAAGCCCCTCTCTGACGACAAGTAAAACAGAAAATCTTCAACAGCGATCATCCCATCACTATATAGGCGAGGAGTAAATCGAATCAAGAAGCGCTACTGAATTTGCCTGCGAGTAGGTTTTTCTGTAACGATGAGTGGCATGATTACTTTACGCAAAGCTTCCAAGTGCTCCTTCTTCTCCTCTTTTACTTTTTCTATCACAGAAAGAGCTGCTTTTTTCTCATCCCCTTCATGTTTTTTGAGCTCAACCTCAAATGCTTGCTTGTCCGATTCGGCTAGGTTCTCGATCATCTTTTGAATACGCTCTTTTACATCCTTGTTCTCTAAGGCTTTTAGAAGAGATTCAATCGTTGGGTTTTTCTCATGGAAGCGTCTCTCATTTCGGTTCATGATAGCCCATGTAACCGCGTTTTGTCCAAGCCAGATCACAGATAGAACAATAGCAACAATCATTGGGAACGTAGCAATTGGCATTAGCCCAGCTACCCCAAGACCTACTGCTGATATAAGCGACACAAGTCCCAATACCGATGAGAATATCAACATCTTCTTATCATGCTTAGCTGGTTGCTCATCTCGATAGCTTGCAAGGAGCTCTAAACCATCCACACCTGTCATAATCACACTAAACACAAGCATTACAGAAGCTGCTACAAGAAGCCCAGGCCCTGTAGGAAATGCAAGCCCCAAGATCATTGCCGCAATCCCCATAACCAAAACACTTACAAGAAATACATTCTGATTTATGTTTTTCTGATTGCTTTTACTAATTGTAGCAATCAACTCTTCTCCCGCCTTTATTGCCTCAGTATCTCCTGCACGGATCTGCTCGGTTAATAAAGGATTTAATCTGAGCTTTTCGAGGGCTTTTTTTCCTTTACCGTCTAAAACACGTTGCATCTTGTTTTCTTTGCGCATCTCGATCTTAGCTTCTCGCATCTCGATCCCAACTCGGATAAGTCCCTCTTCATCGATCACTTTTTGAACGATCTCTTGGAGCTTGTCTTCGGAGACCTCTTTGATACCCAGCTCTTTTAAGATGTCACGAAAAGCCCCTTTGCCTGAAGCTATAGCCTCACTAGCAAGCTCTTTTTTAGCGGCCTCTTCAGAGCCTAACTTCTTCACAAGATTCTTAAAAACAAGTGACTTTTCTATTCGAGTTATCTCTTTTTCAAGTCTTGGGTCCGCCTTCATTTTTTTCTGTAAAAGATCGACTTGGCTAGCTAAATCCTTAGCACCCTTTAGCTTTCTCTTAAACTTCATGCCCTCATAGGTACGTACACCAAAAATCGCAGAGAATAAAGTGAAATAGAAGGAGAAAAAGAGCATCCCCACAAAGACAAACCCATAGCTGATCCGTCCCAGCAAGCTGGGAGCATTAAACCCAGAAGGCGCTGTGCTCTTTATTGCATCGATCATTGCTAAGGGACGAAATACAGCAAAACTAAGCCCTGCCCCAAAATAGGCTCCGGAACGAAGAACAGCAAGCCGACCCATAAGCGAGCCTCGCTTATCCTCAATTGCGTCTTTAAGGGCTAAAGCATCGAGCTCTTGCTTCGCCTGCACAGCTCCGATAATCATATTGATCCCGGTTGCAGATCCAAAGGCGTGATAGCTCAAGGAAACATCCGTCCCTGAAAAAATTTCTTGTAAGAGGGGAACACTCGGATAACTCATTACAACATCCTGTACTCCTCGATAAAGAGAAGTATAGTTTGAGACAGCAAAAACACTTCCTATCGAGTGACCTGAGAGTAAAAGAGGAGCAGGTTTTGGCAAAGCGGGACCGTTTGCAAAAACAGCTTTTTGCAAAATTTCTTGAGAAGTAGCTTCAAGCCCCTTTTCTCTATTAAATAACTTTATTGAACTTATCACCATAATACACTCTACTTACAACTGATCAATTATACATAAAAATCAATTAAAAACCACTTAATTAATTACTATTTCGTAACTAACTAGTTGTTCATCAATCAAAAGTTTGAAAAAAAAATATTGAAACACTACCTCTATATGAGATAGAATGTTCCTTTGAACTAGGAGAACTAAGCTATGACAGCCACCCCTTCAACCCCGCTACACAGCACCGCCCCGGAAGCTTTCTATACTCCCTCCCAAGTGCCAAGCAGTCTTGAGATATTAAAAGATGATATCGGAAGTCTTGTAAGCGCAGATCGAACAGATCCAACCGAAGTAAAAAATCAAACTCCTGCCCTTTTGCGGATTGCGCACCACGCTTTTACCACCATCAAAAATTACCACGTAAATACATTCAAAACCACCTGTACGTGGGCTCACAGTATAGAAAGTACTGTAGCTATGGTGCCTAACGCCATTTTATCCCCTCTTACTTTCTGTAAAGCAGGACAAACTTTCCGACGCGTCATTGCACAAACAATCATTGGTAAAATTGCCTTTGCTACAGCATTCATAGCTCTCCAATTTTTCCATGTCCTCCCCTACGTGCTTATCGATGGAGCCGTAAGTGGGACAATATGCCTCTATCAGTCAGACCCAGTCAGCCTCGGTATAGTTATGCTGAGCGCTGTACTCCTCACTCAAATCCATTTGATTTTTCGCTTAGTTGTAGTCGGAGAGGATATCGTCAAAGTTGGAGAGGATATTGCAGGAACAGCTGACCAAACAGCCAAAAGCCTGAATGATCAAGTTGAAAAAGCTCTGGTAAAAGCTGAAGCTGAAGTAATAAAAGCCAACACTACTCTTAAGGAAGGGGTCGATACTATTGAGGCGGGAGTTCAAGAAATTGGTTCTGCTCTGAGTATACTAACCCTTCCAAATCGCCTATTATCAAGAGCTTGGCAGGCTATTCCTTCGATTGGGACAGCAAACCAGACAGCTTAACCAAGACGTCGCGTAATAAGTCCAATGGGGGCTGATCGGCATTAAACCTAGAGATCTTCTCCTCCGGATACTGCTCTAGCACCTTAAATGTCTCATCCTGATATACTTGCATTCGATTGCGCAAGATTTCTTCATCTAGATCATCGATACGGCGCTCTATAACCGCCCTACGCTTCAGCCGAGCTACTAGCCCATCTATATTAGGCATCTCCAATACAATTACATGCATAAGCTCTATATGAGGCTCTATGAGCTCTGCCTGTCTAATCGTCCTTGGAAGCCCATCCAGCAGTAAAAACTGCTCATGAGGGAAATAGGCATTTGTTGCTATAAGCCCTCCTACGAAATGGTGCCAGATCTCGATTGTGACCTCATCAGGGACCAGTTTTCCCTTCCCAGAGTACTTGTGGAAGATCTTTCCAGCTGGAGACTCAGGAGATAACCCCCTAAAAATATCGCCCGAAGACAAATGATAGTGATTCCCCGCACTACTTAAAAACCGCCCCAAAGTCCCTTTTCCAGAGCCTGGAGGGCCAAAAAGCAGCAAAGAGCGTAAGGGGTCTTTTTCTTCAGGGATAATCTGGTCCATACCCCCCGTATAGCACCCCTTTCCTCAAAAATCGACAATAAAATATTTGAGTCAAAGCAGAATTATCTATTTATAAGGCTGCTTAAGGGGCTTATTAAGAAAAAGTGAAGATTTAGCAAACAAAAGCTTGAATTAATATACCCAAATATCGTATTATTTTAATTAACGTCAGACAAAATACTGTGTTTGATTAATTGAACATAATAATAAAACCCCAGGAGGGAAAAATGACTCAGTCAATACAACCATCAGCTCCACCAGCAACAAATGCTGTTGCTAACCTAGAGAAACCACCTGTAGTTTCTAAACAAACTCTTGCAGAAAGCATCAAGAATAGCTTCAGCAAAGTTAAAACAGCTGTTACTTCACGTTTCGCCTCTACAGAGACGAAGCCTGCAGAACCAAAAAAGGTTCTAGTTTCAGAAAAAGCACTTAGAGCTGTTACAAAAGAAGGAATGGAAGTTTCTAGTAAGAATCTCTCCACCAAACTTGCCAAAGCAGAAAAAAGATACGGAAAGCAGCTTGAGAAAGTTGTTGTTGCTCAAACAAAAGCTGAAAGCAATCTTGAAACAGTTAAAGGGGCTACTACACCTCTAACCAACCCTATCCAAACTAAAGGACTGAAAGGAAAAATCGCTCGCTTGAAGCTTAAAGATGAGCGTTCAGTTGCAAAACACAATTACCTTGCAGTTGCAAGTAGCAATGCTGTTCGTTCAAAGATTCTTGCAAAAGCTGCAAAGTCTGCTCAAAAAATGATCAGCACACATGGATTGAAAGAGAGAAGCCGTCTTGCTCCAATGCGTCTACTTGTAGGAAGAGTTAGTGCTTCAATCGCAGGTACTGCTGTTAAGGCTTACCACAAGATCGCTGCTCATAAGTATAAGATTGCAGCTGTTCTTACAGCAATCGCGACAGTCGCAGCTCTTGTTCTAGGCGGATGGGCAATTGTTGCACATGCTGCTGTAATTAAGGGTGCTTTCGTTGTAGCTGCTAAAGCTGTAGTTGCTTTTGTTAAAGCGAATCCTCTTGCAACAGGAGCACTAGCTCTTCTTGCTTACGACCTTCTTAAAACTGGCTTCCTAGTGAAGATGGTAAAGAGAATTGTAAGGTCAGAGAACAAGAAGCTTAATCCTGAAACAAAAGTTGAAACAAGCAAAGAAGTGCAAACTGCACCTAAGCTTGTTGAGAAAACGATTGTTGTAAAAGATGCAGAAGCTAAGAAGGAGACTAAAGTCGACTACGAAGCAAGAAGCAAAATGCAAGCTAATGTTCGTAAAAAAATGGAAGCTAATGTAGCGAGCGGAAAGCTTCCTACAGACGGACTGAACTACATTGAACAGCATCTTGCTGACGATGTTAAAGTTGAATTGAAAACAGAAGCTAAAGAAGCTGCTGCCGCTAAAGAAGCTGCTGCTGCTAAAGAAGCTATTGAAACTGTTGAAGTTAAAGAAGCTTCTAACACTTCTGTAGTAACTAAAGCAGTTGCTGGTGCGACAGCTCTTGGTACGGTTTTCACTAGCGCAGCTTACATGGCTGGAATAATCGGCGGAGCAGTTGTAAGACAAGGGGCTAATTTCATAGGCCCTCTAGCAGAAAGAGCATCTGTTACTGTTCTGCAACCAGTCGTATCTCAAGGACTTGTTGTCGCTAGCCAAGCTGTTGTAGCATAACGGTAAAACGTTAGTCATCAATAAGCATGAGGGATTTTTCCCTCATGCTTTTTTTTGTCATAAAAAAAGGCGTAGGTTTTAACTTACGCCTTTTTTTTTAAGAGGAATTTATCTTAAGTAAATGGATCAAAAGTTTGAGTAGGAGGAGTATCCTCTGGAGGAAGAAGTGAATCCCCCATCTCAGATAAAAGGTCTTGGATCGTTGCTTTAAGACTATCGATTCCCTTGGGGAAGCCACAGCCAACTAGGAGGTGATTGAGATGGACAAGCTCTGATTCGAGCTGATCTACCCGGCTTTCTAACCAGGCTACCTTTCTTCTTAGTTCATCTGTATTACTCATGATTACCTCCTAATTATATACCATTATACTATCAAATTAAAAATTTAATTTCAATATTTGATTAAAGAAATATTTAGATGGTAGTAATTTGGATCTAAATAGGTTATGTCGAAAATCCCCAAGTGCCTCATCTAATAACTCTTAGGCCAAGCACTTGCTTCAGAGGCCCTATCAGGTATTTTTCTTGATGTTTTTAAGGGGGATTTAATACCCTTGTGTCTATGGCTAAGCTGATTTTTGAAGATACTGGAGAAGAACACGAGCTCGAAGATGACGCCCCTATTGCTGAGATATGCGAGGAGGCAGGCGTCCCTTTTGCTTGTACAGAAGGGATCTGTGGCACTTGTGTAATCGAGGTAGAGGAAGGCATGGAAAACCTCTCTGAGTTCACTCAAGAAGAAGAGGATTTCCTCGGAGACCTGGATACTGAGCGTCTTGCATGTCAGTGTAAGATCAAAAGCGGCTGCGTAAAAGTTAAATTTTGAGGTAACCTACTATGACTGAGCAAGATGTAAAAACAATCACCCGCGAAATGACCATTGAGGACATTTTGGGGAAATTCCCCCAAAAAGCGCAGAAAATTGCCCAGGAACTGACTAATACAGGTCTTCACTGTGTGGGCTGCCAGGCAGCTACTTGGGAGACTTTGGAAGCTGGGATGCTAGGTCACGGCTACTCCGACGAGGCTATTGATAAGCTTGTTGTCTCTTTGAATGAGATCCTTGCGCAGGAAGTCGATCTAGAGGGTATCAATCTAACGAAGAGAGCTGCGGACAAGTTCAAGGCAATCTTAGCTGAAGAGGAAAAATCAGACTGGGGTTTACGTTTTGGAGATAAAGCTGCTGGATGTAGCGGATTTGAGTATGTCCTAGACTTCTCTAAAGAGCCAAAGGAAGATGACCAGGTGTTTACTTCTAATGGGATCGATATCCATGTCAATAAAGGAGCTGTAGAGCGCCTTATGGGCTCTGAGATCGATTATGTGGAAGGGTTGAACAATGCAGGTTTCAAAATCTCTAATCCGAATGCCAAAAGCTCTTGCGGCTGCGGCAAATCTCAATCTTACTAACGATGAATCGCCCTGCCAAGCGCTGCCAGGGCAGCTTCTTTAATCGACTCTGAGAGCGTTGGATGAGCATGGCAAGTGTTCGCTAGCTCTAGAGTCGTTGTTTTCTTTTCTATTGCAAGAACAGCTTCTGCGATTAGCTCGGAGGCGTGAGTCCCCACGATGTGGATCCCGAGAAGAATATCTGTCTTCTCATCGGCTATGACTTTAACAAGCCCCTCTTCTTGTCCTGTGCAGTTTGCTCTGGAGTTAGTTTTGAAAGGGAAACTGCCGGTTTTGATAGGACGTCCCAAGGCTTTTGCCTCTTCTTCGGTAAGACCTACAGCAGCAACTTCCGGATCTGTATAGACAACGTTTGGGATAGCCATATACTCAATGGTAGGATGCTCTTTTGCGATGAGCTCTGCTACTGCTACCCCTTCTTCAGAGGCTTTGTGGGCTAACATGGGACCGTCGACGATGTCTCCGATGGCATAGATGTTAGGTATTTGTGTCTGGAATCTTCCGTTGATGGGGATAAAGCCTTTGTCTGTGAGCTTTAGATCTAGGTTTTCTAGACCGAGGTTCTCTGTGTAGGGGCGTCTACCAATACTGCAAAGGACAACATTGGCTCCCATTTGGGAGGTCTTACCCTCTTTTTCTACTGTGAGAGTGATCTCCTCTGGAGAGGTTTCTGCTTTTATCACTTTAGAAGAGAGGTGGAAGGTAAGCCCTTGCTTCTCGAGGATTTTTTGAAAGGTTTTTGAGATGGTCTCATCCATGGTGGGGCAGATCTTTGGCAGAAACTCTACAAAGCTCACCTCTGATCCAAGTCTACTGTAGACAGATCCGAGCTCTACACCGATGACACCAGCTCCTACGACTAGCATTTTCTTGGGAACTTGTTCGAGTGATAAAGCTCCTGTTGAGCTAACAATCCGTTTCTCGTCTATGGGGAGAAAAGGAAGACTGATCGGTTCTGAGCCCGTGGCTAAGATGATATTTTTGGTCTCATAGGTAGTCTCCCCGACCAAGACTGTTGTGGGGGATCTGAGCTGGCCAAAACCTTCTAGGTGGGTCACTTTATTCTTCTTGAAAAGAGCTGCGATCCCTTGATTGAAGCCTGTAACGACGTTGTTTTTTCTTTTCATCATCTGATCGAAGTCGAACGAGGCTTTTTCCACTTTGACCCCATGCTCTGCAAAGTGGTGGTTCATACTGTAATAAAGCTCTGAGGAGTGGAGAAGAGCCTTCGATGGGATACAGCCAACATTGAGACAAGTGCCACCTAGAGGCCCTTTCTCCACACAAGCTGTTTTGAGCCCGAGCTGAGCACATCGGATCGCTGCAACATAGCCTGCAGGTCCGCTTCCAATGATGATTACGTCGAATTCTTGTGCCATAACTCTCTCTATAGGTCTATGAGCATTCTAGTGGGCTCTTCTAGGTTATTTTTCATGTGAACCAAAAACTGGATAGCTTCACGCCCATCAACGATCCTGTGATCATAGCTAAGAGCTAGGTACATGATCGGGCGAATTTTAATCTCATCTCCTATTACAACAGGGCGTTTGACGATGGTGTGCATTCCTAAGATGGCGCTTTGTGGTGGATTGAGAATCGGTGTTGAGAGCATGGAGCCGAAGACGCCCCCATTAGTAATGGTGAAGCTTCCCCCTCGCATATCATCTATGGAGATCCTCCCCTCTCGGGCTTTTTTTGCAAATTCTCCGATCCCCTTTTCAATCTCTCCAAAACTTCTCCCATCACAATCACGAAGAACAGGGACCATAAGTCCTTTCTCTGTAGAGACTGCAATACAAACATCGTAGTTTTGGAAGGTGACGATCTCATCCCCATCGATATAAGAGTTGATATCTGGGAACTCTTTGAGAGCTGCAACAGCTGCTTTAATGAAGAAGGACATAAATCCCAGCTTGACTCCGTTGCGCTTGACAAACTCTTCTTGCTCGCGAGCTCGGATTGATAGGATATTGGACATATCCACTTCATTGAAGGTGGTGAGCATAGCGGTTTGGTTTTTAGCAGCTACGAGTCTCTCGGCAATCGTTTTTCGTAAGCCTGTCATTCGCCTTCGAGTGACAGTCCCCTCTTCAGCTTTGGTTTTTGGTAGAACAGGAGCGTCCTTTTCCTCAGCTGGGGATGGAGTTGGGGTAGAGGCTGGCTTATCCATCTCAGAGATGTAGTCGGCTTGAGTTTTACGTGCAGAGGGCCCCTCTTCTTCAGGGGGAGGAGGCGCTTTTCCTTCTGCTGTAGGAGGCGTTTCTTCCTTGATAGGAGCAGGGGTAGGAGCCGACTCCCCTTTGGCATCGGTATCTACTGTTCCAATTAGCTGATCAATTGTTACGGTATCTCCGACATTTACTGTAAGGTTGAGTTGTCCATCTCCTGGAGAATAGACCACTTGATTGACCTTGTCGGTCTCTAGCTCTAGGATCTCCTCATCTGTTTTGACAATGGAGCCGTTTTCTTTGAGGATTTGACTCACAACGGCCTCTGACACTGACTCTCCAGCTGGGGGAACTTTAATTTCCAACTTCATGATGTTGATCCTTGGCTATACAATTGCTTAAACAAAGATTGATGTTCTAGTTTATGAAGGGCATGAGATCCTGCAGCAGGTGATGCTGCTTTATCTCTTCCTACATAGGAAAGAGGGATTTTTCCATCCAGAACCCGCTCTAAATGGGAGCGTAAAAAGCTCCATGCACCCATGTTTTTGTGTTCTTCTTGAACCCAGACACAAGACTCGATGGAGGGGTATTTCTGAAGAATACTTTTGAGTTTTTCCTCGTGTAGAGGATAGATTTGCTCGATTCTGATAAGAAGATCTTGCGCCCCCCTCTTCTCTTTTTCTTGGGAGAGATCGTAGTAAACTTTTCCACTACAAAGAAGCGCGCGTTTAGGTTGAGCTGGTGGATTTGGATCACTTAAGATCTCTTGAAAGCCCCCTTCTGTGAAAGCTTTAATAGGACTGCGACAGAGGGGATGGCGCAAGAGGGCTTTCGGGGTAAAGACGATGAGGGGCTTTTTCATAGGGCGAAGGCCTTGACGACGCAAAAGATGAAAAAGCTGCGCTGGTGTGGAACAGTTTGCTATGATCATGTTTTCATGGGCGCACATCTGTAAAAAGCGTTCCATCCTGGCTGAAGAGTGCTCTGGCCCCATCCCTTCATATCCATGAGGAAGAAGAAGTGTTAAGTTCGTCTTGTTCCCCCACTTCATTTCAGCTGTGGCAATGTATTGATCGATGATAATTTGAGCGCCATTAGCAAAATCTCCGAATTGCCCTTCCCAAAGGACAAGGGAGTTGGGGTACATGAGACTATAGCCAAACTCAAATCCCATCACACCCATCTCTGAAAGTGGGGAGTTAAAGATATCACAAGGGGCTTGGTCCTCACTTAAATGAGAGAGGGGGAAATAATGTGCGGATGTAACTTGGTCGACATAGATCCCATGGCGGTGAGAAAAGGTTCCTCTTCGCGAGTCTTGTCCAGAAAGCCTGACATGCACTCCTTGGGTAGAGAGACTGCCGTAGGCAAGCATCTCCCCCATCCCCCAGTCGACTGAGTCTTGTCCAAGCATGTTTTGTCGCTCTTTCAAAAGGCGTTGGATCTTGGGGTGAAGGTTAAGCTCACTCGGGACTTGGGCTACCTTTTGCCCCAAATCAAGCAGTGTTTCTTTTTCGATATGAGAATCAAAGGGGGCTAGCATCTCTTCGAGGTCTTTGCCTGTCTTACGTGTCTCGAGTGCTTTGGATTCTGGCTTTTGTGATTTTACAGTATCAAGGACTTTTGTAAGATCTGCGCGGAAGCTCTTTTCTATCTCTTCAGCCAGCTCTTTACTTAAAGTCCCCTCTTCGATGAGTCGATCTCGATAGATCTCTCGGATTGTTTTCTTTGAACGGATGAGCTGATACTCGAGAGGCTGGGTGAAGGTAGGTTCATCTCCTTCATTATGTCCATATTTTCGGTATCCCATTAAATCGATGAAGACATCACAACCAAATTCTTGGCGCAGTTGGATAGCTAACTGCGCTGCTGCGACACACTTCTCTGGGTCTTCTCCGTTCACGTGAAGAACAGGCGCTCCGAAGGCTTTTGCGATGTCTGTACAGTAGCGAGTTGAACGGGAGTCTTTAGGAAGGGCTGTATAACCAATCTGGTTGTTAATCACGATATGGATCGTTCCCCCCGTTCCATAGCCGTTGAGCCGTTCCATGGTCATTGTCTCATAGACAACCCCCTGTCCTGCGACAGCCGCATCTCCATGAACAAGGATAGGAACGACTCCTTTAACGCCCGATTCCATCTGTTCCTGGACAGCTCGAGCCCCTCCCTCTACAACGGGGTCGACCGATTCAAGGTGACTTGGGTTGGCCGATAGGACAAGCTGTATCTTTTTTCCATCGCGGATTGGATAACTACCTACAAATCCCATATGATACTTCACATCTCCTGTCGACTCGGTGAGATCAGGTGTGTAGTAGTCCTCAAACTCTTCAAAAATATAGGCGTAGGATTTACCCATGATGTTAGCTAGGAGGTTGAGTCTTCCTCTATGGGCCATACCAATAACTGCATCGGTCACGCCCATCTCACCCCCTGTCTGCAAGACTGCATGCATCAAGGGAATAAAAGTCTCAGCACCCTCTAGGGAAAAGCGCTTTTGTCCTACATATTTTGTGTGTAAAAATGTTTCGAACCCTTCGGCTTGATTGAGCTGCTTGAGGATCTCTATTTTTTCTTCAGAAGAGAGATTGGTAGGAAAATAGGGTTCGATCCTCTTTTGAACCCACGCTTCAATGGCGGGAGAACCCAGGTCCATGTACTCGATCCCGACGGTAGAGCAATATGTTTTTTGTAAGACGTCAATAATTTCACGTAAAGGGGCCTTCTCCTTATCTATGCTCCCCCCAGTTGGGAACTCGGTATCAAGATCTTGCTCTGTCAAACCGAAGTTCTCTATTTTAAGTTCCTCTGGGAAAGAGGGCTTTTCTGTAGCGATAACATTACACTCTGCCAGAAGATGACCATAGGTGCGGTAGGCTTGTATCAAATAATATGTACGAAGATCTGCACTTTCCTGTCTCTGGGGAAGGGCTTTGGGAAGGTGTGAGGCAAACTGCATCCCATCAAAAAAATTCTTCCATGATGAGTCAACACTATCTGGGTTTTCGAGCCATTTTTCATAGAGCTCCTCTAAAACCTGAAGGTTCGCTAAGTTGGCATATGCAGGATGTTCTTGACCCATATCTGCTCTTATAGCATAGATTTTTTTTTTTGCTAGGCTTTTCCCTATTCGATTTGCTTGTGTTTAAAGTCCAGCTTTTGTAAATTGCCGGAACAAATTGAGGTGAATACTTATGTCATTAAAAAGCGACCGACTAAAGAAATTAGAAAATGAGCTAGCAGACCTTGAGCAGTGGCTTAAACTCGGCCTTGTCCCGAAGAAAGATATCTCAAAGCACGAAGAAGAGATCGAAGGGATCAAAAATAAAGTCCAAGAGGAGCAAGAACGCCTCCGCTTCCTAAAAGAGAGTGGTGAGGTGGAGGAATACACTCCTCCTAAACGAAGTCCTAGAGCCTCTTACCAAGAACCTCAAAGTATGCCCGATGTGACTGTTGCAGAAGAAAGTGCAACCGAAGAGGGTGGCTTCGACACGGAAACCAAGTCTTTTGAGGCTGATACAGAAACTGAAGATGAAACTACAACTGAGACTACTGAAGAGGAAACTTCTTCTCAGATCTACGAAGATGATGATGATCCCTTCAGTGATAAAAACCGGTGGAAGCGAGGGATCCTCCATGATCCTGAAGCAGATGAATGGTAAGCCTGTATTTCCATATCCCCTTCTGCAATCGGAAGTGCCCCTATTGTCACTTCTATGTCATCCCGAATAACCCTATCCATAAAGAGCTCCTTTTGGAGTCACTTTTACTCGAATGGAACAGGATCCAGGATAAGATCGAAGGCCAGGAAGTCGTATCGATTTACTTTGGGGGCGGAACCCCAACTCTCTTTGGGGTAGAGCCGATTGCTAAGATCCTCTCTACACTAGAAAAAGAGGCCAATTTAGCCACTGATTGTGAAATCACTATCGAAGCTAATCCAGAGGATGTCACCCCATCTCTTATGGAAGGGTATAGAGAAGCTGGAATCAATAGAGTCAGCATCGGAGTGCAATCTCTCCAAGACGACTCTTTGATCGTCTTAGAAAGAACTCACAATGCAAATAAAGCTGTTGAGGCAATTGAAGCTACCTACAATGCTGGGCTCCATAATATCTCGATCGATCTGATGTATGATCTCCCCAATCAAAGCTTGAAAAGCTTCCAGAAAACGCTCGATCAAGTTGGATCCCTTCCCATCACCCATCTCTCTCTATATAACCTAACAATAGAACCCAATACCGCATTTTTTAAAAGAACACTTAGCTTGCCCTCTTCAGAAGAGAGTTTCAAGATGCTCCAAGCTGCAACTAACCACTTGGGGGAAATCGGACTCCACCGCTATGAAATCTCTGCTTTTGCAAAACCCGGATTTACCTCTAAGCATAACACCGGGTACTGGACAGCGCGGCCCTTTTTCGGTCTAGGCCCCTCTGCATTTAGCTATCACAATGGAGCTCGTTTTCGTAACAGCGCCAATATCAATAAATATGCAAAAGCCCTGAAAGCTAATACCACTCCTGTCGACTTCAAAGAAAAACTCCCCTATCCACAAAGCGTCCATGAATTGCTTGCTGTAGAACTGCGGCTCTTAAGAGGGGTTGACCTTGAGAAATTCACTCTCCCCAAGAGCACTCACTCTCTTGTAGAGCGACTTACTGATGAAGGATACTTTGAAGAAAACGCCTCTCGCCTAAAGCTTTCCGAAAAAGGACTTCTTTTCTATGACACAGTAGCTGGGGAATTAGTCTCTCACTCTGACACATAATACTTGCCAGTCAGTGCCTTCGTGAGCTTATCTTTAGGACTTTGTACAGGCTTCATTTTTTGCAAGAGAGATTGAAGTCCTCCTCTTTCTGTAACTACTTGTTCAATAATGGGGTCTAAACTCTCTTGGAATTCGGGAAGTTTAAGAGTAGAAAGCTCGTTAGTACCCCATTCAGCAATCCAAGAAAAGAGCTGTGTTTTGTTTTCTTGAGAGATGTCATAGGTATCTACCCATTGTAAAAAACAGTTGATCACTAAGAACAAGTGCATCTCCCTATCTGTAAGAATAGAAGTATCCAAATAATACTTGAGAACTTCTCGAAACCGCATCATTTCCATATCCTCAAAGAATACTTTTCTAACCTCTTCGGGTAGTTGAACATCAAGCTTTTTCTCTAACCGATAAAGCGGCATCTGTTCTACACCAGTCTCTCGATTCCTCCATACAACAGCAAAACACCTCTCTTCTGAAATGGGCTCTTTATTTACGGCACCTATTATCCGATCCAGAGTTTGTCTTTTTTCAGAAGAAATGGTCGTGGGGATCTCCACTACAGGGCTTGCTCGCATCATCCAATTAAATAAAAGCGCCCCAGAATCTGGTGAAAATCCGTACACATTTTGAAGTTGCCTAAAGTGGTAGATAGTCCAAATCCATTGATTAGCCTCGGAAGAATGGACCTTTGGATTTTCCAGCTGCTCCAATAACGTTTTCTCAAAGCCAGGAACTGCCATCTCAAGAAAAAAAGCTTCTGCCAAATCTTTATCAATCTCAACATTGCCTAAAAAAGCTCTCACTCTCTGCATGGGTAGCTCTGCAAGCTTCTTTCCCTTCCATTGAGCCAAGAAACCAACATGCATCCCTTTTGCGATCGGCTCTTTCGCAATACTTATAATATGGGGATCTAGGGATGTATTTCCTTCAACCAGCACATTTAAGTGATTAAGCCTCTCTTCTCCCACCTCACAAGCCTCTAAAATCCAAACAAATAATAGAGATCTATTTGCATCCGACACTAGAGCTTTTGCTTTGTACAAGTATTGGATAGCCAAAAACCATGTATAGTAATGAGACCAATTGTCATCCAATATCAACATGGGCATGTTAACATATTCGGCAAGCTTAGTTTCGAATTTTTTACTACTAAGCTCTCTCCATAAAACTTTGCGATGCTCTGGAGTGAGTTCGATCTTGAAAGCCTCTTCAAACTCACTGATTAACACCTCTTTTGGGTCTTTGTCTTTGTTCCGTAACAAATGAACAAAACGCATGCCGGTTGAAATGGGTTCCTCTTTCAATACATCAACCCATGCATCTAGTGGCTTTCTCCCTAGATCTTCTGTTTTAACAGATTTGTATCCAGCTCCATCAAAAACCGCTAGATCTGTGTGATCTTCTGCATTTAAGATCCAAGCAAAGACGAGCGTTCGATTGGGAACTGTAAGAGAGTACTCCCTTAGCCGCATCAATCGTTGCATCCCTCTTACCCAAGGTTTACTGGCTGGAAGGTTGGCACGTAAAAGTTCTCTTGGCCTTTCCAGATAACGAAGAACTTCATCATAGAGGTTTTGGTTATCCATTACTCTAGACCAAGTCTCTCGAAGACCTCCTTCCAGTTTGACTTGCATTACTTCTTCAAATTTTTGTACGGAGGTTTTTCCTTCTTTTTTTAGTTTGCAAAGTCCTGTCAAACCATGTCTATTTTCTACCTTTGAATCGGTGAGCTGCTGGATATACGGCCCAACTGGTGTTTTTTTCTCCATTTCCTTCCAAATACTACACTGATCAAATGCCCTTGTCTCTTCAGATGGTATCGCTCGATAAGCCCACTCAAAAAGCTTACTAGCGTCCCTCTTAGTAAACGAATAGTCATTCTGAAAACGTAAAAAGCGACGGATAGCTAGGAGCCAAGGTTTATCTCCTCCAGGAACCATTCCTTGCAGTGCCGCAGGTGTTGCAATATAAAAAGCTAAGTTTTTCTGGAATGTATCGCTTCTTAAAGAAGAGTTCAGGGAAGACTCTAAATCAACACTTAATTCCAAATCAAAGTGCTCTTCAAAAAGTCTTGGGAAGACTTCTTTTTCAGCTATAAGCAAGTTAAAAAGCTTCCCTTGATTCGCTGAAAAGAAAGTGCCATTCCGCTCTTGTTTCAATTTCTGGAACTGCTGGACAGCTTTGAGCCAGGAGTAGGCTTTGCTTGTATTTGGAGGTAGTACCAAAGCGGACTCTCCCATATGAAACACTAGCTCCATACGAAAAGCCTCATCTTCTTCTATTTCCTCCCTAAAGCGTTTTGCCGTAGCCTTATTAAACTGTACATCATATTTCTTGATGAAGGCTTGATAAGTTTCTTCTATGACAAAGCCTTGAAAGGTTTGTTTTAAAACAGGTTGTTCACCCGCTAGAATACTATTAAATCTCTCTAATGCTCCGCGTTGACCAGCAGCATCAGCCCACTCTCCAGCTAATTGGCAAACAGTTTTATCTCCTACCACTTTATTCTGGAACGCAGTTTTTAGAGCGATTTTATCATAGCTTGAGACTTCGTTCCCATCGATTATCGAGAGAATGAGACAAAGGGATTTATGCTGATTTGAACGGCTTATATTATGCATTAGCTGTTTACATGCATCTTCATTTTGAGTTATCTGCCGACACAAATAGTGCTGAAAAGTCTCTACGTTTGGGTGGCAGACCATTTTGTTAAGGGGAAGTTTTTCAATAACAGTGTCAAGCTTTGTCCACTGCTCTGTTTTTGTAGCCCACTCTCTTGCAAGATCGGCCCAGGTTTCTCCAGGTAGTGCGGTGTGTTTAAAAAAAAAGGGACCGAGTTCTTCTGGAACTGGATCGATCTCCCCTTCTATTGCCTTGAAAAGGGTATCTACAGAGACAGTAGCACGCATTTCGAAAAGAGGCCTCACTCCTTCTACCTCTTCTACTAGGCTCTTGCACCTATCTGAAAAGGAAACAGCTCGATCTGATCCAATTACAGCATCTCTTTGAGCGAGCTTATAAACATTAGTTTTATTGCTTATCCAAGAGTAGTGAGCAAAAATGGATTGTATAACTCTACTCGTCCATGAAAGAGTCCCCAAGTTAAGCTCTGTAAAAACCGCATCATAGATCTTGGGCAATGCTTCACAACGATCTCGTAGGGCTTTACATGGAATGTGCAGCCTTGAAATTTCATTCTCTGAAAATTGTCTAACAAGGCCTGTTGCTACTTGCTCAATGGTCTTATCAAGAGATTGCCCCCGCTCTTTTGCTAGATTTTCTAAATCTTGATCAGTTGCTCCAAGATAGTCTTGGCGAAAAAGTTCTAACGTTATTTGGGAAGGAGTTTGTGTTGTCATACTCGGACCTGGCCCGTAAGAGCTGCTGCGAGGTATTTTCCAAAAAGCGTAGCTCCAAGAGCTGATATAACTCTTGGATGAGGGAAGTCACTCCTTCCGTTCATTTCTAATCCAAGACCTATCCCAAGAGATGCATAGGCAATAGCTCCCAATATCCCAGCAAGCTCTGGGCTCTCTGTCAAAAAGTCATCTCCAAGCCTTTGTTTTTCCATAATATAGAGAGCTAGAAGAGCAATTCCCCTAGAGTAGTGAGTATAGAAGTAGAGTGAATTGATGAGACGAGTATCCGTTGAGTCCATCGCATCTTTGTTAAATGCTCTCTTTGCACATTCTGCAATACCATAGGCGCCGTAAAGCCCCACTCCAAATGTAATCAATGCCACTCGATCAATAGAACTAGTACCTCTAAACTTCCCATCCTCAAAGCTAAACCCTCCAATACCAAGTCCCAAGAACGCACCCACAACACCAATCCCAAATGTCCACTTAGCAACACGGAAGATCTTTTCACAAGTCGTCAAGGCTTTGGGGCTAGAGTGAAGTTCTCCAAGATCACTTACGGGAGTTTGAGTAAAGCGGACCCATTCAATATGTCGCCTTCCCCCGTCAAAGACTCCCGTGAGAAGATTAAATAGAATAGAAAGAGGCAGATTCTTTGTTGCTCTACTGCCAAATACGATAAATGCACCAGGCAATAGATGCGCAACGGCAAGGAAAGCCTTTGCGGATGTATGATAGTATTTCAGCTTTTTTGAAGGCTCATCCTCTAGACCAGCTGTTTTATTATATTTAACAGCTGCCTGTAGCAGTTTTTCATTTAGAAGTTGTGTTAGGGAGTCCCCCGCCAAAATGACTCCAAAATCTCTTGTAAAAAACACTCGTTTTTCAACAGATCCCAGTATGATTAACGAGGCTCCCAATGCGAGCTTAACAACGTTCCAAATAGCACGTGAATGAGGAGTGCTTGGAATGGCAACAGGTAGAGTCTCTCGACGCATACCGGTCACATCTTCAAGCGCATTGCCTCTTGTCTCATTAAGGTTGCGAGTAGGCAGTGTATGGGCATATGAAGCAACTAAAGCTCCACCAAGGGCTGAAAGGCCAAAGAAGATTCCATCGACCTTTTTATGAGACAAATGATTTTCTGCATTCAGATAGACCTGGGAAACCGTCAAAAAGATTGGTATAGCATAGCTTGCAATAAAGCTTTTTTCTTCATTCACCCATTTTCGCTTTGTAAGAGCTGTTTGAGTAGCCAGCTGAAAAGCAGCTCCTGCTGTAAAAGCTAAGGCCGATCCCGTAACAGAATGCTCTCCAAGCCCCCGGAAGTTCGAAAACTTCAAAGCTGTACAAGCAGCTCCTGCTATAAGAAATGTACAAGTGAGAAGCCCCCGTCCCAAAGAACAGTGCTCTTTTGGTGGATCAAGAGGATCACTTGTTTTTTGGACAGTGGGAACATCTACAAAAAGATCAGGACGTCGATCATATACGGAAGATCCCTCAGAAAGAAGTCGGGCATTCGAACTCATAAAAATCGCTCCAGTGTGTCGAAAAAGAATTTGGGCATGGATTCTAATCTTTTTTTCACATTCTCCGCAACGGGATTAGAGAGTGTCGAGATCTGTTTCCGGATCTAAGTCTTTACAGGTAAGTAAAAGAGCAAAGCGATCTTGATTTTGGCCAGACATCTTTTTCACTTTTTCGATCCATCTATCGATTTCTTTTTTCCCTTCTACAAGATCTTGGTTATCAAATGCCTCAATCAAAGGTTGGCTCCGTGCATAAAAGATCCAGCAAAGAAGAGTTGAGCCATTCTCCTCTGAGAAAGTATAGTTGTGTTGCATTCGCAAAAAACGACGAATGATCATCAGCTGTTTATACCCTCTATCTGTGACCTTAGGTGGTTCCTTAACAAGATGTTCTTTAAAAGTTAAATGGTATTGGATGTTCTGTCGAACGCTTTTATTAGATAAATCTCGGCGCAACGCATCTTCTATTTCTGAGTGCAATTCTATTTTCAGAGCTCTTTCCACCTGCTTGATGGCCCGATCAACCTCTGAATCTTCTCTCTCAGCCACTGCTGCAATAATCGGAGAAATCATTTGGCCCTTTTCCATTAAAAGCGCTTCTAGCCGATCTTCACTGGGCATCGATCTTTTTGCCACTTGCAAAATCAAACTGTCTAGCTGTTTCTTGTCGCCTGGAGGTGTCAGATTTGTAGACTTATCTATTTTATCTAGTAGATCTAGTGGCTTGGATAAAAGGATCCAACGGAAAAACTTCGCTCCATTTTTTTTCCCAAACTCGTAATTCTTTTGCATGTAAAGTAATCGACGCACAGCAACAAACCACCTGTTCGATGAGGTGGAATCGAGAAGGGCTGCTTTAACCCCTGTGTGATAGACGAGATCAAGACGGAAGGCTAGGTCTTGGCTCATATCTTCGATCAGCTGTCCACGGGTTTCTTGATCAAATTCAATGCCTAATATTTTCTCGAAGGCTTTTGCTGTCTCTTCAAAGGCATACTCTCTAAAGGAATAGGTCTTTTCTGGGGTTTTAGTTGGAGTGATCAATCTTCCTGGATCAAGTCTGCTATGTAGTGGAAACTTCGCTTTAAAGGTATTGAAGGCATCTACTTTCCCCATGTTCACAGCCCACTCTCGAGCAAGTTCGATCCATGTGAGATATTCAGAGCCTCTATAAAGAGCGATATGTTTGTACAAAAACTGTCCTACTGCCTCAGAAACAGTGGCTCCCTCATCCAATCCTTTAAACAACTCTTCCTCTAAGTGGGGAGGTTCTTCGCCGCGATACTGGCGAAAGCTAACAGCCTCATCAACAATTGCAAGGGCATCTGCAACATTCTGAGCTACAATCTCATCAATAGTATTCCCACAATAAGCAGAGTGCTCATCCAATACTGCAAGTAAGGGGGACCCCTCCTGACCCCATTTTTTTCCTTGAGCATTCCACTCGAATATCTGCCGGTAGTGGGGGGGGAACTGTGAGCTACAAAGAGTTCCTAGACTTACATGTGGAAAAGTGAGTCTTGCTAGATTTCTAGGATGTACAGAAATTTGCTTTAGAATTTTGATAGCCAGCTGTGAGAATTTTTCTTCAGTCAGGCCAATGCACCCCCCTTCTAACTGCTTGATTATAGCCCCATGCAGCCTAGAGGCCCCCTCTCCTGAAGTTCTAGGGGTTGAGGGAAGGGATGAGGCTCTTGGGCTTTGCACAAGCTTGAATTCTTCTGTTCCATCAGAGATGGTAACCCGCAAGGGATCACTAGCACATTTTACTTTAAGGTCTATTGTCATGCTACACCGGAACTTCTCTAAGCCATTCTGCTGCAATGAACTTGAAGATAAGAGCACCTGTTAAACTACTAAACACCCTCGGGTGAGGCCAGTCTCCTCTGGATTGAGCATCATTTCCTATTGCATTGCCAAGAGAGGCGTAAGCTAAGACCCCTAAAATAGCAGCCCAATTGGGGTCTCTTTTTAGTGTTTTGTCTCCGATTCGCATCCTCTCTAAAATGAAAAGAGCGATACGGGGCATTCCCCTCGAATAGTTCGTATAAAAATAGGCGCTGTTGAAAAGTTTGGATTCTTTGTTTTGCTCGAAGGATTTGTTAATCGACTTCGAGACAAAATAGGAACCAAAAGTAAAAATAAGAAAAGCTGCCATCGCGGTCCGGTCAAAGACATTTTCCTTCGTAAATTTACCAGTTTCATTATCTAAGCCAGCAATGGATAAAATCCCGTAGGCAGCGACAATCCCAGCAAACCCCCACTTGAGCTTTTTGAACCTCCCTTCCCATTTTGTTAATGGGGAGTACTCTTTTTTTATCTCTTGGAGTTTATCTTTAGGGGTATGAGAGAAGCGGAGTTCATCGAGATGCCCTCTTCCCCCATTGAGCACCCCAATTGCGATATTGCATACTGCGATTGCCCAAATGTTATTCGTAGCACCTGCTAAAACAAAAAGAGGTCCTGGTATGGTATGTGCTAAAATCTGTATAACCTTAGCTCCCCTACGGTAGTGCTTGAAAGAGGTGGGCGTTGCAGAGACATCCCCTCCAGAAAGAACAGATAAATATCCCCTCCCTCCGGGCTTACTCCGTAAAGCAGACCAACACAGTTCGCTAACCCCTTCCCCGACAGCTTCTCCAGCTACCATCATCCCAGCATCGCGCAAAAGAGAGATTTTGTAATGTGCTCCGATCCCTATAGCAAGCCCTCCTGCGATCGCTTTCAGAGCTGCCCTTGCAGTTCGATAACTGTGGGAACCAAAAAACAAGACAGGAAGCCTTGTTCCAGATGAGCCTGTAGCGTCCAATAAGGGAGCTTCCCTTGGAACACTACGAATACGCCTTGTGATCAAGGTATGGACAAAAGCTGCTGCAACAACTCCTCCAAGACCTGTCAACGAGCCAAAAATTGCCTCGTTCCACTTATCTGAAAAATTGACATTGAGATCGACCTGGCTAACTGTCAAAAATATAGAGGAGGCATAGTCTGCAAAAAAACTTTTTTCTGCATCAGAATACTTGGTAGGAAGCCCTGTCTGTAATGCGTGTTGAAGAGCTACTCCCCCCACAAAGGGAAGAACTGTACGCATAGTAGGGTTTTCTCCCCACTCACGAAAATTGATCGCTTGAAGAGCTGTTGTTGTAATACATACAGCCGATGCCGCAGCTACCTGGGAATAGGTGATCCAAGAACGGATCGGTTTACGGACAAGATCCTTGGGCAGTGGTTCTGTATATTCGATAGGAGGAGGGAGGTGTGCTACCCCAGTTACCATAGTCATAGCTCCATTTGTGCAGTTCGATATCGTACTTGGCGTAGTAGTTTAAATTTTTTTCGTATTTTAGAGGAAGTACTGATTGATACGGTGTAAGCGCAAAGTTGTAATGTCCTCTCTTCCGCAAAGTTAAAATGTCCCCTTTGGGTCAAACCTCGCTTCCGTAATCTAAATGGTTAGCCATGGTCAGCTGATCTCTTGAAATTGGCGCTAATTTCAATTTGCAAAATTTCCAGATATGCATTACAAGCTGAATTTAGGAGGCTATTGCGATGAAGAAAGGACTACTGCTACTACTACTTGCTGGATTGATGAGCTGCTCAAAAAATGAAGTGAACGACCTCCACTTTGGACCGGGACCTCAGGATGAGGCAATCGGAGATGAGATCATGGAAGACTGCGAACAAATGGTTCAATAGATAGTTCGAGCACAAAACATTGCAAAGAGCACCTCTGGTTTTCCAGTACTTGTCTTTAGTCCAAGCTCAAGGGCAAACAGATCGATAAGCCCCTTCTTAAAAAATCCTCCTCCTCTCTTGCGAGCTCCTTCAAGACACTGCTGTAGAGCCTTGGGCCAAAGCCTTGGAAATGCAGCTCCTATCTCATCTTTTGTAGCGCCTCTTTTTAGGAGTGTAGACATCTTTAGCCCCATCTCAAATTGATTACGCAATTGTCCTACAAGAGGCAATAGCTGAGAGAGATCGCTTAAGGTAGGTAATTGTTTCCGCCCTCCCCAGACAAGCTGTTGGGCCAGTTGGAACTGATTGTACTCGATAGAAGAACTACAAATAGTCTCAACATCTTGCCTTGTAATATTAGGACGTTCCCCTACAAAGCAAAGAAGCTTCTCTATTTCTTGCTCAAGAAGGAGTCTGTCGGGTGGCAGGCGATCAAGAAGAGCTTCGACTGCATCGGGCGCTACTTGTTTTTTTTCAACATGGAGGGTCTGTACGATCCATTTTTGTAAACGAGCTCTCTCTTCCCAAGGTTTTTCCTTAGAGAGGTCAAGGACGACCATCTCTTTCTTTCCCTTTTTGTAGAGCTCTGTGATGTTTTTACTACTCGCAGCTCCTAATATGAGATGAGCCTCTGGGTTGGGAGAGTCGATGTAGTGAGCAAGCATTTCCATTTCCGCTTTAAGAAGAAGTTCTGCCCCATCAAAGAGGGCTGCCATCTTTCCAGAGAAAAGTGAGCCTGCATTCACATGCTCAACGGCATCTTTGATCAAAGAGCATTTCTTGAGATCTGAGATGTTCTCTAAAGAGCTTATCAAGTTAGCAAGGATCTTCTTTCGTTCACTCTCCTGTGGGGCAATTACCACATAGATTGGAGAGATGTGACTTGGGAAAGACTCTTTGCAGTGTTTTTCAAATGGTTCGTAGCTTTGGAATTTCATTTCAGTAAATTAACATACTAAGTTTTAAAAAAAAATCTTGACATGACGTAAATCTATCGATAGATTAATTT
Organism: Chlamydiota bacterium; assembly: GCA_021772375.1. Lineage (GTDB taxonomy): Bacteria > Chlamydiota > Chlamydiia > Chlamydiales > Rhabdochlamydiaceae > Sacchariniichlamydia. Next base: position 36,578 of record JAJFME010000043.1, on the reverse strand, counting down.
ATACAAGGAATAATTAATTTGGAGAAGACCTATTATGGCTGGCGCAAGAAAAAAAACTACTACACGTAAGACAGTTAAGAAAAAAGTTGTAGCAAAAAAGACTGTCCGAAAAACAGCTGCCAAAAAGAAAGTGGCTAAAAAAGCCCCTGCTAGAAAGACCGCTGCTAAAAAACCTGTAGCTAAAAAAACAGCGCGAAAAACGACTTCTAAAGCTGTAGCCCGAAAAAAAGCTGCTCCTAGAAGAAAAAAGACTGTTTTCCAAAAAATGCTAACAGCAGAAGGCTGGAGACGGCTCATGACGGGTGCAAAAAACTAGCTAATGGGATAGAATATTCTTTTCGAAAACAATTTGGAGAGAATATGTCACTTAAAGGAAAAAGAGCATTCATTGCTGGAATCGGTGATGATCAAGGATATGGCTGGGCAATTGCAAAGTCTTTGGCTGAAGCTGGTTGCGAAATCTTAGTCGGTACCTGGACCCCAATTCTAAAGATCTTTACCACTTCCTACTCTTCTGGAAAATTTGATAAATCTCGCAAGCTATCTAATGGCGAACTCATGGAGATCGCTAAAGTCTATGCTCTTGACGCAAGTTTTGATAGCCCTGAAGATGTCCCTCAAGAAATTCTTGAAAATAAGCGCTACAGTGCAGCTTCTGGCTACACTATCTCAGAGGTGGCCGCGCAAGTGGAGAAGGATTACGGCAAGATCGATATCCTAGTCCACTCCCTTGCCAATGGTCCTGAAGTAAAAAAGCCCCTATTGGAAACTTCTCGCTCTGGATATCTAGCAGCTATTAGCTCCTCTTCTTACTCTCTTGTGAGCATGGTTGCTAACTTCGGTCCGATCATGAATGCAGGGGGATCAGTCCTCTCTCTTACCTATATCGCATCAGAAAGGGCTGTACCTGGTTACGGCGGTGGGATGAGCTCTGCAAAAGCTGCTCTTGAGAGTGACACTCGTACTTTAGCTTTTGAAGCGGGTCGTAAATGGAATATTCGGATCAACACGATCTCAGCGGGAGCTTTAGGTAGTAGAGCTGCTCGTGCAATTGGCTTCATCGATAAGATGATCAACTACGCACAAGACAATGCTCCATTACAAAGGGATATGATGTCTGAAGATGTAGGGCATGCAGGAAGCTTTCTTCTCTCCCCACAAGCTGCCGCGATTACTGGGACAACTCTGTATGTGGATAATGGGATGCATGCAATGGGAGTGGCTGTTGACTCTCCTGCATTTGCTGACAAACCTCAAGGTGCACCCGAATAGGGGCCTTCCCCTTCGATACAGTCCTAATAGCAATCCTCCAATCAAATGCGGTGAAGTGGTCTTCACCGCGACATGCATGTTGAGAGGGGCGATTGCCTCGCATTAAGACCCCCAAATACCTTCCATCTTCTACTGAAAATCGGAGCTTAATTAGGAGCTCCTTTGAACGGATCTCAAGTACATCTTTTTGTTCAAATGTTGTAGCTTTTTCTCCATTTACGAAAATCTCATGATCAGAGTGGTGATCGAGGAAGAAATTCATCCCTATATCGTCTTCCTCTTCCCCCAGATGGAGAACCAACTCTTTGGCATTCCCTTCTACTTGTAGATGCCTTTTTGCTAGCACGAAGGTGTGTGTCTCCCATGCAATGAAAAGCGGACACTCCTCTTCGCTTGCGAAATGGATGTATGGAACGGGTTTTGAAGGAAAATTAAGCTCGAAACGCAAAGGGCGAATAAGTGCACCACGCAGGTGAACAGCTTGGAGTTTTTCAGCTCTTTTGGGGAATTTCTTTTGCCATTGACATAGAAAGAGATCAAAAAGAGAGAGTTCAGGTGTATGGCCATCCTGGTGTCTACGAAGAGCTGGGCCTGTATAGAGAGAGAGCTCTGGATGCCAAAGCTTTGAGACCTCTTCTAAGATGGCTGTGATATCTGCTCCCTTCTTTTCTGCCAGCTGAAGAGAAATAAGAGCTTCACTCCAGTGGTAGAAGGTCTTGGGTAGAGAACCTATTTTTCCATTAAAAGCATCCAGACGAAATTGCACCCAGTCAGGGAGATCGGTCTTGTCTACTTGGGCAAGGATCCGATTAATACAATTCTCGAGTTTCTCTTTTAGATCTCCAATCACGTGAGAGAAATCAACTGTGATCCAAAACAAAACAGGAAGGAGTCGAAGTCCTAGGTAAGGGTCTAAACACTTTGGGTATTCGTGTAGGTAAGTCGGGAAATTCCCCTCTACTTCAAAGGCCAGAAGTTTTTCTATGAGGCCTTTCCCCTCAAGAACATTGTCACTTAGCCTACTACGGAAAAGACTTAAGGCAAACAGGGCATTTTCCAAAACAGGGATCGTATCATGAGTGAGCCGATCTTCGCTTTGATGACAAAAATGGACAAATCCAGTTTGCTTTCTTTGGAGCATGCGCCCCGATTGGAGGGCTAGATCAACTGTGTGCATAAATGATTGCCTCCTCAATTGCTGGGATGATCCCCAACTGATCTGCAGTTTTTGCCTGGATATCAGCAAGTGCCAATACTTCTTTAGGGGCTGTCTCTATGACGATAGCAACATCGGCTTCTTTGAGCATTTTCGCATCGTTACGGTCATCTCCTGCTGCAATCACTAGGGGTGTTTGAAAATAGTCGCGAAGGAAATGGACCACTCCCCCTTTATTCGCCTCAGGGTGAGTGATGAGGTTGAGATAGAGGTTCGGGTCAATTGGATCCCGGATCATCGACACTTCTATATAAGAGATCTCTTTGAGCCTTTCATGGAGAATGGCCATCTCATCTTGTTTTCCAAAACATTTAATAAGGGGAAAGGTCATCCCCTCTTCAAAAGAAAAATCAGACTCTTTCCAAGGCGATCCTCCTAAGTTCTCTAAGATCTTCAGATATTTAAGGGTCTTGGGGGCAAAACGCTCTTTCCTATAATAGCAAAAGCCTCCCTCTTCAACTCCAGTATAGATAATAAAATCTTCCCCGATCCCTTCATATGCCTTTTCTACTTGGGGAAGAATTTCTGCAGAAAGATAGTTACGTCTTAGAACTTTTCTAGAAGGCATCTCAAGGATATCAGCTCCATTTTGAACTCCGAGTAAATACGGAAAAGGCAAGTGGCGAAGAATCTTCCACGCAAATGAAAAAAGACGCCCAGTGATTAGGACTACCTCCCAATCATCTGCAAGGTATCCTTCCAAAGTCTTTACAACTTTGGGATCAATCCAGTCGAGACGATGGGTCAGTGTCCCATCTACATCAAAAGCAAGTATTCCTTTGGAAGTCATAGGGATCCATTATCGCCTAACTTGCAAAAAAAGTCAGCTCAAAGCATTCTCAAGGAAATATTAGAATTTTTTGCGGAGTCTATAATGTCAAAAGTTTTTCTACGCTCTTTACTCGTCTGCCTTTTTGCTTTTTCTTCCCTAGCTGTCGCAGAAGAAAAAGTCCCCTCTGAGCCTAAGAAACTAGAAAAGATAGAGAAAAAGTCTGAAGAGCAGAAACCCGAAGAACACAAACTGGAAAAGCTAAAACCTGAAGAACAAAAGCCAGGTGAAGATTTTTTTGATGAGCTTCAAGCACCTGTTAGCTACAAAGGCGCCTTTGTTAAGATGATGGTGACTCTACTTGGATTGATTGTTTTGATCGTGATCTCCGTCTGGATGCTCCGCCGCATCTCCCACGGTAAAATGAAACAGATGAACTATGGTAGAACGATTAAAATACTAGAGAGGCGTCCCTTAAGTGCCAAATCAGTTCTCTATCTTGTCGAGGTTGGAGGAAAAAAAGTGGTTGTAGCAGAGTCTCAACTCGAGATCCGCACAGTAACTACAGCAGATCACCTTAACCCTGATGAAGATTAGCACCACCTTGTCCATATTTCCCTTGCCCAACGCGCCCAAGATCTTCTGCAATACTCGGATCGATAGCCATCCAACTGCCCTGACTTTGTGCAGTTGTACTTTCCACTTCTGAATTATTATCTCCAGAATGGCTCTCTACCCTTCTTCGTCGCAAACTAAGATTACTAGCTGATCCATGCCTACTCACAGTCACAGGGATTTTTCCCTTTGCAGACGATGGTCTAGAGTCTGGAGTCTGGTATGCACTTTGAGGAGTAGTAGCTCCTAGTTCATTAGAAGATTCCTCTTCTCTTCGTACATTGAAAAACGAAGAGAGTGGGTAGGCTCCTGTTAAGAGTGCTTTTCCGTACTGAAAAACGCTGAGCGTGTCTAGATTTTGTCTTGGCAATATTTCTACTTCTCTATTGCGCCATACGTTATCAAAATGCCTTAAGCCCACTTCTAAAACTGATGCCGGAGCATATGCAGCTCCAATCACAATTCCTGCTTGAGCATAGAAGGGAAGGACCTCTTTCGCATACCCTATTAATTGGTAGGCAACCAAAGCTTTTCCAGCTCTTAAGAAGTATTGAGCAGCCGACTCATTTACTCTCTCCTGTGTGGAAGAAGAGAGACCTAATTTTTTATTTCTAGCAACATTGGGAAGAGTTCTAAGAACTTCCCAAGAACCGGTGCTTGCGTTTATGAAACACGCCGCACCAAGGTAGTATCTGGCTGTACACGCAATTGTAGCAACTTTAAGAAGAGCCCAGTCACATCTCTGTTCTGGGTCCCCCCAATTCCTAGAAAAGGAGGTTCTAGCATTGTTTGCATGAGTTGTAGCACTTTGTACAAAGTTTGTTTGCCTTATTTGCTGAAGACACTCTCGTGTACGACCATAATAGTCACGTATAGAATCTACGAATGCAACCATACTCCCACCTCCTTATAATTTATTGATCCTTCTTCTTACCTTCAACAGCTTTTCCATCCTTAACAAACTGAATATCTTTGTCATCTTCATGCCCTACAGGAGCAAGACCTAAAACTTGAAGGAAAGAAACACTTCCACTTGCTACGTGTTCTGCTGTCTCACGCCAAGATAGCTTGTTGTATTCGTGCTCTTTGAGTGGTTTTGGCGTATAAGTTTCGTTAAAGCTCTGAACCCACGGAGTAGATCCAAACGCATCAAAATACCAAGCAGCAGTTGATCCTGCTGCAACAGTAAGACTTGCCAAAGCGGGCACTCCCTCAGAAGTGCAAAATGAGTATGCGGCAAGGCCAAGAATCCCTTGTAAGGGTCTAGGAGTAATTAGTCCTTCCCCCTGGCTGATTCCTACTCGAAAATCAAAGGGCTTAAATGTTGCAGCAACAAGTGTAAACAAAGCAGGTACCAATGCTATTTTCGAACCATACCAATCGGAACACACTGCGTGAACAAATAACTGCGTAGTAACCTCTGAAGCAGTCTTGCAGCCGTATGGTACTGCAGGCTCTATGTTTTTCAACGCTTCTTTTACTGACTTACCCTCTCTTAGATTCTGAAAAGCAACTTTCCCACCTTGATATAGTTCTCTTCCACAAGCAAGAGTACTCATTACAGTTGAGGCTAGCTTAGCGGGCATAAAACCGCCCAAACAAGGAGCTGAAAAGACACCTGCGATATACCCAAGATTACTTACCAAGGCTTCTTTAACACTTAGTCTAGAGAAGAGTTGGCCACTTGTATGCAAATCCCCTTGAAACTCTTTTGTCTTAGCCTCAAGTAATTCTCCCTCGGTAACAAGCTTGGCTGGGCCTTCTTCCCGATGATATGTAACCTGGGTCCAGTTATTTTGAGCTATCGCAGTATTCGACATAATCACACCTATTTGTTGTATTCCCGCCTAAGGAAAATCCTCTTAACGACGGTTGTTATTTTTTTTCAGTAATTCAAATCTTTTCATTCCAGCAACCTCGTCTTCTATATTTCCCCGCTTCTGTATGCAGTACCCGAGAAAAAGAATTTTCCCAGAGCAAATTTCAGTAATGAGGTTGGGAATATTTCGTAGAGAACAAAGTTCTTTGTCTGTTTTTCTGTGACGAAGATCCATCTGATAAGAGGTCTTCTGGTGCCAAGCAAACTCTATTTTGGCAATCCACCTGAGTCCCTCCATTGGAGCTATAAGGCCAACAAGACCTGCACTTATCATCCCTAGAGCATAGATCGGGACGCGAGCAATGCGCCAAATATCTTCGGAAATAGCCGTTGGGATCTGCCATAACGTTGCCATTAAAAGGTTCGCAGTAGCTCTAACTATTCCCTTTGTAGATAGGTTTTGAATAAATGAGGGAAGAACGCGCCAAAAAAAAGAGGACAGGTCTATCACTATTTTAAGGAAATTTACGAGAACAAGACCTGGCGCATAAAAAAGAGTCGCTAGAGAAATCCCACCACACTTCAATGCTAAGTGAAAACGGTCATCCACTCGCCGGTAGAGATCACCTGTAGAGATCTCTTGCGTGTACTGAATATGTAAAGGTGCTCCAATAGAAGAGGTGATCGGATCTCCTTGATCGTCTCTTCTAATTGCCAATACATCACAAAAAGTCTCGGAAGACCAAAAGCAACTCTCAAGTAAATGTCCTCTAGAAACACATAGGGACGTCATTTAGAAACTCCACTCAAATTTGAGCCATGGATTCTAAAAGATCGCTTCAAAAAAAGCTAGAGAGGTCTTTCAAAAGCAAACTTTCTTCAAAAGTTCCTGAAGGAGAACTACTTTCTTCAAATCGGACTTGTCCTTCAGGAGTTTTTTAATCTTTGAGGAAGACTTCTTTTTTTCTTCTGCAACTTGTTTGCTCATTCTACTTCCGCCAAGGTTTTGCGCATCTCTGTGTCTGCTTGGACATTCTTCATTTTGTAGTAATCCAAGATCCCCAAATTTCCGCTTCGAAATGCTTCCGCTATTGCAAGTGGCACCTCTGCTTCTGCAGCCACTACTTTGGCTTTATTCTCTTGCTCTAGAGCAACGGCCATAGCGCGGCGTTCTTCAGCTCGTGCTTGAGCTATTCTTTTATCGGACTCAGCTTGATCAATTTGCAAGCCCGCACCAATATTTTTCTCTACGTTGATATCAGCGATATCGATAGAGAGAATCTCAAAAGCTGTCTGCGCATCGAGTCCCTTTTCTAAAACACGGTCTGAAATGGATTGTGGGGCTTCAAGTACATGCGCATGCTTGTCAGCAGAGCCGATAGCATTAACAATCCCCTCCCCTACACGAGCGATAATTGTCTCTTCAGTAGCTCCACCAACAAGCTGCTGCAGATTGGTGCGAACTGTAACACGAGCACGGCACGCTAGCTGGATACCATCTTTCGATACGGCTGTGATGTAGGTATTGTTTCCTGGACAATCGATCACTTTAGGATTGACTGAAGTACGCACTGCTTCAAGGATGTCTCTTCCCGCTAGATCAATTGCAGTTGCCTGTCCCCAGGTAAGAGGGATGTTGGCCTTTTGTGCAACAACAGTTGCACGCACTACGTTGGTTACATTGCCACCTGCAAGGTAGTGAGTCTCAAGGTCTGCAGTGGTAGGGCCCTTGATCCCTGCTTTTGACAAGCAAATCATCTCTCTGACGATGATACGTGGTGGAATTTTTCGCATGCTCATACCAATAATATTGAAAAGTGCGATGGGTGTTCCAGATACAAAGGCTTGAAACCAGAGAGCTACAAAACGTAAAACTCCTGAAAAAAGAAAAAGACAGAGAGCTGCTATGACTAAAAAAAGAATTGTTCCATTTCCAATAGCGAAGTCTGTTTGGTCTGCAAAAAATATATTCATTTTTCCTCCTTTGAGGGTTTTTGTTGTTGGACGATGAGATAGCTGCCGCGACCTCCAGAAACTGTTATTTTTCTTCCCTTAGGAATATATTCTCCTTCGGAGATGGCCTGTACACGAGTGCCTTTTACAAGAATATAACCAGAAGGCTTTAAGTCACTCTCCACCTCTCCTTCTTCTCCAACAAGGCTAGAGTCAAATAATGAGGCTACAAATTCTTCCTGGTCTTCTACTAGGACAAACTTATTTTTTTCACGACTTTTTAAAACACGTATAGCCAACTTACAAGTAAGTGCTACTAAAATCGCATTTGAAATAAAATATAGAGCTTTAAAAGCTAGAGAGATTTCTTGTAGAGATCCATAGGTAATTCCAGCTGTAACAAGGAGCCCTCCTATGACAGCGACAATCCCCCCGGGAAGAAAAAACTCGAAGTAGATAAGTAGTAAACCAAGTAAAGAGAGACAAAGAGCAATCCACATGGGGAAAATCTAACCAAAAACAGCATAAATGTCAAATTCCTAACTCATTGAATTTTACTCCAAGAAAGCCCATTATATCTCCTAATGAAACACCTTTTAAAAAAAGCTGGTATTTTTCTTTTACTCCCTTGTGTCCTTTGGGGAGATGGAATCCCTTACTCGGTCGAATTTGAGGGACTCGACGATACAAAAACCCTTAAAGCTCTTCGCTCTTCATCTCAGCTGATGGCTCTTAAAAAAAAGCCCCCGGCATCCATCAATGCTCTTCGATTTCGAGCAGAGTCAGACGCCCCCGACCTTGTGAAGGTTTTGCATGCGCATGGATACTTGGAGGCAGAGATCGATATCCGCATCGAAGATGACTTGCGTGATTACAATGTAGTTCTCCATATCCGCCCTGGGCCTTTATATCGAATCGAGCAGTTTAAACTAGAATGGGATACGGAAGACGACGGAGAACAGCCTTTTTGTAAAAGGCTCAAATTAAAAAACCTTGGTATCTCGATCGGAGATCCGGCTGACACAAAAAAAATTCTAGATGCAGAGCTCTGTATTTTGCAGATCCTTTCCGAATGTGGTTACCCTCTTTCTACGATCCAAAATCGGGAGATCATTGCCGATGGAAAAACAAAAAAAGTTCGTGTTCTTTTGACAGTCAATACGGGACCACTCTCCCACTTTGGACAAACTCTAGTCGAGGGTAACACCTCTGTCAAAGACAGCTTGATCAAGCAGGAGGTGCAGTGGTGCGAAGGGCAGCGCTATGACAGCTGCCTTGTAGAAGGAACGCAAGAGGCTTTGATCGATACAGGACTATTCACTTCAGTCTATATCACTCACCCGAAAGCCCTCGACAATGAACATTTACTACCAATGAAGATCGAAGTAGCTGAGAGCAAGCACAAGAGTGTAAGTGTTGGCGCAAGTTACCAGACTACATATGGTCCAGGAGCTACGTTTGGTTGGGAAAACCGCAATGTCGGAGGCCTTGGCAGACGTCTCCTTCTACAAGCAGACATTGCGCAGAGAGGCCATTCCGGAATAGCTTCCTATCTTATCCCGAATTTTAGACGGGTAGGACAAAATTATATTATCCAAGCACAAGCTGCTCAAGAATCAATTAAACCCTATCGAATGCAGTCCTATAACTTCCTAAACAGATTCGATAGACAGGTAGATAAGTATTTTTTCTTTAATATCGGAGCAAAACTCGAATACATGATTGTCTCGAACAGTGTAGACAATGGCAACTTCCTTCTAGTCGAAACGCCTGTCTATCTTCGTTGGAGCAATGTGGAAGACCCTCTCAATCCTGCATCTGGAGCGCGATTTGAATACCGGGGTGTACCTGCAGTGAACATCAAAGATGTTTCAGACTTTTACTACTCACAAATCTTTACCTTCTGTTCCTACCTCCCCTTATGGGGAGAAGATCGAGTCATCCTTGCACAAAAGCTGACACTTGGTACAATTTTCAGTAATGGAATCGGTGCTATTCCTGTACCAAAACGCTTCCTTGGGGGGTCTGAGGATAACTTGCGCGGATACAAGTACTACACAGTCTCGCCCCTGAATGAAGACGACAAACCCATTGGGGGGAGATCAGCTGTCTTCTATAGTATAGAACCCAGACTCCGTTTTGGAGAATCTTTTGGAATTGTTCCATTTTTTGATATTGGAAATGTCTACTTGGAACAACTGCCCACATTCAAAGGGAAATGGCGCAGGTCCGCCGGGATTGGACTCAGATACTTTTCATTTATTGGACCACTTAGGCTAGATTTAGCCTTTCCTCTTGATCGACGTGAAGGAATTGACCCACACTGGTGGATATTTGTGAGCCTAGGACAAACATTTTGAAGATAATTATTAGAGTTTTTCTCAGTCTCTTTCTTCTCGTCTTTGGGGCAGCTTTTCTGCTACAGACCCCTTTTGCTAAAAATGAAGCAAAGCGACTTCTAATATCTGCAGCGCAAGACGCTGGGCTTGAACTCAATATTGGAGCAATCGAAGGGACCCTCCCCTTTGACTGGCAATTGAAAGATGTTGCATTTACCTTTGAAGAGCAGCATGTATCAGTAGAGTCAATTTATTTACGACTAGCAATCCTCCCCCTTTTCAAAAAACAACTAGAAGTAACTCATCTCAAAGCCCGGGGCGGCGAATATGCTGGAATCCCCTTTAAAGCCATTGCAAAGGGGGCAATGGATATGAAGGAAAACAGCCCAATCAAGCTTTCTCATCTTTTAATCGAAGGAGATGACCTATTTGTTCGCTTAGAAGCAAAAATACATCGGGACCTTTCAATACAAGAAGGACATCTAGCCTTTCACCTCCCCGATATTTCCATTCTGGGACAGTCAAATGTTAAAGGATCTTTTATGGGGATGGCAGAGATCTCCGAAGGCATCGCTCATCTCGAGTGTTTCGGAGAGGAGCTCTTCATTAAGGATGTCCCCCTGACCCATTCTTCTCTAACAATCGATGCAAAAAAAAACAGAGCTTGGTGGGATGGTTCCATCAAAATCTCTGGTGGGCATGCCGCGATCCCAGTCAATGGAATCGGTGATTTTCGTTTCACCCCAAACCGCAATCTCGTCTCTATCGATAATTTCAAAGTGACGGGCCCAGAAATTTCCATCTTTGGGAAGCTCGGTCTCAACCCTAACCTCCACTGTGTTGAGGGCAGCGTTTTCGCCCAATGCTTCGACTTAAAGGTCTTGCGCCCCCTCTTCCCAGATTCCTATATAAAGGGATGTGTAGGTGCTAAATTCGACTTCCAATCCTTCTCTCGTTTCCAAGATATGAAGTGTCAAATTGAACTGGAAAATTTTGCAGCCTACGAAGGGGCCTGTAAAACTCTCATCATTGAAAGCACAGCATACGATCTTTTTGGTGAGTTGCGAGGAGAATTTTCTATCGAAGGACAAGCTATTGATCTGCCAGAGATTCAACTAGCTGAAGTAGAGGTTAAATCAACTTTTGAGCCACAGTCTTCTCCCTTTGAATTTGCTCTAAAAGGCAACTGGAAAGATCCACTAAAAATAACAGGCAAAGGAAATTGGCAACAGAGAGGAACAGGAATATTCTTCAATGTAGATGCTCTCAATGGCTTTGCCTTCAAAAATCCATTCTCTCTTTGTGAACCTTTCTCTCTCGAGTGGAATACTGAGCACTTCAAGATGAGTAACTTCTCGATGGATATTGCACAAGGACATATCTCCTCTCGGATTGACTTGAGCAAAAATGCCTCTTTGATCAAAGTAAAAGCCAATGACTTCCCTCTAGCATTTATCGCTCTTCCTCATAAACACTTCTCTCTAGCAGGAGCTAGCTCCTTCGATATTGATGTTGTCGCCTGGGAAAATTCGATTCGAGGCAGTTGCAATATAGCTCTAGAGAGAGCCCACTTTCTCTACGAAGGGTCTAGTACACCTCTTACAACAAAAGGATCTCTACAGATCCACCTCAACGACAACATTGCCCAAGTGCACGCTGAGCTAAAAGCTAAGGATAAGCAGTTCGCTCAGTTTTTTGGCAGCTTTCCAATTGAATACCAGCATTTCCCCTTTCAGATACGCATCAACCCAGACATGCCTTTTTCAAGCCAACTTGTTGCTGAAGGGAAACTCGAAGACCTCTTTAACTTCATCAATATTGGGCATCACCGACTTGAGGGGTGGCTATCCACAACACTCCATGCCTCCAAGAGCTTGAATCACCCTTCTCTCAGAGGAAGCCTGGAGCTGCAAGATGGCCTTTATGAAAACTACTACACCGGCACTCACCTCAAGAAAATCTTTGCTGAAGCTACTGCTGACAGACAGACTATTCACATCAACCACCTACAAGCAGCTGACACGGATAGTGGAAACGTCACAGGGCAAGGAAAAATCCTACTCAGTCCTATCGAGAATTTCCCCTTCTCATTCACTGCAGATCTCGATGAGCTTGCCACCGTTTCTTTCGACACGATCACAGGTAAGTTCTCAGGAAAAATGACCATCAGTGGAGACAAACTCGGCGCTATGGCAAGAGGTAAACTCAAAGTCGCTGAGGCAACTTTCCGTATTCCTGATGAATTGCCAAGCGTACTTCCAGAGCTCCCTATTAAGTTCGTCAATGCCCCTGAAGCACTTATACGTAAAAGCTCTTCAACACCTGCCGTCTCCCCTCTTCAGCTCGATTTAGACCTGAGTGTACCAGGAAGGGCTAGGGTTGAAGGTCGAGGCCTCAATGCTGAGCTAAAAGGCAAACTCCATATTTCGGGAACTTATACTGATATTGTTGCTAGAGGAACTCTCCAGCTTGTAACGGGTGAATATCTCTTCTCAGGAAAAGTGTTTAAACTCAGTCAAGGAGAGCTCGTCTTCAATGACAAGCCTACTCCAAGCGCCTATATCTCCCTAAGCGGTGACTGCGACCTTCCCGACGTAAATGTCACTGTGATCTTGCGTGGCCCCCTCACAGCTCCTAAGCTCACCTTCCAATCGAGTCCACAACTACCAACAAGCTCGCTCCTTGCGCAGATCCTCTTCAATAAAGACATCTCCGAGATCTCTGCTGTACAAGCACTCCAACTAGCACAAACCGTCATCTCCCTCTCTGGAGGCTCCGCACCAGACGTATTAGAAAAAATCCGCAAGACGCTTGGAATCGATCGCCTTACACTCGTTACCTCTGAAAATGATCCTGGAAAGATTTCTCTGCAAATAGGTAAATACCTTATGCGCGGGGTACTCCTTACTCTTTCCCAAGGAGCGGAAAGTCGAAACGTCTCCGTCGAAGTTGATTTAAAAAAAGGAGTCAAACTCCAAGCTGAGGTCAACGAAGACCAACAGGGCAAGTTCTCCCTCAAATGGCATCACCATTATTAAAAGACCCCTAAAAACAGGTGCTCTAACAAAGATTCGAATGCCTCTATGGACTTTTATAAATCACCTCTCTGATGGATCTCAGCCCATATTTCATGTTCTTTTTTCAAAACTCATTTTTTTATACCAAGCATTAGATGCATTCTACTTGCAAGAATTTCTTTTCCTGAATAAAATGAGTGCGCGGTCTTACAGAGGAGATGATTATGGGCAATGTTCAACAAGTAAATGCGGCAGTAGAGTCATCCGAAGGGATCTTCGGACTTAAATCCCCCCAACAAAATTTCGGCTATGATCTAGCTGGAGAATCTGTTCGCCTTTTTAACGCTCACGAACTAGCAGTTTTTCAATCCATCGAGGACAAAAACGATGTAATCGAAAAACTTGTCTATGAAATGGAAGATCTCAATGCATTTCTCTCTATACTTGCAGATACCTCTGAAGGGTTTACTACAGAAAATGAGCATGAAGTTGACTACGAAAAAGATCAGAGACGAATTGATCTGGTTCGAAGACTTAGCTCTAACCCTGAACTCCAGCATATCTTCCCTCCCACTAAATCCTCTTGGATGGAAGGGGAAATTGTACAGGTAAGTAAAGATCTGAAAAAACAGCTATCCGAATGGCAACAAGGCGATAATGTGCAAAGACTCATCAACCAACGGATCGAAGGGCCTTTGCAAAGAAAGATCAACCGCACATCTGAAGAGATCATGCTCGACCAAGATAATTTGAGCAAAGCAACCGAACTCTTCAATAGAGGCTTACAGAGAATGCTCAGCCTCAGTGAACGTATCTTATCCAACATCCAAAGAGCGCATTAATGAACTTTGTGAATGACCTAAAGGCGTGGGAAAAAGAGCTTGGGGTTTCTGATCCCAAGACCTTTTCAAAAAAGGAATTAGAAACGCTCTATTCTGTTTCTTATGGCATGTACCAAAGGGCTGAGTACGAAGATGCTTCAGGCATCTTTACAAAACTTATTCTATACGATCCATACGATATACGCTTTTGGAAAGGACTCGCTTCGAGTCATCAAATGCAGGGCCAATTTAAAGAAGCACTCCACGCTTGGAGTGTTCTCTCTCTTTTAACAAATCATAATCCCACAGCTCACTTCCACGCAGCAGAATGCTACCTCTCAATGGGAAACAAAAAGGACGCAAAAAAAGCCCTTCAATGCGCGCAACTCCATCTGAAAAGCGATGATCCAATCGCTGAAAAAATTGCCCGCTTAAGCCAAGAGGTAGAAGATGAGTAAAGCTATCCAACCAATCGAGCCTATTGCCCCTACAGCCCCTATACTCCCTCCACCTCTTTCACAACAGCAAACAGTTGATCACAGAGATCACTCTACCATTAGCAAAGCTCCTCCCCCATCAGGTTTCACCCCCTCTAAGCCAGATCTTACTCTCCCCATCACAAGAACAATCCATCAGCTAGTAAACAGAACAGAGCCTGCTTATGATAAGTGGAGCCAACATAAAGAAAGTAGCATCGACGCTGAAATCAATTTGATGGATACCTTGAGCAAGGAAGAGGCTCTTAAACTTGAAGAGGCTCTTGCTGCTTCAAAAGACGTCTCTTTTTGGGGAGTCCTATCCGATGTGAGCAACTCTATTGTCAGCGCTGCCTCTTTTGTTTTTGGACTTTCTGTCTACTCAGCGGGGAGCACCGTTGCAGGTGGAGCTCTAGTAGCTTCTGGCGTTCTTTCCATTGGGAATCTTGCATTCAAATACGGACACGTGTGGGATTTCCTGGCAGACCAAATTACTAGTGACGAAGAGATGCACAAAGCAATCACTACATACCTCCCAGCATCAATTGGAGTTGTATCTGCTGCAATGGGAATCTATGGAGGGTATGGTGCATGGAAATACGCAAGTGGGACAAAACTTGAGCAAACAACTGCTCTATTAGAAACATTGGGAAGTATTGCTACAGGAATAGCAAATTGCTCAAGCGGCCTTTCTAATGCAAAACTCTATTCTGTAAGAGCAGACCTTTCCGCTTTGCAATCAAATTCAGAACTCTCTAGAATCGTCTTTCAAGCTCTTGTAGATGAACTAAAAGACTTTCATCAGAAGCAGACAACATTGAGTAACAACATTGGAAGAGTTTTAGACCAAATAAGTCAAAGCATCCAAATTATCAATCAGCCCGTTTAGGAGGAATATCATGACATCAGGTATCGACACACTACACCCTTCGGCACACACGTTTGGACCAGCTGCTGCAAGCCCAGACCTCTATGCCCAAATGGAAGATATCAATGCTAGAGTAGAAGATTACTTGAACACACTCGGACAAAATCCCCCTTCCCAAATGGCCCCAGCTCTTTCTCCAGAACTTGAACAAGAAGCGTTCGACACAGTAAATGAAATCCGCATGGCTACAGGGCAAGAGCCCATTACGGGGCAAAACTTTGTCCGCCGTCTTCATGAACTACTCCAAAGGGTTGCTGAAATAGCCGAACAACATATCCAACGCACTCAAGAAGAAAACCATGAAAAAAAAGAAAACGTAAGAAGTAAAAACGTTGAAAACATTCGTTATCTGACCCGTTCACAAGCCAATGCTCATTTTGCTTCAGGCATTTTCTCTCCAGTGTTGCTTGTTGCAGCTGGAGTGGTTGGAGGAGAGACTGGAAAACTTCTCGGAACAGCTGCTCAATCACTCCCCTCTGCTTTTAGCAATGCTGCAAGCCAATATAGAGAATCGCAAAAACAAGTCGATCAGTTTGAATTAAACCTCTACTTGAACAAGGCTGCTACAGAAAACACCAAGCTCGAAGGGTTAAAAAACTTAAGCCCTCAGCTGCAACAGCTTCTTACTAAGCTAATCGACATACAGATGCGAGCAGTCCAAAGCACCGGTCAAAGATAGCAGGATTAAAGTCTTTTATTTGCTTCGAAACGCTCTATTCGCTAGAGTGAGGCTATGGAAGTAAAAGAAGAATTCATCTCTAAGGAAGAGGTCGTTGAAAGCTGGATCAACCGCTTTCAACTCCACTTCCTTGTTGCTATTGGTGAATACTGCCAACTCATTATCGACACAGTCAGAGCTGTCCTTTGGCGCCCTCCAAAATTCCGACTCATTTTAAAGCAGATGTACAACATTGGAGTCGGTTCACTTACAGTTGTTTCGATCACGGGATTTTTTACAGGCCTTGTCCTAGCAGCCCAATCCTTCTATCAGCTGCAAGGCAAAGGCCTTGCTGGAATCACAGGACTAATGGTAGCAAAGGCAATGATCACAGAACTCGGCCCTGTACTAACAGCTTTTATGGTCACAGGGCGTGTTGGAGCTGCAATGTGCGCTGAGCTTGGAACGATGCGTGTCACCGAGCAGATCGATGCACTAAAAACCATGTCCGTCAATCCTAATCGTTACCTGGTAGCTCCCCGTTTTATTGCTGGGATGTTCATGATGCCCCTTCTCACCCTATTTAGTACCTTGATGGGGATTTTGGGAGGGTATTTGATCTCTGTTTACTTTTTTGGGATGGCACCTGCAGCTTATTTAGCTCCGATGCCTTTACACATTAACCTCTTTGACCTGTTCGCAGGGAGCTCCAAAGCATTCTTTTTTGGAGTCATGATCATCACCATCTCTTGCTATAAGGGCATGAATACAACAGGTGGAGCTGAAGGTGTTGGTAGAACGACCACTAGCAGTGTTGTGGTCTGCTACATCGCAATCTTATTTAGTAATTTCTTCCTTACCCTAGCACTTAATTCAGTCCGGCTAGAGCTCACAAGGATATTCTCATGATCAAGATTCGGGGACTGCACAAACGCTTTAAAAAAGCAGAGGTTCTCTCGGGGCTCGATATCGACATCCTTGAAGGGGAAACAATCGTTATCCTAGGCCCTTCTGGGGCTGGAAAAAGTGTTCTGCTCAAACATATTATCGGTATTACCAAACCTGACTATGGATCCGTGGAAGTCGATGATCTTAACATCGCTGAACTCTCTGGTCCCAATTTATTACGCGCTGTCAAGAGTATGGGCATGCTCTTCCAGGGAGCTGCTCTCTTTGACTCGATGACCATTGCAGAAAATACAGGGTTCTACTTAACTGAGCATGATGACCCAAAAACAGGCAAACGAGTCCCCCAAAAAGAAATCTCTGATCGAGTAGATGAAGCCTTAGAAATGGTAGGGCTGCAAGGGACCCAGGATAAAATGCCCAACGAACTCTCTGGAGGAATGCGCAAACGAGCTGGACTTGCTAGATTGATTGTCTACCGCCCAAAGATCCTCCTTTACGATGAGCCCACTACGGGGCTCGATCCAATCACCTCGATGCAGATCAACGAGTTGATTGTCAAAACACAAAAAGAATTAAAAGCTACAAGCGTGGTCGTTACTCATGACATCAGCTCTGCCCTCTATGTAGGAGACCGATTGGCCCTCTTAAGAGATGGGCAAATCGCCCATATCGGAAAGCCTGATGACTTTATAAAAATTGACGATCCGATTATTGAGTTTTTAAAGAAAAGCATATCACAGGACCCGAGAAATTTCAGATGAATGGATCAATTAAAAACATGCTAGTGGGGATCTTTGTCCTCAGCGCCATTACTGTCTGCGTGGCAGCAATTATGTTCCTAAAGCCTACCGTTGGGGATGGCAAACAAACACTCTATGTCCGTTTTTCTGACATCGGCAATATCAACGTAGGTACACGTGTGCGTTTTGCGGGGAAACCCATCGGAGAAGTTGTTGGGATGGAAGAGATCAATGATGCCCGCGAGCAGCCCACCGATGAACTCGGACGGGTCTATTTCTATCAGCTCACTCTACATATCGACTCAGGCATCAAAGTGTACAACACAGATGAGATCTCTATACAAACTTCTGGACTCATGGGAGAAAAGTCGATCTCTATTACTCCGAAAGCTCCTCCTAAAGGAGTCAAACCAAGACAGATCAAAGACCAACCCGTCTATGCCGACTCCGTTGACTCGATCCAAAACGCTATGATCGACTTCTCAGAACTCGCTTCTATGATGGAAGAGACTTTCCGCAATATCAACCACTGGGTGAAAGACCACGGGGAAGAATTAGCTACGACAGTACAGATTGCAAGTGCCACCATGGGAGAGATCGAACAGGCGGTATCTACCTATAACCAAACAAACCTTATTCACGATGTCCAAAAAGGAGTGCGTGAGCTCACTACCTCTCTTACGCAAATCCAGCTCGCCATGCAAGAAATGGAGGAGACGCACACATTTAAAAATCTCGGCTGTGTTGTAAAAAGCCTTAAATCAGCTTGCCACTCAATCGATCTTGTCAGTGACGATATCGCTCAAGGTAAAGGTACTCTTGGCAAACTAGTCGTTGGGGATGATCTCTACCTACAAACAAACTCGATTATGACCAAAGCCAACAATCTGATGAATGACCTCAACCACTACGGCCTTCTTTTCCATCTCAATAAACAATGGCAAAGAACCAGACTACAAAGGGTTAATCTCCTCAACGCGCTTGAGACACCTCAAAGCTTCCGCACCTACTTCCAAACAGAAGTAGATGACATCAATTCGTCGATGTCTCGAATCTCGATGCTGATCAACAAGGCTGAAAATGCCCCACAAAGAGAGCTGATCTTAAACAGCCCTCCGTTCAAAAGAGATTTTGCAGACTTAATGAAAAAAGCTAATGAATTATCTGATAACTTAAAGCTCTATAACCAACAACTTAGCGAAGCCATAGGACAATAATGGACCAACCACCCTATTCAGAACTCTCTAAAGGGAGCTTTCTCATCGCAAGCCCGGAAATTGATGCCGGTATTTATTTCCGCAGTGTGATCCTTATTTGTGAACACACCTCCAGTGGCTCATTTGGCCTGATTATCAATAAGCCCGTTGAGATCGAACTTCCAGAAGATCTCATTAATCTCAAAAATCAACAAAACCCGCATATGGGCATCCGCGCTGGCGGTCCTATACAACCCAACCAGATGATGCTCCTCCACTCCTCAGAAGCCCTTGCAGAACAAGCTCTCAAGGTCGCAGATGGAATCTACCTCGGTGGTGATATGCAATTCCTTCAACAAGCCCTCAGCGATAGTAATGGCCCCAATCTCCTTCTCTGCTTCGGCTATACAGGCTGGGACTCAGGACAACTTGAACGAGAGTTCCTCTCCGGCAACTGGTTTCTAGCCCCAGGAAGTGCCCACCATGTTTTTGAAGCGCCTCCAGAGAAAGCCTGGCAGACCATTCTTCGAGAGATGGGCGGCAAATATGCCACCCTCTCCATGATCCCCGAGGACTTAAGCCTCAACTAATAAAGATTTCTCCTAAGCCTTGTCTCTAAGCAATCTTGTATGATATGATGATTGCAAAACTTAAAGGGGATTTTCATGTCTATTCAAGCACACCAAATCTACAGAGATGTTGCTGATACCTTCACTGGATTCTTCTCTAGAGAAGTTGATTCAAGAGCAAAATACCTTGAACAACTTCCTATAGACATCTGTACAGCAGTTGTCCATACGATTTTTGCAGCTGTTTACTCTACCCTGTCTGTTGCCACTTTGGGAGCATCCTCAAAGCTTAACAGAGCAGCCTATAATCGAGCAGATGGCCAATCAAAGGGCATCGCAAAGATCTATTCCAGAGCGCTTCATGTCCTTAATCCGAATGCCTCGTATGTGAAGTACACAGCCTATCAATCGATCACAGAGCGTATTGCAAACCCTATCCTAAAAAATGCTGTTGATTCGAGTAAAAAAACTGCCTTTTTAGATCGACATGTAGTCGCAAGAGGAGCTTTTGCATTGGGAGCTCTAGTTGCAGTAGCAACAAGCATCGCTGATCTTGCTTTGGGATCAATTGGGACCCTTTTTTCACTCATTACTTTAGGATGTAGCGAGCGACTCAATACCTTTACAAGGAAACATCTTTTTGTATTAGCTGTGGTTGAAAATGTATTCATTGGAGCTCGTGGATTCATCCGTCCAAGCCAAGGTTCTCCCGAGATTTCTTCTAGAAGAACATTGCATTCACCAGGAAGAAAACTTGTGTTCTAGTCTAGCTCCAGCTCACTAAATTTGATCCCTTTGTAAATACCTTCTAAGGCTTTTACAATCCCCTTTTGGTTTTTAATACACTGTCGATGAACCGTTTCTAAAGCAGAAATGGTTCTTTTCAGATGGGCTTGGTTAATGGGCCGCTCCCTGACTAGAAGAGCGGGTGTATACAGAATCCAAAGCAGCTGCTCTTTATCTGCTTTACTCCAAGCTTTTGGATTGGTCACCATCTTCAAGAAGCCATAAAAGATCGCTGTTTGCTGGGTTCCTGTGTCTACAGCATCCTTACAGGTAAAACTCACAGAATCTACCTTCAAAAGTTCGATCATTTTCAAAGTGAGCAAGAGATAGAAGATCTCGATGAAGCTCAATCGCTGTGAATGACTTAAGTTAGTGCTTCCATCGAAAAAGCCCTCGTGAACCATTTTGAGAGACTCTTTAACGAACTTCTCCAGCTTCTTGTCCCTAAGAGGTTCTGGAATCAAATATCCGCAGTCGATCCCACTCAATACCTGCTGTTCGAACTGCTCCATGAAAACAGGAGCTCCTTCGACTGTCTGGTATTCCTCATCTTGCAGGAAGAAGCTAGTGTCTCTTGGAAGACCTAGTATGTGGAAAGTTTTGGTGTACTCTGCAGTTTTAGCAAGATCTTCAAGGGCTTTACACCTTGCATACTCCTTCCAAGAAGTCCGATCTTGTAGATTGACTAGCAGGTGCTGGTCTGGCTTGCGCTCCTCTTTTAAAAAACGCATGAAGCCCAAAAACTCTTCTACAATGTCTGCACTATTGATATAGATCTGCTGTACGGGACAAGGAATCCGCAGGACACTGACGTGTAAATGCTTATCTGAGAGAATAAAAACCTGGGATGGAAAGTTCTCATGCATAAGAGGATCATACCCCTCATATTCCTCCTCTTCACGAAACATATCGAGCGTCCGCATAATCGGACCATTGGGGTAGTGTTTAGCAAGAAATCGCAAACTCTCATCGGCATCAAGTAAATCGGTCCAGAGCTGGAGTTTTTTCTCTTCAGCTTTTGGCTTTTGACGAGGCCCTTGTAGTTCATCTCCCCGCTCGATCATCTCGTGGATTAGCTTCAGGGTCTCTTTCTTCGGTTCAGTGCGCATGAAAAAGAAACAGCAAAGAGCGTGGGTCAGTCTTAAAAGAGCATGAGTGTAGGGCGTATCACCGAGTTCTCCGGAGATTCTCTTCTGATAGCGAGGAGCTCTGAGTGCTTGCCGTAAGAAGCGATGGAAATCTGCGTAGTACTCCAAACAGCTTTTAAAGCTCTGATTTTCGATAAGGTTCTTTGGGTTCGCTGCCATCCTAAGGGCCATTACAGCTTTATTCAAACTCCCCTCATAGGGACGTTCTTTGTACTTCATCCCCTCTTTGTAGAACTCATCAATATAGGGAGATGCTAGCTGAAGTGCATCTTTGGCACCTTCGTGAAGCTCTTGGTCATAGAGCTCGCGAAGCTTCAACAGAGGATCCTCCCCTTCTGCTTTTGCGATTAGCTCATCAAAATTCCCCAAAAGTCTAATGTGGCGTAAAAGGCTACGACTAAAGTAGGGACGGTCATTTTCATCTTTGATAAAAAATAGCTCATAGCTTTGGTCTTTACGTACTGCTTCTAAGTCCTTTAATCCTTTAGCCTCTCCTGCAATCTCTTCGTAGTTCTCATCAAGATGCTCTTCCCACCCCTCAACGATCTCTTTTGGTTGAGGCCTCTGTCCTAAAACTTGCTGCTGGTAGTACTTTTGAAGGTCTGTATATTCCTTTAGCTTGGAGATCGCCTTGTATTCTTTTGGGTAGAGAGCTGCAAAACGATCCATTTTCCTAACAGCTTCTGAAGCAAGTAACATAATCGCCTGAATCCCTTTCAAGGTCTGTGGGTCATCCAGAATAGTCCGATCTCGCCTTACCATATTTTGTAAGTAGCGATGTAATACTCTAAATGTCTCTTTTACAGCAGGTTCATTCCGCAAAGCTTGTTTTGGATCACGCCAGTTGATCTCAGTAGAAAACTCCCCTTCATCCTCTTCTATCATTGAAGCTTTTAGATCAATTTCAGACATATTGGAGAGGTTATCCACCGCTTCCATCACAGACAATTCTTCTTCTTTTCTACCAGATACCATTGCTCACCTAGAATTATTTCTAATTCAATTTTTACACTAAAAGCATTTGTTTTTCAAACTAACAGACCCTAAAAATCGACAAACACACATAAAAACACGAACACCAAGCAGATAGACAATTATTTCTTCTTCTAGTAAACGGGAAAGACGGAGGCTATCATGAAAGTTCTACTGGTTTTGCTACTTTGCAGCGTTGGATTTGCAGCTGAGTTCACCCCTCAGAAGATCAACCCCTCTGGTGTGCGTATCGTCCCAGTACGCCCCACCCCTGAGCCTGATAATGTCCAGACAACGATCGTCTTTCCTAAAGAAGAGCAAGTTCTAGCTGGCAATCCAGTAAACGTCCAAGTCCGCCTAAGAGGCTTTCCCATCGGTACACTCAGCGACTTTGACCGAGCCAAAGAGATCTACAACGACCCCAATGGACAAAGCCTTCTCATTTTCATCGACGATTACCATCCGTTTGAGATTTACAAATCCTTTGTCGACTCCCTGGACCAGAATAATCTCTTCTTTGATCTCACTCTTAACAAAGATATCCCTTATGAACTAAAAGAGGGCATCCATGTCATCCGCGCCTTTCCAGACCGCTCCTACGGGGAAAGCCTAAAGCGCCCTGGCTGCTACGATGCCAGTGTCTTCTACATAGGAAAAAAAGAGAATGCCAAGGAAGTTAACCTAAAAGCCCCGTACCTCACCTACAATGAGCCTCTAGAGACCTTACGCTACAATGAAAAACAGCCAATTCTTCTAGATTTCTACCTCAGCAACACCCAGCTCTCAAGAGACGGATATAAAGTCCGTGTCATCATCAATGATACGATCACAAGGATCCTTACCCTCTGGGCTCCTTATTACATCTACGGGATCCCCAAAGGACAACATACAATCCAACTCCAGCTTCTCAACCCGAAAAATGAGGTCGAGCCCGGGATGTTCAATGATGTAAAAAGAACGATTACGGTGGACTAACTAACGGCTTGCTGAGGCTTACAACGAGCTCGGATGGCCTCCCAGTTGAGTTTCATACGAACAGCATCTTCCTCGGGGCCTTCTGGATAGTAGTTTGGGAGCTCTTCTACTTTTTCAAAGTCGTATTTTTCATAGAGACGAATAGCCATTGTATTGCTTTTACGTACTTTCAACTCCATGGGAATTGCTTTGGGTAGTAGATCGTTGATAAGTGCAACCATAAGATCGTCACCTATTCTAAGACAAGCAGCTCCGGGTCTACGAGCCAGCCCTGCAAGGATGAGCTTGTCTTCTTCTTTGTGACACCAGGCAAATCCGAGAACTTTTTGTGAGTTTTTCCGTTTGGCAATGAAACATTTATTCTCTTCATCTTGAGAGAGGATGTGTTTCATTCTTTCTTTGGAAACAGTACCAACTCTACCAAAACTAGTTTTCTGAATCCTTTCAATCTGAGAGAGAGCATCGTCATAGGAAGGATTGTCTTTATTGAGTATACCAGCTTCCACTTCAATCTCTTTTCCTTGAAGTTTTCTCAAAGTTAGGCTGAAGTCGAGTTTCACCACTCGGCCATCTGGATTGGTTACTTTTGTTCCATGTAGATGCTTGAGAAAGGCTCCCCAAACTTTTTTAATATCCTTTCTAGTCGGGTCAAGCATCTCCGTGATCATCGTCATGATCCGATGGAGTTCATGATTGTCATAGGTCTGTTTGAAACGATTCAATGAGTAGGTAAAAAATCCTCGAATATTGTCTAGGAAAGATAGAACATAGTGATCTGAACTCGCCTTTTTTATCAGATCTAAGGTGTCAGTTCGGTACCGGGTGATTCTAGAGGCCACAGGAATTGTGCTCGCAAGAATGCCCCCTGCTACAAGACCTATGACTCCTCCAACTACAGTAGGGATAATAGAAGAGATATTGAGCCACAGACCAAACACAGCTCCATATCCAGCGCCCAACCCTGTAATAGCTACTACTAGCATGACCCGAGATACAAGCTGGAGTAAGCGAGGATAGGCCTCTCTTTTTGGTTCTGGGATTGGCTTTATCTCTTCATAAGGAAGTTGATTTGATACTGCATTCATGCGTATATTCTATCAGGAGAATACAATAGAAAGAAATCCCAATGATTCTAAAAAAAATTCCTCTTTTCTTATTGATAACGCTCCTTCTGCATCGCTTTTGCCAAGTGCAGACAGATGGTTTTTCTCTTGGCAAAGTTCAATCGAACCTTCCCTTCCATCCCGAGTGGGAGACCACTTGCGTCAAGTCTTATCTAGATGCGCTAAATCAACCCTTTTATTATTTGGGGAAAGGAGCACAAACGTTTGCTTTTGTCTCAGAAGATGAGAAATATGTACTCAAGTTCTATCGCCATCATAGAGTGGGTCATCCATTTAGCAAAATAAGCTGGCTCCTCCCCTCTTCTTTGAGAAGAAGACTTAAACAAACCATTGCAAAGAGAGAAAATAAGCGTTTGAAAGATTTTTCTAGTTACCTGCTAGCCAACTCAATGCTCCAGAAAGAGACCGGTCTTGTCCAGCTTCACCTCAACAAGACAAAGGAGCCAATGCCTACCACATTACATGACAAGATTGGAGTGATGCACAAGGTGGACTTAAAAGAGATGGAGTTTATTCTACAGAAGAAAGCGGACTTTTTCTACCCGACCTTAGAAAAGTGGATCGCAGCAAAGGAGTTCGACAAGGCTAAAGGAGCTCTCTCCAATCTCATTAGCATTTTACACAACCGATGTAAGAAGGAGCTCTTTGACAAGGACCCCGACCTTGCTACAAACTTTGGTTTTATTGGAGAAGAACCGATCCAATTCGATGTAGGCCGTTTTAAAGTTGACCCTTCACGAAGTGATCCTGAAATATACGGCGATGAGCTCATTCGAATTACAGACCGGCTTTGTGTTTGGCTCGATACAAAAGCTCCCGAGCTCTCCACCCATATCCGAGAGGAGATCCATACCTTCAGATGAAACGATTCCTTCTCTTGATTGTCATTGTCTATGCAACTTCCCAGTTCTGTAAAAAACAGACTGATGGCTTTGCTATGAATAAGGTCTCTACTCTCTTATTGGACAGTCAAGGACTGGAAATCGAGGAAGAATATCTGCAGCAGCCTTACAGCTATTTGAGCAAAGGAGGGCAAAGCTATGTTTTTGTTTCTGAAGATGGACAATATGTGCTCAAGCTACTGCGAAGTTCAAGGCTAAATACCCTTAAAATATTGTACACATTTTTCCCTTTAAGCTCATTTGAAGAAAAAATAGACAAACAAGAAAAACTCCTGAAAGAGACTTTAAAAAGCTATGCAATCGCCTATGAAAAGCTGAGAGAAGAAACTGGATTAGTAGGTCTCCACGTGGATAAGCAAAATTCTATTCAATCTCCATTGAAGATCGTTGACAAGGGAGGTGTAGCCCATATAATTGATCCGAATCAGTATCCATTTATCGTGCAAAAACGAGCTATCCTTGTGAAAGAAAAGATCCATCAATTGGCTCAAGAAAAAAACTTCTCTTCCTGTCGAGAGGCATTTACAGCCCTCTTTTCTCTTATGCATCACCGAATGGAAGAAGGGATCGATGATGGGGATCCGAATCTGAGTAAAAACTTCGGTTTTTGTGGCAATCATCCTATACAAATCGATACTGGACGCTTCTCTTTATCCGATACTCCTTCTGTGGAGAAAATCTCTCAATCGAAAGAAGACTTGCAGCACTGGATTAACAAATACCACCCTGAGCTATCCACTGGTTTCAACGAGGTTTATGAGGAGTTTATACGTGAAGCTCTTTGACAAGCTCTTTCGAATCTGCTTAATGGTGTTCAGCCTAACTTTCACAGCTCAATTTTCAAAGAAGAAAACTGATACGTTTACCATTCAGGCCATCTCCTCGAACAGGCCTTATCAGGAAAGGTTTCAAACCCACGAACTAACAAACATCGAACAAGACCACCTAGAGACAGCTCTATCCCAACCCTATCGCTATTTTGGCTGGGGAGGACAAGCTTATGTCTTTTTCAGTAGTGATGACAAATATGTAATCAAGTTCTTCAAACAACGCCTCTTTCGCCCGAGCTGGCTCCTCAACCATCTTCCTCTCCCAAAGATATTCCACAAGTATCGCTTCAAAAAAAATTGGAAACGATTGGATAAATTAACACGTGATTTCTTTAGCTATCAAGCCTGTTTCGATGAGCTGCAAGATGAAACAGCTCTTCTCTATTGCCATCTGAATAAGAGCTCCCATTTGAAAAAAAAGATCGAAATCGTTGATCGAATTGGTATCCACCATTTCCTTGACCTCGACGACTTTGATTTTATTGTTCAGAGAAGGGCTGAGAGGGTTTGTGAGCGGATCCCTCGACTATTGGAAGCTGAAGACTTTGACGGGATCAAGAAGACCTTTCAGCAAATCCTCACACTCACAAATAGCTGCATCAATAAAGGGTTCTATAACCGTGATCCTTATATCCCAAACAATTGCGGGCTACTGGAAAATCGAGCTATCCAAATTGATGTAGGGCGCTTCATCAAAAAAGAAAGTATCCAAACAGAAGAGGGACAAAAAGCTGAGTTTTTGCGCATCACAGCTCCTTTTACCCAATGGATCCATTCCAATTTCCCAGAGCTTCTTCCTCTATACCAAGAACAGTTACGTAAGGTGTTTTAACCGTGAAAACATTATTGAAAATTGCCTTACTTACCCTCTTGGTCTATTACGTCCCAAAATTCTGCTACGAAAAGACCGCTGGATTTACCCTCACAAAAATCTCTTCTTCTCTGCCTTATAACCCCGAGTGGGATGTCGCTAATCCCCCATTTACAGATGTCTTTGATCAGAGCTTCTCCTACTTAGGAGCTGGAGGACAATGCTACGCCTTCGTATCTGAAGATGGACAGTATGTGATCAAGTTCTTCAAGCATCACTTGCGCCGTCTTCCTCTTTGGCTAAAAGTTCTTCCCCTGAAGGGGTCTTGGAATATAAAACGATCGCAACAAAAACAAGGTCGGTTGAAAAAGCTGAGACGAGATTTTGCAAGCTATAAACTTGCAATCGAAGAGCTCCCGAAAGAAACTGGCTTGCTCTTTGTACATCTCAATAAAACTACCAACTTAAAAAAACAGGCGCATGTCGTAGATAAAATTGGAATTGAACACCTGATCGATCTTGATAAAACTGAGTTCATTTTACAAAAACGGGCAACTCTCGCCTACCCTCATATTCAGACGCTTGTAGAAAAAGGAGACCTTGATGGGGCTAGAGCCTCAATCGAATCAATCTGCTCTCTTGTCATAGCCCGCAGTAAAAAAGGAATCTATGACGAAGATGCTAAAATTCATCGCAACTTTGGATTCCTTGGAAACCAAGCAATTCTGATCGATGTCGGAAGATTAAAAAGAGATGAGAGGCGACTGGACCCTGATGTATACAACATCGATCTTAGGAAAATCACAGGACGCTTGAACGACTTCTTAGCAGAGCTCAACCCCGAACTCTCAGAACATCTCCAGCACTGCTTAGAGGCCAAATGATCAAGAAAACTCTACTTGTCATAGCAACCCTTCTCTCTTTCTGGGGAGCCGCTCGCTTCACACACCATCAAACAAAAGGTTTCCGTCTTTCCAAGCTAATAGCCAATACAGCTCCTATTCCAGTTAGTCAAAGCCCCATCTCTTTAGAAATAGAAAAAATCCTACAACAAGACTTCCACTATTTGGGAAGAGGGCTACAGAGTTTTTCCTTTGTTTCAGAAGACGGAACCACCGTTTTGAAGCTCTTTAATAATCGATACCAAAATAGACTCTTCTGGCTGCAGTTTCTACCAGGCATTGGTCCTCTTAAAAACTGGAGGGACACAAAAATTGCCTATAACCAAAGGAAATGGAAAGAGGCGTTTGCAAGCTATGAGCTTGCATTTGAAAACCTCAAAAATGAGGCGGGGCTTCTTTTCCTTCATACAAGCCCCTCAAAAGACTGTCCTATAGTAACCATCATCGACAATCTACAGATTGCCCATAGAATCGATCTATCGACGGCCGCATTTGCTCTGCAGAAAAAAATGGACACCGCTTACCCCTACCTCAATTCCTGTGCACACGACCCAATTCAAATAAAAAATGCTCTCTCTTCTCTTATCTCTTTACTGAAGAAAAAAATGGACTTAGGCATTGGGGATAACGACCCTTTGATCCGAACAAACTTCGGATTCATAGAGAAACAAGCCATGCAAATCGATATTGGCCCTTTTAGCTGGGACCCTTCCTTAAAAAATATAGACCGACAAAAGGTGGAAATCGCTAAAATCACTGTCAGCTTAAGGCACTGGCTAGAAAAACATCACCCGGAACACCTTCAAATACTCGATGAAGTACTGGAAAACCTTTAGTAAAATTTTGCTTAGCTTCTTGCTCTTTATAGGAGCAGACAAACTCATCAGAACGCAAACACATGGGTTTCGTGTAGAGAAAACCAGGTCTGACTACCCAATAAGTCCTCAATGGGAAGTAGAATCAAACAACCCGAAAACGCTACTTGCACAACCCTTCTACTTTTTGGGAAGTGGAGTGCAGTGCTACGCTTTTCTTGGAGAGGACAACACAACTGTTCTCAAGCTCTTCAAACATTACCACATGGGTCCTCCTTCAAAAACTCTTCAGACACTCTCCTGTCCAAGGCTAGTTCGTAGAGTACGTGACAAAATATTAACTAAGCGACGCATCCGAATCGAAAGCATTTTCTCAAGTGCGTGTATTGCACACAATAATCTATCTAAAGAGACGCAAATACTGCATCTCAATATCAATCCAAAAGATGCCCACTACCCTACAATAAAGCTCTATGACAACATTGGTATTTGCCATCAGATTGACCTAAACACAACTCCTTTCGTACTACAGAAAAAAGCAGAGCCTCTTCTTCCTTACTTAGAAAAAAACAAAGATAAGGCAAAATCTATCCTCAACTCACTTCTTGCTTGCATTTCCCACCGAAAAAACCTTGGCATCCTAAATGGAGATCGGCATGCTGAACGCAATTTCGGTGTGATCGATGGCAAAGTAGTGGAAATCGATGTGGGCTCTTTTACCACCTCCCCAAACGTAAAACCCTACGAGATGCACCAGTTAAAAAAATGGATCCAGAAAAACACCCCAGAATTGAGTGAATACTTTGAACAGAAATACCATCTTTAATGCCCTTCTATTCTGTATTGTATTTGTTGCCATTGAGCGATTCTGTCATAGACAGACTCATGGTTTTTCTATGCGAAAAATCCGTTCTGATCTCACCTTCAATACCAAATGGGAATCCTCCCATCCCTCTAGACCAGAGTTACAAGAAATTCGCGACCACCTCTCTCAACCCTACTCTTTCTTAAACAGTGGGGGAGAATCTTATGTTTTCGTTTCCAAAGATGGTGACTACGTATTAAAGTTCTTTAAACAACACCATATGCGCCCAAACCACTGGACTGACTCTTTTCTTCCTAAGTCCATTCAAAATAGAAGGACAAAACGGCTCAACACCCTTTTTTCAAGCTGTAAGCTAGCCTATAACCGCTTTCGAGAAGAGACCGGCCTTGTCTACCTTCACCTCAATAAAACAGACAATCTAAACGTCGAACTCCAGCTCTTTGACCCAATCGGCGTTGTCCATAAACTCCCTCTTGATCAATTCGAGTTTGCCCTACAAAAAAGAGCCTCTATGGCCTACCCAACTCTCAGTGCCCTAGCTAACGCAAGAGAATTCGACGCTGCCAAAGTGCGCCTCTCTTCCCTTGTCTCTTTAATGGCTCGTCGCTGCCAAGTAGGCCTTGCCGATCACGATGCACGCAAACGCAACTTCGGATTTATTGGAGGCCAAGCCGTTGAAATCGACCTTGGTTCTTTTTCTCTAAATGAGTCGCTTAAAACACCTCAAAAGACTAGCAGGGCTTTTCTTCTTGAGACGATGAAGCTTAGGCGTTGGATAAAAAAATACCACCCCGAGCTCTCTGGATTTCTAGATGAGCAAATTCAACAAACACTACGTAACAACGATTGAGTGTAAATTCTAATTTCTGTAAACTGAGGCGCATGACTGAAGACCGCAAAACAGAACCTAGATCTTTTTGGTCCCGTTCTCGTCACCCCTTCTCACTTATTGAGAACGTAGATGACGACTGGGACGTACATGAGCTTTCGAGCCCCTCTGGTCTAACCGTTTCAGAAGACGATCAACACGTCTACATCGAAGCTGCTCTTCCAGGAATTCACCCCAATGCAATCGACATGATCTTTGACAAGGGAGTGCTTTGGATTAAAGCAGAGAGAGAAGAAGAGACCGAAGGGAAAAAAAAGAAATTCTACCGAAAAGCTTTGAGCACTTTCTCTTATCAAATTGTTGTCCCTGGAGAAATCGACGAATCTAAACAACCCGATGCAGTCTGCAAGCACGGTGTACTCAAAGTCACCTTCTTCAAAACGAAAAAAGGCACCTCGAAGAAAATTCCTATTAAGGAAGGCTGATGCGCCGTTTTTTTCTATTTCTCATCCCTTTGCTACTCATCATAGCAGCCCTGTTTGTTTGGCAGCCAAAAAAACACAAAAAAGAGCCCCTTCTCCCAATCACAGAAGATAAATCTTTTGTAATTGTCATCCCTTCATATAACAACTCGAAGTATATCGAGAAAAATCTCCAGTCGGTGTTTTGTCAAAACTATGAAAATTATCGCGTGATCTATATCAACGACAACTCACGCGATGACACCCTAGAAAAAGCGAAAACCCTACTCACAAAATTCGATAAAAACAATCGTGCAACACTCATCCACAACCCAAAAAATCTGGGCGCCCTTACAAATATCTACAATGCTGTACACAGTTGCCACGATCACGAAATCGTGATCCTTCTCGACGGAGACGACTATCTAGCACATGAAAACGTTTTAAATACTCTCAATCAAGCCTATGCTGATTCAAACATATGGCTCACATACGGTAATTACCTCGATTATCCTTCCTTCAAGCAAGATCCTCAGATCTGCAAAAAGCTTCCCGAAAAGGTCACCAAAACCCGCAGTTTTCGAAAAACTGCATGGGCCACAACTCACTTAAGGACATTCTACGCCGGCCTTTTCAAAGAGATCAAACTCGAAGACCTGTTCTATCGAGGACGCCCCTACTCAATGGGCTGGGACCTTGCTATCATGCTTCCCATGCTAGAGATGGGGAGTAATCACATTGGCTATATCGACGATGTTCTCTATCTCTACAATCGAGATAACCCAATCAGCGACCACAAAGTCAATATTGCTTTCCAAAGAAGATGCTCTGAGCACATCTGCTCCAAGTCAGTCTATCCAGAGCTCTCCAACCTGCCTACACACATCTCTTGCGAAAAGCAAACAGCTGATCTACTCATTTTTTCGAATAACAACCCCCTCCAACTCTACAGTCTACTCGAGTCACTCGAAAAGTATGTGACAGGGCTCAACAAAACCACGGTTCTCTATAAAAGCTCCTCAACAGAAATGGAATCGGGCTATCTAGAGCTCAAACTCGATTTCCCAAACATTCAATTCATCAAACAAAAAGGAGACTTCAAAACCCTTTTAACCAAAATCGTATTTGAACCCTCTCTTCCCAAGAGCCAACATATTCTCTTCGCTCGCGATACATTGATTGTAAAAGACCTAGTAAACCTTTCTAAAGAAATCCAATCTCTAGAGAACACAAGTGCCTATGGCCTCTACTTAAGTCTCCATGAAAAACTAGAGTTTTGTAGCGATCTAGAAAGACATCAACAGATTCCCCCCAACAGCCCTCTAACAGCAGTTGGAACGGATGTTCCCCTCGCCTGGCAGTTCTCAGCTGGAACCGATGATTGGAATACCCCCAATAGCCTCAATTTTTCTCTATATCGAAAAAGTGATCTTGAACCTCTCTTCAATAGGCTTTCCTATGATTGCCTAGATGCCCTTGTCTACGAGTGGGGGCACAACATTGACCTGGAAAAAATTGGTCTCTTCCATCGAAAGGCAAAAAGCATTTCCCTCCGGTCAAGAGAGCCTAAGGAAAAACTTTTTGAAGAATTTTCTACTGGATCCAAAATCGATATTACTCCCCTCTTTCAAGTTAGTTGCCCCTCCCAGGAAGCCATAACAAACTTCTCCTTTAGTTCTAGAAATTAAATCTCCTCTTCTCTATTTTAGTAAGCGCTATGAACGAATTATATTTTCTATCTCAGATAGTAATTGTACTCCTTTTTTCCTATGGAGCGCTCCGACTTGGTAAAGGAGCCCTTATGACGGCAGTTGCAGTCCAAGCTATCTTAGCCAATTTTTTTGTCCTGAAACAAATGACCTTTTTAGGTTTCAATGTCACCTGTAGCGACGCGTTTGCAATCGGAAGCATCTTGAGCTTGAACTTGCTACGGGAAAATTTTGGGAAAGAGGTTGCTACCAAAGCAATCTCATCTTGCTTTTTCTTCATGGTCTTCTTCGTCGTAATGTCACAAATTCACCTACGTTTTGTTCCAAGCGCCCTAGACACAGCCCATTTTGCCTACGTCAGACTTCTTAGCCCCGCTCCTCGACTCCTATTCGCCTCTTTGATCGTCTTCTTCCTCGTACAACACCTCGATATCCGTTGCTTTGGATGGATCTCTCGCATCCTTCCCCACTCTTCATTCCCCGTTCGCAGCAGTATTTCTCTCGCCTTTTCCCAATTGGTCGATACGATCCTCTTCAGCTTCCTTGGACTCTACGGAATGGTCTCTTCTATCTTAGATATAATCATTGTCAGCTTCCTGCTTAAAGGATGTATTATCTTAGCACTAGGCCCTCTCATGACCCTATTCAAACGTCTACAGGCCAATGCTAAAATTTGAAGTTCTCCACCAATCTAAGAAGTCAACTGCCAGAGTTGGAAGGATCCACACACCGCATGGGATCATCGATACGCCTAACTTTGTAGCTGTTGGCACTAATGGCACCATCAAAGCCCTAGACAGCGCTACAGTAACCGAGATCGGTCTGCAGCTCATGTTCTGCAACACCTATCACCTTCTACTCCAACCCGGAACCAAGATTATCAAAGAAGCGGGAGGCTTGCACGATTTTATCAATCGAAAACTTCCCATCATTACCGATTCTGGAGGATTCCAAGTCTTTAGCCTAGCCTATGGCTCGGTAGCAGATGAACTCAAAAGTAGAGGCACAAAAAACTCAGGCAATCTTGTACAGAAAATCAATGAAGAAGGTGTTCTTTTCCGATCCTATCGAGATGGCTCTAAATTCCTTCTCACCCCAGAAACCTCCATCCAGGCCCAAAAAGACCTCGGAGCCGATATCATCATCCCCTTCGACGAGCTCCCTCCCTACCATATCAAGGAAGACTCGCTCAAACTCTCCCTTGCGAGAACCCACCGCTGGGAAAAGCGCTCCCTCGATGCCCATCTGAAAAATCGCAACGACCAAGCCATGTACGCAGTTGTTCATGGAGGGATCAATCTCGATATGCGCAAAGAGAGTTGTGAGACCCTCACCAAACTCGATTTTGACGGGTATGCCATCGGGGGCAGTATGGGAAAAAACAAAGATGAAATGTACTCGATCCTCTCGCATACACTTCCCTTACTTCCAAAAGAAAAACCCAATCACCTGCTGGGGATTGGAGACTTGGACTCGATCGATGCGGGGATCCCACTTGGGATCGACACCTTTGATAGCTCCTATCCTACACGCGCCGCGCGCCACGGAGTAGCCCTCACCTGGAATGGACCTCTCAAACTCACACAAGCATCTTGTGCAACCACCTTCAGTCCCATCGACAAAAACTGCACCTGCCCTACTTGCAAACAGTGCAACCTCGCCTATATCCACCATCTTTTCAAAGCCAAAGAGCTCTCAGCACTCTCTCTCGCAACGATCCATAACCTCCACTTTATGGTGGAGTACATGGCAGATATCCGAGAAAAGATCACACAAGACCTTATCTAGCTAGTTAGATCTAGCCAACAGGCGCTGCTGCAATCTGCATCTCGTAGCAGTGGTAACAAGCTGGAAAGTAAGCCTCTTCAGCTCCAAGCTGAACAACAGGCCCATCAGTGACTGCAACTCCATTTACATGGCGCATATTCATAATCGATTTTCTGTTACAGAAATGACAAGTAGCCTTCACCTCTTCAATAGAGTCAGCAAGCTCCATGAGTCTGCGTGATCCTTCAAATAGATGAGAGCGAAAATCCGTTCTCAGACCATAACAGATCACGGGGATCCCCTTTTTGATGCTGATCGTTCTGAGCTGTTCAATAGCTGCAGGCGATAGAAAATGCACTTCATCTACCAAAATGCAATCTACTCCTTCATAATCAAGTTCCAGAAGATCGGTATCCTCTTTCACAAGAATGTCTGCAGGCATTTCAAGTCCTGCCCGCGACTTAATTTGTTGTACTCCAAAGCGATCATCTAGCTGCGGTTTGATCAGAAGCACATCTTTGCCCTGCTGCCGGTAATTATGCGCTACAGCCAATAAGTTCAGTGTCTTTGAACTTCCCATTGTTCCATATCGAAAATAGAGTTTTGCCATCTTATAAGAGCCCTCTCAAGTTAGAGTATATTTGCAGCCAAGGTTAGCGCCTTCTCCTCGATTAAATCAAGAGGACATTAAAGAGTACTTTGCTAGAAGAGACTGAAAAAAATTAATATAGAAACCAAAGTTATCTCAGAAAAGGCAAAGACCGAGTATTAGACACATCAAATGCCTCTGATTCAGGAGCCAAACAAATAGCTGATCCAGAAGAAAAGCCTCAAACAACCCTCCAATAAAAAAAGAGCGGGAGGGAGTTCCCCCTCTCTATTTCACTAATATGCCCAGGAGAAAGGGTCATGCTCGCTGAAGTAACAAGAAATGCTCTGTCTTTCACTTTCTAGTTTCTCTTTACAAGCCCGGTTGCCCTTTAATGCCTGCTGAACGTCCGAGGCATCAAACACTCTTCGTACAGCCTTCTCATACCTTTCAGAATTGGGAAGCCACTCGGTTTCATATCTCTCTCTATTAGCTTCGCACTCATCTAGTGTTTTGATCTTACTCATTTCCCTGACAATATCATGGATAGGCCCCGATAGCTCTCTTGCTTTAGCTATGACTCGTGTCAATAGAATCTTCTCTAACAACTGTTTTATATCAGCCTGAGACGATTGAGCAAGAGCTTCTAAAAGCTTCTTTTTTGCCTGTTTGTAGTTAGACATATCACCGCTTTCATTATAGGTGGTCAAGAAGATATGAAGTATCGATAGTTCATTTTTCATCTCTTCTAAAAGAGCAGGGATTGCAATCGCTTCTTCAGCAAGCTTTTCGCTATTTTCTAGATTTGTTTTCTTTTCCTCAGATAAGTGACTACGAGGAGTTAGAAGTGGGTCCTTACGGGAATCTATTAGTAGAGGGCTCGCTAATTTGTAAATTCTGCCAATCAATTTATCCTCGAGAAGCCGCCGCATGCGTTCTGTTTGGCAGGGGTCTTTTAAAACAGGTAGGATAGGTTTTGCCTCATCAAGAATAGCTTCAAATCCGCGCAAATCCGCGCAGCTCCGCTTGATCTTGTCCAGACAGCTTTTCAATGTCTGGAAGCACCCTTTGCACGAGATCGTTTACTTCCTTAATTTTGTTATCGACCCCCGTGAAATTGTCTTTTCTATACAATTCTGATGCCTGATGATACGCCCCTTCTGCTTGCAGCTTTAGAGTCTGCATGGCTATTAAGCCAAGCTTTTCTTCTGGATCCAATACGATGAGTTCTTCTACGAGTTCTCCGAGCTCAACTAATTCGCTTTCCCATGAACTTTCTGCCTGCTTAGCAGATGAATAGTAGGGATTGGATGCATTGAGTCTTTCAAGGAGAGAGGAGCAAGTAGTTCTTAACTGGTCAGGGGTCTTAGTTTGGGGCTGCACAACCTCAG
Source organism: Chlamydiota bacterium (assembly GCA_021772375.1). GTDB lineage: Bacteria > Chlamydiota > Chlamydiia > Chlamydiales > Rhabdochlamydiaceae > Sacchariniichlamydia. Next base: position 444 of record JAJFME010000043.1, on the reverse strand, counting down.
TACTTGTTTCCTCCTGAGGAAGGGGCAAGGAAGAAGCAGTTCTTAACTCGTCAGGGGTCTGATCTGAGGTCTGCTCAGTGCTTACTTCCTCCTGAGGAAGGGGCGAGGAAGAAGCGGTTCTTAACTGGTCTGCGGTCTTAGTTGGGGGCTGCACAATCTCAGCGCTTATTTCCCTCTGAGGAAGGGGCTTTTTTCTACAACAAAAAGCTATTCCTAGGGTGGTTACAGTAACCACAGCCAAACCAGTGATTACCTCTGTGACCTTGCCCCCTTCTTTAGTCCACTAGAGATTAGAGGTTCCGATTTTTGTTTCCTCATTAGCTAATAACGAGGGCTTTCCCTTGAGCTGGTTAACCAGCTCACTTGGCGTTAGGCCTCCTAGACTACTGTGAGGTCGCTCTGTATTGTAGTGGTCTCTCCACTTTTCTATCACTCTTTTTGCTT
>JAJFME010000042.1 GCA_021772375.1 Chlamydiota bacterium | reverse complement strand
GAAAGGATCAAGAAAGAAGTGATGATAAAAGGAATGATCATCAACAAGATGGTCGATGAAAGGGAATCGGCCTGAAAAAGGACGACATCCTGCAACTATCTCACTAGGCAGCTTGCTAGGAGCGAGTTATGCAACACACCTACTAAGAGGTGTCCCCCCACGTTAGCCAAATATTCAACTGCCTTAAGATTTCGTGTACTAAAAACCTATATATATATATCAAAGAGTGAAAAACTTACCCCCTTGAGAGGATCGTCATGGCCTGGAAAAAAAACTCTTCTTTCTTTAGCTCTTTTAAGTGCAACACCTGCTTTTTCTGCAACAGTCACAACTGCTGATGGATTGCAAAGAGCGATCATCGAAGCGAATGCAGCAATCGACACAACCATCACATTTGGGAGTAAGATTGTTTTAGGACCACTGGCAGATGGTTCTCCTTTTTTAAGACCTCTGAATACAACAAATGGATTTGTTCCAATTGGTGCACAGGAAATCACGATCAATGGACCCACGGATGGAAGTAAATTATCTCTTATTGGGCAGAATAATCGCGGTTTTTTTCTTCTAGGAGGATCTGTAAAAATCAATAACTTGGCCTTCGAAAATATGACGGCCAAAGGTGGTAGTGGGGGTACAGGCGGTGGCGGCGGTGGAGCAGGGCTCGGTGGAGCGATTTTTATTGCAGAGGGCACTACGGCTACTTTTACAAACTGCTCATTTAGCAAATCTTCTGCTATAGGAGGCTTTGGTGGAGGCTCAGGCCTTAGCGGAGGCGGTGGTGGTGGTGGTTTTCATGGCACTGGAGGGGGCGGTGGTGCGCCCTACACCGGATCTGATCTTTCTCCTCCCTTGATAGCTGCCGGAGGTGGAGGCGGTGGTGGATTTGGGGGTGATGGTGGATCCGGGGGAGTGGCAAGCAGTCAAGGCGGAGGAGGAGGCGGAGGCGGAGCTAGCACAGCCGGGGATAGTGCTGCCGATCAATCGGGTGGTAATGGTGGAAACAATTTTGGCAGCCCATCCCCGGCCCCTCCTCCGGTTGTAGGACCAACAGGTGGAGGTGCGGGGGCGGCAGTAGGGGGGCCTGGCTCTGACGGAAGTTCTTCTCTTGGAGGAGGAGGAGGAGGAGGCGCTGGGACACCAGTTGCAGGTGACGGTTCTAATGGAGGAAATGGTAGCGCTGGCACGGGCTTCGGCGGAGGTGGTGGCGGAGGTGGTTCAGCTTCTGCTTCGTCTGGAACTGTAAGTGGAAACGGGGGGAATGGTACGACCTTCGGAGGAGGAGGAGGAGGCGGCGGATATCTCGGTCAAAGCTGCCCCGACCTCTCAACTTCTGGTGCTGGTGGTAATGGAGCATTTGGTGGTGGCGGAGGTGGTGGCAGCCGCGGCGGTGCTAACACAGACTGCTCCTCCTTTGGCACTCCCGGTGGCTTTGGTGGGAATGGAGGTTTTGGTGGAGGTGCAGGCTCTGGTGGTATAGATAGTGGTCAGTCATCAAATAATGGTTCACCAGGATTTGGTGGTGGTCCAGTCACACCTCCTGGTATTGGGGGAGGAGGAGCGGGTTTTGGTGGAGCTATTTTCGTCCAAAAAGGCGGCGCTGCTATCTTCAAAGGCTCCGCATCCTTTACTGGCAACAGTGCTGCAGGTGGGAGTTCAACAGCTCTAGGAAAAGGAAAAGACATCTTTATGATGTCAAGCGCTGCAGTCACATTTGATATTTCTTCCGATGTTACAGTACCTAATCCTATTGAGGGGGACAATGGAGCTGGAGGAGGAGATACAGCAACTGGAGGCCTTACCAAAACAGGCACAGCTAAGTTGTCTCTTAATGGAGCCAATACCTATACAGGACCAACAACAGTTTCTACAGGAACGTTAGACGTTCAAGGAAGCTTGACTAGCAAGGTTGATGTAGCAGCTGGAGCAACAGCAAGTGGCAACTTCAAGACGACAGGTAATATCACTAATGCAGGCACGGTTAGGCCTGGGGTTGCAGCGAATGAGACCATCCAAACAACGGGGACTTATACGCAATCAGGGGGAGCGACATTTCATGCGGATGTAACACCGCAGGAGTCTTTACATGATCCACACCTTGTGGCAGCAAGTGCAGCTCTTGATGGACGCCTTTTACTTGGATTCGGTTCTGGGAACTACATCCAAGGAACTGTCTACAAATTAGTAGATGCTCCCATTACTGGAGCCTTTACTACCTGTGTAGAAACAGGGATATTTGCAGGGGTAGTGCCATTTGAGCTTGGCCCTGGATCATTGATCATGACTCTGACTGGAAGTATTCTTTTTGATCATCATGACATCCATTCAGGCCCGTCGATGGAAGTGCACAATGCTATCTTAGCAGCGAGCATCGATCCAACATCAGACTTTGCTATGATCGTGCGTACTTTAGGGCTGCTTGATGATGCAGCGGTCAATGATGCACTCACGCGTCTCGCTCCCCTGCAGTATGGATCGCTCGAGTGGATTAACGCTCGCAACAACAGCTATGTGGCGAGCATTTTAGCGCAGCATACATTCGAGCTTTGCTGTTCACCTAGAGATTGTTGTGGCTGTGACTGCAACAAGTCAGTTTGGATCACAGGGTTCGGAAGTTTTATGGATAACCATAAAAAACTCGACAACCTTGAGAAGTTCGATGCCACATCGGGTGGTGTACTTGCTGGGATCGACTTCTGCTGCAGTCCATGCTTCTTCTTCGGCGGAAGTTTAGGCTATACCCACACAGACCTTGACTGGAACACAACAGGTGGTGGTGGCAAAATCAACAGCTACTACGGAGTTCTTTACGGAAGTTCTATTTGTGGGTGCTTCACAACAGACTTTGCTCTGATCGGTGGAGGGAGTGATCACGATCTGAAAAGAAAGATCGAGTTCCTCAACATCGATCGCTCTGCTAAGAGCGATCTATGGGGCTACTTCTTTACAGCCCATCTTGGTGGACAGTATGAGTGGGAATGTGGTTGTTCAACATTCGAGCCATTTGCACTTGTTGACTACCACTATTTCCATAGAGACGGCTTCAAAGAGAAGGGAGCGGACAGTGTGAATCTCGATGTGAAGTCTAAAGACCAACATATGCTCCGTGGAGAAGCGGGACTTAGAGGCTATTACACGATCTCTTGTAGTTGCTTCTGTTATGCTCCTTACCTAGGAGCTAGTTGGGTGGGAGAGTTCCCATTGCACGATTCTAAGCAGAAAGCAACCTTCATCAACCAAAGCCCGGTTATCGATGTGAAAGCTTATGACTCTGCTGTACACCTCGGATCTCCAGAGGCTGGGGTGAAAGTCACTTATGATAATGGGTTCTCATTCCTAGTTGGTTATAAAGGACTATTCAACAGTGATGTTCGCATCAACCAGGTCGAAGGGCGTGTTGAGTGGGTGTTCTAGTCTTTGTGGATGAGAATCTTTTTCCCTAATTTTTCGGGGAGAGCAGTATAGGCTGGTTGTGTTGAGCCAGGTAGATCTACTCTGTACCTATGAGGGATGCAAACTTCTAATCAGAAAGGGGTGCGCCAAGGGACTACTCTGAGTAGTTCCTTGGGGATTTCAAAGAGAAAGCGGGAGGGAGTGGAGTTTTCATCTTTACCGTACCGTTTTCTCTGACGTGACATGCTCAAAGTGAGGTGCTTTTTGGCTCGCGTGATGGCGACGTACATCAGGCGGCGCTCTTCTTCGAGCCTGTCTTCTCCGACGCTTTTTTCATGGGGGATGATGTGGTCTTCAAGCGCTACAAGAAATGTCGCCTCGAACTCGAGTCCTTTTGAGCTATGAAAGGTCATTACGTTAACTCGGTCTTCTCGAAGAACTTTGTCTTTTTTAGGGAACTTACTCTGATCGAGAAGAGTAGAGCTTAAAAAGTCTTGAAGTGAGGGAGTATTTGTCTCTTGTTCGTAAGTTTCAAGGGCAAGAATACAACTCTGAACGTTTTCCCACTTGAAGATACGCATCTTTTCACTTTTGACATCCTCTTCGATAGCTTTTTTATAGTTGGTGGCTTCGATTAGCCTTTCTAAAGAAGTTTTGAGGGATTTTTTTGAGAAGTCTTCTCTAGCTTCTTGGATAAGGTGCACAAAGTTTTGTACGGCTTTAATGGCCCTTTCTTGGAGCTCGGGATGACTTGTGAGTTTTTGCATCACATCCCAAAGAGGGATCTTCTTTTGTCTATTTTCTTCAGTGAGGGTATGGATTGTTTTGTCTGAGATGCCGCGACGGGGGACATTGACAATGCGTAAAAGAGCTTCTTCATCTTGTGGATTTGCAATGAAGCGTAAGTAAGCCATGAGATCTTTGATCTCGCTTCTTTCGTAGAGCTCTGTTCCGCCGAATACTTGGTAGGGGATGCCTCGTCGCCATTCATTGTTTTTTTGCCACATGGCCTGCATAAGAGCCATCTCGAAGGGACGAGAGATCGCATTGGAGCGGTAGAGAATCGCAAAATCGCGCCATCGCAGGTTGTGGATTTTTTTGAGGTGGAGCATTCGTTGGACAACAGTCGCAGCTTCATCATTTTCAGTAGGAGCATGGAAGAGAGTGATCTGCTCTGAGTCGGAAGCTTTTGAATAGAGCTCTTTTTTGTGCCGCTCATTATTGTGGGCGATGAGAGTATTGGCAGCCTTGAGAATCGTTGGGAGAGAGCGGTAGTTTTGTTCTAGTTTGACGATGTGGGATGATTCAAAGGTAAGGATGTTTTTAATCTCGGCGCCTCTCCATCCATAGATTGATTGGTCGTCATCTCCGACAACGCACAGATTGTTGTGTTTAGCAGATAGGAGTTTAGCGATTTTGTACTGAATGGGATTGGTGTCCTGGTATTCATCGATCATCACGTAGCGGAAGTGCTTTTGGTATTTCTCTAAGATCTCGGGGTGGTTTTCTAGAAGCTCAACCGTCAGGCTTAAGAGGCTATCAAAATCAACTGCATTGAATGCGCGCATACTTGCATGGAGTCTTTCAAATAGAGTGCGCGACATCTTATCTTTGGGGAGATTGCCTTGGCTTCTTGCTTGAGAGATACTAGTCATAATGGGTTCGATAGAGGGAAGATCTCCCTCATGTTCGAGCTCATCGCGCGCAACTTGTTTGAGTAGACGACGGATATCTCGCTCATCATACAAGCTGAAATTACGTGTATAGCCGAGATGGTGGATCTCTTGTCGTAAAAGGCGCATGCAGAAGCTGTGGAAAGTGGAAAGAATTACTTTTTTTGCGATAGAGGGAGGAATGAGTTTCCCCAGGCGTCCTCGCATCTCAGCTGCTGCTTTATTCGTAAAGGTTAGACCTAGAATGGATTCAGGAGCGGCGCCCTTTGCCTGGATCAGGTGAGCGATTCGGTGGATAATGACTTTAGTCTTACCACTTCCAGCTCCGGCTAGGACAAGCACTCGGCCATCTGTTGTCTCAACAGCTCTTTGCTGCTGTGGGTTGAGCGTGCTCATGGTTGCACTCCAGGAGATCTTTGGTGATCAGTTCTAAAGAAAAATTTGTCGCCTCTCTTTTTGGGAGGACAACCATATCGATGGGGCCGAGGTAAGGGCGGTGAAGGCGAAAAGCTTCGCGAACATGCCTTTTAAATCGGTTTCGTTTCACCGCATTGCCAAACTGGCGAGGGACTGTGATCCCAAGTTTAGGGTTTGTAGAAATGCGATAATTAATCACGAGGGCACGGCCGAAGTAGCGCTGGCGCATATGTCCAATCGCTTTGAAGTCCCTTCGTTTTAGGATGCGGGCTGATTTGGGAAGCGTTAGACGGTCAATTGTTTGCGCCCCTTACGACGACGGCGATTGATTACTTTGCGCCCCCCCACAGTAGACATTCTTTTACGGAATCCGCATGTGGTTTGACGTTTCTTCTTACTAGGTTGGTATGTTCTTTTCATAGGTTACCTCAGTTTATGCGCAAATAGTACCTCATCCAAAGGCAAAAAAACAACTCAAAAAAAAATTACGAAATAGAGGCTGGGTCGATTTTTCTCGAATTATAGTAACCCTTGGGGGAGTTTTGAAAATCGGAGGTTGAAAGGAAAAGAAACCTCATCTATACTGACGGTTTTAAATTTGGACTGGAAATCTACAATGAAAGTCAAAGCATCTGTGAAAGCCGATCCCTCTAAAGGGGACAAGATTGTACGTCGCAAAGGGCGTGTCTATGTAATTAACAAAATCGATCCGAACCGGAAGCAGCGGCAAAAAGGCCCTGCCCGCAAAAAGTAGTAGAGGAATATGACAAAAGCACTAGAGGCAAAGCAAGCACGTCGCCAGAAACTTGTCGACTTGAAATGGAAGCAGCGCCAAGATCTTAAAAAAATTGTACGTAGCTTAAATGTATCAGAAGAAGAACGTCAAGATGCACAAGAGAAGCTCAATAAACTTCCTCGTAACTCTTCATCCGTTCGCTTAAGGAACCGTTGCTCAATCACAGGAAGGCCTCGTGGTTACCTACGCAAGTTCCAGATGTCTCGTCTTTGCTTCCGTGAGCTAGCAAATAACGGAACAATTCCAGGCGTATTCAAAGCAAGCTGGTAGAACATACCGAAAATTTTTATGAAAAGACCACTTTCCAGATCTTGGAGAGTGGTTTTTTTATGCACACACGTAGCGCTATATAAAATTTATTTTTGATAGTTGATTCAAACTTTAGATAAATCCAGATCTCCGAAGAACTTCCAGGAGTCAAGATTTTCGTTCCAGACATAAGTTTGGCTGGAAATCGTCTGCTCTCGAAAAGCAGCGTTGAGAGCGTCCAAGCTCATGGGGCCTTTTTGCTCACTGTTACTGTCTAGATAGTACCAAAAACTCTTTCCATAGATAGGGTCTACTTCTGGGGTTATATCAATGGTATTGGGGTCTTTTGCAGGCTTGGGGCGCCGAAGTATAGTAGATTTAAGTTTAGGGCTGAAGAAAAGGAAGAGAAGCCCAAATACTCCAAAAAACATACCTAGACAGAACCATAGGTAGGGGTTCTTCCCTCGAGCTTTGGCTAGATAGGCTGAAGCGGCGCCGAAAACGAGCCACATGATTGTAGATGGAAATAACATGCCTCCCATTTTCTTAAAAAAAGCTGTTCAAATCAAGGAAAATCCTGTAGAATAGAAGAAGTTTACGAGTTGTTTTTTTGAGGATTGCTATGAACGAAAAATTTACCCAAATGGATACTAAGGAGTTAGAGCTTCCTGAGACCCTCTTTGTACGAGATATTGAGACAAAGGTGTTTCAGACGATTGCCCTACAGGCTCTATTGACAATAGAGGGTGTTTCCATGATTGAAGGAAACATCATCGATAGCTTTTTCGGGCGAGATGGCCCAGATCGCATCAAAGGCGTCTACGTAGAGCAGGATCAAAAAAATCGCTCTGTAAAGATTAAACTTGAGATCAACGTTGCCTACGGGATCCCTCTTCCAGAGAAAGCTGAAGAAATTCAGAACAATATCTCTAAAGAGGTGAGTAGACTCACAGGTCTCCACGTGAGCACAGTGCACGTTGTCTTCAAGAACCTTGTTCTACCTAATGAAGAGAGAGAAGAAGCCGTTGTTGAGGTGAAGACGATTGAAGATGCATCGGAGTACTCGGAAAGCCTTTAATGAGAAATGGTAGCCTCCTCTTTTCAGCTGTTCAATTTCTAGTTATAGCAGCCCTCTTCTTTGGAGGGGCTGCTTTTTTTGTGCTTCATTATTTGCCACACACTCGCCTAGGGCTTTCTGACTGGATCATGCAACCAGATCAAAAATTTCTTCTCCTTGGCTATCTTGTTATTGGCTTAGGTCTTCTTCTGACGGTTTCTTTTTGGGTGATGCAAAGAGGGCGCTATTTACGCCTTCAAATGGATAAGGGAAACTTTTCTGTAGATGAAGCTCTTGTAAAAGAGCTTATAGATCAGTTCTGGAGAGAAGAGCTCCCGGAAAAAAATCTTCCATCAGAGGTTTATTTTGCTTGCCAGAAGATCGAGGTGATCACACAAGGTGTAGAAAAGGATCTCGAGCAGATAGAAGAGCGACTAGGTGCTCTTCTCTCCAAGCAACTTGGTTACGAAAAAGAGTTCTTTGTGACTTGCTCTTCTGTGAAGGGGGAGCCAGAGCTTAGTTAGTTTTGCATGTTGTAAAGCGATTCTCTTTTCTCTTTGTAAGGTCGTTCTACTATGTGTCTAGGTGCTGACTCTGGAGGTGGAGAATACTCTTGTCCGAAGGTGTCTATAACTGCATCAATTTCATTGATCACCCAATTAGTCTGCCTGTGGTAAGAGCGGTGACAATGCCTTGTTTTTCCTTGATCAGCCAATTAAGCAACATAGGGCCGCGTAGGAGTGCTGGCAGTTTTGCTTTACAACGTTTGGAAACGATAAATTCGCCAATAGAATGAAGCGCTTGTATGGCCGTGGCTGAGTCTGGCCGTTTCTTAACACCTGCTAGGTGTTGCTCAATTAAGAGATCAATTGATGGGCCTATTTCCCTTATTCGCTCGACAAGTTCTGGGTACCTCGTAAATATGGGCCCGGGTTCATTGTGTGGAATAAAACATCCGTTGAGAAACACCTTGTCTGCATATGAAATCAAGATATCAGCTGTTGAAGCTAGATTAGGTCTTTTTTTACCTCCTATACGTGTTGAATCAGGGGCATGTAGTTGGATCCAGCTCGGTTTTCCCAATTTTTTGTCTGCTAGAGTTATGAGAATTGCATGTCCCGGATGTCCTTCTGTGCATTTTGTAAATTGATCTAATTTCTTGGAGGAGATCTGCCAGTCTGAGTAACCTACTATGGCCTTTACAGCATTCCATATGCGATATGCCACATATTGGATCCGAGCGAGTAGATTTCCATTTGATCCATAATAACTTGAGAGAGTCTTATCAACGGATGGACCTACTTCTTTCGCTTGTGTAAGCAGGCTGAAGCGTTCATTGACATTGGCATACTTATGGATATAACCATTCAAGATCTCAGTTGTAAAAGAAGTTCCCTGCACTGCTGACATATTGACTCTCCATTTTTTGTGGGGCCATTATAGTGCAAGAAGGTGAATAGTGGAAAGCCTTGTTCGCAGGCCTGTAAGCGCAAAGTTGTAATGTCCTCTCTTCCGCAAAGTTAAAATGTCCCCTTTAGACCAAACCAAGGGGGGGGCTTTGGAGAAGATGATGACAACAAAAGAAGCAAATCGACTCAGTGTGATGCACCAGATCGATAAA
>JAJFME010000041.1 GCA_021772375.1 Chlamydiota bacterium | reverse complement strand
TGCAGGGGGAGAGCCCTTTTCTTTCTTTTTTATGAGATGTCCACTGTTGAAGTACTCAGACTCAAGACCTATGGCTCCCTATCAAAAGAGGACACTTTAACTTTGCAGAAAGAGGAGGACATTTTAACTTTGCGTTGACAGGAAAAAACTGTTTAGCCTTCCACTGGAACAGCTTGTTCGAGAACCTCTTTACGGCAGTAAATAGGGGCTCCATTGGTGAGGGCAAGGGTGAGACAATCACTTGGACGAGCATCGATTTCTAAGATCTGTTTTTGCTCACCTATGTCTTGTTCGATGAAGAGGCGAGCAAAGTAGATAGTGTCTTCAATACGGTTGATTACAACCTGTTTAAGACGAATTTCAAGACCTTTAAAAATCGAATCGATCAGTTCGTGGGTGTAGGGGCGAGGGGGCGCTTCTTGGGTAAGGAGCATTTGGAGGTTTCTGCCTACGAGGGGATCGGTGTAGACTGCAAACTGCTTGGTGTCATTACCGAGGATGATCACCGTGTAGGCCTTTGACTGCATAATCTTTTTGAAAGCGATGGGGATAAGTTCCATTCAAAAGCCCTTTTAATTGCGGACCTCTACGCTACCATCGCTTTTTCCAATGATGATAGAAGAGGCCAGGTTGAAGAAAAATCCGGTGTCTACGACTCCGGGAATAGAAAGAAGTTGTGTGTTTAGCTTTTCCGGTTCGTTTATTGGAGTAAGCGTTAGGTCAAGAATACGATTGTGGTTGTCTGTGAGGTAGAAAGAGCTATCTTTATTGATACGCCAAGTAGCTTTATAGCCAAGCTCTTCGATCTGCTTTTTTATAGCAGTTAACCCAAAGGGGATCACTTCGACTGGCAGAGGGTGGGAACCGAGTTTTTCTACGAGTTTTGTCTCATCTGTTATGACAACCATCTGTTTGCTCATATTTGCAATGATTTTCTCTCGCATTAGTGCGCCGCCGGCCCCTTTGATCAGTCTTTTTTTAGGGTCGACTTCATCCGCTCCATCTACAGTTACATCGATGGAGGTAATCGTATCGATGTCGAGCATCGGGATCCCTCCCTCTTTTGCCATTTTTTCAGATACAATCGATGTGGCTACAGCCGTGATTTGTAGCCCTTGCTGGTATTTCTCGATCAGATGTTTGATGAAAAATCCAGCGGTAGTCCCTGTTCCAAGGCCTACGACCATCCCTTCTTTGATAAATTCTAGAGCTTTGAGGCTTGCTAGATCTTTTTCTCTATCGTGTGACATATTTGTATATATAGAACATTGCAGAAATTTTTTCTCTGATAACTTGAAAAATAATATTTCCAATCGTAGGCTGAGGAACTAGTCAGGAGTGTGAAAATGGTTAGCAATAAGGACAAGGAAAAACAGCTTGCAGAAGAGAGTCTAAAAACGAAAAAAGCGCGTGAGAAACTGCGCAGACGCCTCGAAGATATGGATGCTCGCATTACCAAAGAAGCGCTCAACAAAAAAAGCGTTGAGATCCACAGATGGATCTCTCGCCACGCTGATAAGCGGATTACACTGCGGGATAAAACGATTTCTCTCTTCGACGAGAATGAAAATGCCGCAAATGTGTCTCTAAAAATTAGTAAGATCGCACAGCTGCTGAAAATCGGTAAGCTTCCCGAATAAGCTCTCATCCCATATAATGGGCCGGATTATGGCCGATACAATCATTGAGTACCTAAAAGAGCGAGGATTTGTCGATGCAGTGACTGGCGATGAGCTTGTTAAGGCTTGTGGAAATCCCATTAAAGTCTACGCGGGCTTTGATCCTACAGCGGATAGCCTTCACTTAGGCAATCTTATTGGAATCATGGCTCTTGCTCATTTCCAGCGCTTCGGACACACTCCCGTTGTTCTTTTAGGAGGAACAACAGGTCGTATCGGAGATCCGTCTGGAAAAAGCCACGAGCGTCCTCTTTTAGATTCAGCTGCTATCAAGCATAATGTGCAATCGATCAAATCTCACTTTGAGCAGGTGCTTGATTTCAGTGGGAAGCTGCCCGTTCCGATTATTCTAAATAATGATGAGTGGTTCAGTCAGTTCAATGTGGTAGATTTCCTTCGTGATGTGGGTAAACACTTTCGAGTGGGGCCTATGCTTGCAAAAGAGAGTGTTCGTGCCCGTTTCCAGTCAGAAGAGGGGATCAGTTTTACTGAATTTAGTTACCAGATGATTCAAGGGTATGATTTCTATCATCTCTATAAAGAAAAAGAAGTAGTCCTTCAGATTGGTGGAAGTGACCAATGGGGTAATATCACAGCAGGGATTGAACTCACCCGCAAGCTCATAGGTAAATCGGTTTACGGTCTTACCTGGCCTCTATTAACCCGTAGTGATGGGAAAAAATTTGGAAAATCTGAGCAGGGAGCTATTTGGCTTGCTGCAGATAAGTGCTCTCCTTATCAGTTTTATCAATATCTTGTTCGGATGCCGGACGCTGATGTGATCCATATGCTAAAAATGCTCACTTTTCTAGAGCTAAAAGAGATCGCTGCGATTGAAGCCTCGATGCAACAGCCTGATTATATAGCGAATACAGCGCAAAAACGACTAGCCGAAGAGGTGACTCGCATCATACACGGGGAAGAAAGGCTTCAAAAGGCACTTAAGACCACAGAAGGAGCAGCTCCAGGAAAAGCTGCAAAACTAGACGGTGAAGTGCTTAAAGAGATTTCTGCAGACATGCCCTCTGCGACGCTTTCTTCTTCAGAGGTTATTGGGATGCGTTATGCAGATCTGGCTACAGCTGCAGGCCTTCTTGCCAGTAAGGGGGAGGCAAACCGTCTTTTAAAGAACGGTGGAGCCTATCTCAACAATGAAAAAGTGGTCGATCCTGGTCTGAAAATCAAAGAGGAAGATCTGATCGATGGTGAATATCTCCTTCTTGGAGCCGGGAAAAAGAAAAAGACCCTCATCAAACTCAGCAATTGAACATTCCAAAAATTTCCTAAAAAAAAGACTTGCCTGAAATTGAGTCTGTTACAACAATGAGCCTTATAGCAGAAAAACTTAAGGAGTTAGGGTATGTCAACGATCACAAAGAAAAAATTGATCCAGGTGATTTCCCAGGAACTAGGACTTCATCCCAATGATGTCCGTAACGTTGTACAGTCTTTTTTAGACAGAATGACTGATTATCTTGCGAATGGCGATAGATTAGAGTTCAGAGACTTCGGTGTCTTTGAGATTGTCACACGTAAACAAAAAATTGGACGTAATCCTAAAAATGCGTCTGTCCCTATCATTATACCTGCACGTTCTGCCGTGAAGTTCACTTCTGGTAAAAAAATGCGCAAAATGATTGAAACAGAGGTTGACGCAGAGCCTGCAGGTCAACTTTAATTTTTTCTTGGTTTTGTCTGTTAGGTTGAAAAAATAGCTGGTTTCAAAGATAATAGAGTCTTCTATTAATATAGTTTGAGGCTGTACTTGTCTTTTCCGAGAATAGTAGTTTTAGGATCGACCAGTTTATTTTTCCTAATTGGATTCCTCGGAGTTGTGAAAAAGGTCGCAACGAAGGGGACGAGGGCTGCTGCAGTTCATGTAGAGGCTTACCGAGATACAATTAGTGCATTCCCCAAGGGACAGAAACTATCTGCTCCTGTTTTGGTGAATGGGGATTTTCCCAAGATAGATCGGATGGAGGGGCTTTTCTCCGTTACGGGTAAGCTACTCCCTATTGTAGAGACTATTGTCTATACGAGTAGCGTCCCTTGGCTCAAGGGGAGGCCAGCTTGGATCTCTGATTATGCGACGCATTTCTCTACTTCAAGACACTTTATTGCTAGAAGTCTTAGTGATACACCTAACTATTTAGCTCCTAAAGTTTTTCAGGGGAATCGATTCAATGTTTTTCGCTCAGATAAGCAGGTGCAATTTTGTTTAGTTGTGGATCAGTCTCGTTGTAAAATGGGGCTATATTATTACGATCTTGGTAGAGACGAAAGAGTTTTGTTGAAGGTTTATTCGGTAGGGCTTGGGAAACAACTGAAGGACGCTGTCTCAATGACGCCGATGGGACTTTTCCCCTTAGGAGATAACGTAGGGATCTACAACAAAGGGATGATGGGCTATTATTTAGACAAAAAGATAGAAATGATCCAGGTCTTTGGAACTAGGTGGATACCATTTGGAGAAAAAGGACTTGGGATTCAGGGAGCTCCTTGGGTCCGTGGTAAGGGCTCTGAGCTGAGGGAAGACTTAAGCTCTATTGGAAAATATGAGAGTGATGGTTGTATCCGGATGGCACAAGAGGACGTAGAAGAACTCTATGCGATCGTGGTCACAAGACCCACATTTATTCAGGTAGTAGAAGACGTGTCTAGGGCGCAGTTGCCCGGAAAAGAAGTTGACACACCAACTCGCTAACGAAAGGCTAAGTTATGCTAAAGCATGAAAAACAGATCAAAGAATACGAGAAGACCCTCACAGAGGTAAAGCAGCAGAATCAAGACAATCAGCTGTGGTCCGATGATGAAATCCAGAACTTAGAAGGGAAACTTGATAAGTTAAAGGATAAGGTCTACTCAGAGCTAACAACCTGGCAACGGGTAGAGATCAGTCGCCACCCAGATCGTCCTCGTTCAGTAGACTTCCTCAAAGCGATTTGTGAAGACTTTACCGAGCTGCACGGAGATCGATCCTTCCGTGATGACGAAGCCATTATTTGTGGGTTGTGTAAGATCGAGGGAGAAAAATTCATGGTTGTCGCACAAGAGAAGGGATGCGATACCGAGAGTCGGTTGAAGCGGAACTTTGGAATGCCACATCCAGAAGGATATAGAAAGGCACTACGTTGTATGCAGCTAGCTGCTAAGTTTCGTATTCCTGTCCTTTCCCTTGTCGATACGACAGGTGCCTTTGCAGGTCTTGCTGCAGAAGAGCGTGGACAGGGCTGGGCAATTGCGAAGAATCTTATGGAGATGGCGCAGCTTCCCACTCCCGTGATTGTAATGCTGATCGGAGAAGGGTGTTCTGGTGGAGCTCTTGGAATTGGCGTAGGAGATCGTGTTGCGATGCTCGAGCATGCCTATTACTCTGTGATCTCACCGGAAGGCTGCGCTTCTATTCTATGGAGAGATAGCCAGAAGAAAGAGCTAGCTGCAGAGACCCTCAAAATCCATCCAGAAGAGCTTAACCCCCTTGGGGTGATCGATGATATCATCAGAGAGCCGCAAGGCGGGGCACACCACAATCCAGAGCAAGTATACAAGGGTGTTAAAGAATATATTCTTTCAGCTCTCAGTGAGCTCAAAGAGCTCCCTTTGGAGACACTTTTGGAGCAACGCTACCAGAAATTTCGCAAAATGGGTAAATTTGAAGTGGAATAGAAGCTGATTTTGGTGTATATATTATGGTCCAATGAGACTATTACTGAAATTAGCAGTTCGTAGCAGGAAGCACCTATCGCTCCTTCTTGCGACACTCCTTACACTGATCGCCCTGACGATAGCATCTCAGATGGAGATGTTTGCCCTTGGCGTTATGTCCAATTCTGGGGTCGATTTTTTCTCTCTTTTTTCTTCCAAAAAGCAGGAAAGTCTTGTTTCTCCCAGTACAGTTTCTCTTGAAGATGTCCAGGAAAGGTGGAGTGCGATCGATAAAAATGGGACGGGTGAGATCTCTAGAGAAGATGCCATGGATTATTTGGCGAACAAAAGAGAAACAAACCCTCTTAGATGGATCTTCAATAAAGCGAAGGCAAAATTTTCTGTCAGTAGTAATTTCAAAGCGCTTATATGGATGTTGGCATGTGTAGCTGTCTTTAAGGCGGTATGGCTTTTTGCCAGTCGTTATATGACCCAGCTTCTGGCTATTAGGGTCAGCCGGGACTTGCGCCAGTATTATTTTGAGCATATTCAGTCGCTCCCAATGAGTTTCTATCAGCAGTATAATATCGGTACCCTTTCTTCCCGTGTAGTAGGTGACGCTGCGCAGATCTCTTTATCGATCAACTCTTGCTTGACGAACTACCTACAGTCTCCCTTTACGATTATCTCGAGTTTATGCGCCTGTTTTTATATCTCTTGGAAACTTTCAATGGTCATTTTTTTCGGGGTGCCGTTGATAGTGATGCCTATTGTCTTTTTTGCACGTCGTGTTAAGCGGGTTTCTCGTCAGCTCCAGCGTAATCAAGAGCGCTTTGCCTCTGTGCTCATCGATTTCTTAGCTGGGATCCAGACTGTAAAAATCTTCTCTATGGAGCTGTTTTCTCTTAGGAAATACAAAGAACAGAATGACCGAATGGCTGTTCTCGAGAGTAAAACAGCAAAGTATGGACTCTTAACCCGTCCAGTTTTGCACGCTGTCACAACGCTTTGCCTTGCCACGGTTGTTCTTTTAGGTTTGCAGACATTGGGGATGCCCGTATCAGAGCTCCTTGTCTTCTGCGGCCTTCTCCATCTCGCCTATGAGCCAGTAAAGAAATTCGCCGAGGAAAATGCCAACATCCAACGAGGAGTTGTCGCTGCTGAGCGGATGTTCGAAGTACTCGATATCAAGCCCCATATTGAAGACAAAGATGGAGCGATTGAGCTTTCTAACTTCAAAGAGAGTATTGAATTTGATCATGTTTGGTTCCGTTATCATGGCGACTGGATCCTCAAAGACTTAAGCTTCACTGTCCGAAAAGGGGAAACCGTTGCCATTGTAGGCCCCACGGGAGCTGGAAAATCGACTATCGTGCAACTATTGCCCCGCCTTTACGATGTAGAAAAGGGAGAGATTCGAATTGATGGCCAGCCTATCACTGAATATACGCAGCGGTCTCTACGCGATGGAATTGCTTTCGTTGCTCAAAAGCCATTTCTTTTCTGTGACACAGTAGCTGGTAATATCGCATTTGGACGTGATTTCCCTCGTGAAGAGATCGAAAATGCTGCAAAGCGAGCTCATGCAGATGAGTTCATCCAAAACCTTCCAGAAAGATATGACTCGATGCTTGCAGAAGCTGGACAAAACCTCTCTGGTGGTCAACAGCAAAGACTTGCCATTGCTAGGGCTCTTGTGAAAAATGCTCCGATCCTGATTCTTGATGAGGCAACCTCTGCTCTGGATGCCTTGAGCGAAAACCGGATCAAGAAAGCGATCACAGAACTGCACGGTGAGGTGACACAGATCGTGATTGCACACCGTCTGGCAACGATCGAGCATGCTGATCGCATTATCTATCTCGAACATGGAGTAAAGCTTGCAGAAGGAACCAGGGAAGAGCTTCTTGAGAGTTGTGAGCCATTCCGTCTTATGTGGGAAGCTATGTTCCGCGTTAAAGAAACGGAGCCTGTTGGCTAATCATATCATTCTGTAGAGCTGTAATTATTTGACCAGGCCCTTATCTGATAGACAGATTAGAACTCCATGGATCCAATATTCATATCGATCAGTAATCATAAAAAGGGACGCACAAGTAACGTGCGTCCCTGAATTTCAGGCATTTGAAAAAAGTAGTTAGATTAGGCTCTTACGGCGCAAAATCTTTAGGCTTTTTCCAAGTTTAATCGGGGCTCTAAAGGCTTTGTGTTTAGAGCTTCTTCTTCCTTAATGAAGTTGTCTATTTTCTCGACATGTTGTGAATTCAAGCTGATATGAATGGCTGCTTTTTTTATGCCCTCGAACGCAAAGAAGCATCCACCAATTGCGAGCGGAATCAGCCCACCACTAAGAGCACCAAGAGCCACAAAAGCCACACCTATCAAGGCCAGAATTGGAGCCGACTGCCATGACTGGCGAGACGGTCCTTTCTCAAGCTCTTTGAGGTCCACCTTGAGATTTTCATATGTTCTGCCTTGTCCGTCTTTCCCTGTACCGAGAGCTTGATTAGCGGCTGAAGTAGTTTCTTTGTTATGTGTAATTAGTGCTACTTTGCTCATTTTTGCACCTCCTTTTTAGTTTGTAAAAACAATATTATAATATTGCATATTAAAATTCAATTAAATTATTGAGTTTTTTTGTTTTGTTAATAAATGATTCATTATGAGTTGCTTATTAAGGTGAGAGAGGGGATGCAATGAGTGTGTGCCTCTGAGTTTTAAGCTTAATAGGTTGGTTTTTAGAAGCTTGAGGACTGTGTTGAGATGGGCTCGTTTGAAAGATCTTAAAGACGAAAGGTTTTTTGTGTTATGTAAGGAGCTCTTATTAGGAACTTCGGATTACCCCTGTTGTTTCATCTTCAGAGTCTTATCAAGTCAAAATTCACCTGAATCTAAAAATTCCGAGCTGATCAAAGGCTTCCTTACAGAACACCGATAAGCTCGAAGCCTTCCTTCAGCTCTTTGTTTTGAGGCTTGTCAAAAGCGCCGCTATCGGCAAGCCAAGAGACGTAATTTTTTGGAACGTCTTTTAAGGCTTTGCCCTGGTGCTTTCCAAAGGGCATCCGGTCAACCGTTGTCGGTTGGGAGAGGAGTTCGATTACTTGCTCGATAGAGAGGTCATCAATCATCTGTGTGAAGACTTGGTAGAGGACCATCACATCGTCGAGGGCTCGGTGGGCATTGTTAGCTTCGATTCCATAGACTTCGCGCAAATGTTGCAGGGCGTGACGAGGGAGGTCTGGGCGGTAGCGTCTGGCCCACTTCAAGGTGTCAAGGTACTCCCAAGGGGGGAGTTCTAGCTCTACGCGTGCATAGGAGGCTTCCATGAAGTGTTTATCAAAGCCGTCGTTATTATGAGCAATCAGGACAGTGTTTTCTGGGCAAAAGTCTGCAAAAGCTTTGCCGATTGTGGCAAAGTCAGGGGCTTGTGCTACCATATCGTCTGTGATGTTATGGACAGCTGTTGCTTGAGGGGGAATGGAACACCCTGGGTTGATGAATTCACAAAAGGAGCGCTCCTCAACTGGGTCATAGGCTGCAAGCTCAATGATCCGATCTTTTTCTGAGCTAATTCCCGTTGTTTCTGTGTCATAGTAGATAGGTCTTTTCATGCGAATAACTTTGCAAAAATTTAGGTTAAATTGCTATCAATTTACCCGAGATGAAGAAGTTTTTCACGATATGTCTTTGTTTGCCGATACTCATTTTTGGAGAGCCTGTAGAGTGCAAGGCGTTTTTTTCTCCAAAAGATAGGCTTGCTGACCGCCTTGTTGAGCTAATCAATAGAGAGAAGACAAGTGTAAAAGTTGCAGTCTATGCGATGACCCATTTGGGAATTGCAAAGGCACTTGTTGCAGCAAAAGAGCGGGGAGTGTCTGTTGAGGTGATCGTCGATCCCTTTTCTGTGAAGATCCGCTCCGCTATCCATCGATTGATTGAATCTGGTGTACCCCTCTTTGTTTGGGATCGGGGGATTCAGATGGGAGTGAGTGGCCGAAAAGGGTTAATGCATGACAAGTTTTGCATTTTTGGGGAAGGTCTTGTCTGGACAGGTTCTTTCAACTTCACCAATGATGCAAACTTGCGCCATCAAGAAAATGCTGTTACCCTCGAAGGGAGGGAAATTGCCCAGCAGTATTTGGGGCAATTTTCTCATATGAAGCTCTATGAGAGTCGTCCCTACCAAGAATACATCACTCTGTACCCTAAGAAAATAAGAGCAAAAAAAGGGGGGTAGAGGTATCCTAACCTGCCATATTGGAGGTGCATAAGATGAAAATTGGAATCGCTATTTCTTTACTTACAATGACTCTTAGCTTAGGCGGATGTAGCCACCCGGATGAGTACAGTTCTGTCCCGGTTACAAACAATCCCAATCTTCTTCCCTCATCACAGACGGCACAAGGGCCGATGTTTGGTAACTAGAGCTTGCATCATTTGAAGTTTTTTTTTAACGTGGCACTATGGCAGAAGAACGAAAAGGCAAGAGAAATATCTACTCTCATGACCTAGAAGCAGTTGTGAAACAGCTCGGCAAAGAGGCTCTTATCGAGTACCTCAAGCAGATGCTTTTGATCCGGAATTTTGAGATTCGGGCTGAGTCTGCCTATTTACAAGGAAAAGTGGGTGGTTTTTTCCACTCTTATGTTGGACAAGAAGCTATACAGACAGCAGCTGTTGGTGTGATGAGCCCAAAACAGTGGTGGGCCACTTCTTATCGCTGTCATGCACTGGCTCTACTGCTAGGTGCTACTCCAAAAGAGCTAATGGCTGAACTCTACGGTAAGTCGACTGGGAATGCGATGGGTCGCGGCGGTTCCATGCACTTTTTTACAGAAGATATGCTTGGGGGATTTGGCATTGTTGGAGGACAGGTTCCCATTGCAACAGGCGCGGCATTTGCAATCAACTATCAGAAAAAGCTTGGAAAGAAGCCTGAAAAGGACGTATCTGTCTGTTTTTTAGGTGATGGAGCTGTTGCACAAGGGGCTTTTCATGAGGCGCTGAACCAAGCTTCTCTTTGGGATCTACCCTTCATTTGCGTGATAGAAAATAATGAGTGGGGTATGGGCACTCATGTAGATCGAGCAATCTCTGTAGATCCAATCGCTGAGATGAAAGCCTCTGGTTATGGAATGAAAGGTTATACCTTCGATGGGATGGATTTCTTCAACTGTTATGCCGGGTTCCAACATGTATTCGAAGAGGTAAAAAAGACCTCGCGTCCCATCCTTATTGAAGTGATGACCGAGCGTTTTAAAGGGCATTCAGTCTCAGATCCAGGTCTGTATCGCTCGAAAGAAGACTTAAGTAAATGTATGGAGCGTGATCCCCTTGTGATTATGCTCAAAGTTCTCTCTTCATTCAATATGATGGATGAAGAAAAATATAAAGAGCTCGATAAAGAGCAGAAAGAGATCGTTATGGCTGCCATGAAGTATGCAGAACAGAGCCCTTGGCCCGATCCGATTCATCTAGAAGAAGACGTATTTGCCCCTTAAGAGAGTTATGGGAAAACAGACAATAGACATACGAGAAGCGATTCGTCAGGCGATGGATGAAGAGATGACCCGCGATGAGAGCGTTTTCATCCTTGGTGAAGAGGTTGCTGAGTACAATGGCGCCTATAAAATCACCAAAGGGATGCTAGACAAATGGGGACCAGACCGTATAGTCGATACCCCAATTGCAGAGCTAGGCTTCACAGGCCTTGCCGTAGGCGCTGCAATGTGTGGCCTTCGCCCTATTGTGGAATTCATGAGCTTTAACTTCTCCTTCGTGGGCTGTGATCAGATTATTTCCAATGCGATCAAGATGTACTACATGTCAGGTAAACGCTTTTCAGTCCCGATTGTTTTTCGGGGACCCAATGGAGCGGCAGCTCAAGTCTCCTCTCAACATTCCCATTGTGTAGAAGCTCTATATGGCAATTTACCTGGACTCATCATCGTAGCCCCAAGTAATAGCTATGATGCGAAGGGTCTTCTCAAATCCGCCATTCGAAGCAATAATCCCGTCCTTTACTTGGAAAGTGAGCTCTCTTACGGTGACAAGATGGAGATCCCTACAGAAGAATACCTCGTCCCGATTGGTCAGGCCAATGTGATTACTGAGGGGACTCACATCACTCTAATCTCCCACAGCCGGATGATAGACCTTTGTAAGGAAGCTGTTGTAGAGATGGCTAAGAAAGGGGTTTCTGTGGAGCTGATCGATCTTCGAAGCATCCGTCCGTTAGATCTAGCAACCATTGCTGATTCGGTCCGCAAAACCCACATGTGTGTTCTTGTAGAAGAAGGCCACTTTTTTAGTGGGATTTGCGCAGAAGTGGGCTTCCAAATACAACAGCATTGCTTTGATTTTCTTGATGCCCCGATCGAACGTGTTTGTCAAAGAGATACGCCGATGCCTTACTCGAAAGTGCTTGAGAAAGAGACGATGCCAACAAAAGAGCGGATCGTAGCCGCCATAACTAAGCTGCTAGGTTAACGGAGAGAAGATGCCCTTTACACTGACTATGCCTAAACTCTCACCCACCATGGAAGAAGGGACCATTGCAAAATGGGTAGCCAAAGAGGGAGATAAAATTTCTGAAGGTGATGCCCTCATTGAAGTAGCAACAGACAAGGCCACTGTCGAGCATGCAGCTCTTGATGAAGGTTTTTTACGCAAAATACTTGTTCCGGAAGGGGGCAGCGCTAGAGTCAACGAACCCATTGCTATCTTCACTGAGACAGCGGATGAGAGCATCGAAGGATATGAGCCTGAAGGACAAGTTCCAACAGCCTCTGAAGAAGCTCCTAAGGAAGACTCCAATGAGGAAAAACCAGCAGCTGCAGCACCTACTCCAGCTCCTAGCTCTTTTGGGGCTATGCAACAACCTGCATTTATTCCAGAGCCCCCTCTTGAAGGGTATTCTCCTCGGCGTCCAACAACTCCGATCCAAGGGAGGATTCCCGCTTCGCCACTCGCTCGCAAGCTCGCTAAAGAGAAAGGACTCGACTTAAGCTCTATTAAAGGATCTGGCCCTCACGGTCGGATCATGAGCCGAGATCTTGATGCGGGACAGTCAAAAGCTACTGTTCGCTTTGGGAGCTCAGAGATCCCTTCAAGTATTCCTGGAACTTATCAAGAAGAGTCTCTTACTCCCATGCGCAAAGTCGTAGGACGCCGTCTTCAAGAGTCAAAAACCTTTATTCCTCATTTCTACGTAACACAAGAAGTGGATGCAGAGCCCATGATAGCTCTACGTGAGCAGCTCAAATCAGGAGGAGTACGTACCACTTTTAATGATCTGATTGTTCGTGCCACAGCTCTTACCCTTAGGGAGCACCCCGAGATGAATAGTGGGTTCAATACGGTCAATTCAACGATCATCCGCTTTCAGACAATCGATATTTCTATTGCAGTGAGTCTGCCTGAAGGGTTGATTACCCCTATCGTTCGCCATGCAGATTACAAAAATCTTGGAGAGATCTCTTCAGAAGTGCGTTCTCTTGCCAAAAGAGCCCGCGATGGAAAACTGGCCCGCGAGGAATACGCAGGCGGATCCTTTACCATCTCGAATTTAGGGATGTTTGGAGTGCGTGATTTCATCGCAGTGATCAACCCTCCTCAAGCAGCGATCTTAGCTATTGGGGGGATCCAAGAAAAACCTGTTGTGAAAGAGGGGCAAGTAGTCCCTGGCAAGACTATGTCTTTTACCCTTTCTGCAGACCACAGAGTGGTGGATGGGGCTGATTCAGCTAGATTCCTTGCAACACTGCAAAAGTTCTTAGAGAACCCTTCTCTGCTAGTTGTGTGATGTTTCTTAGGCAAACTGCTCACTTACGATGGCATTGCCGACGTGAATGAATGCATCCACACGCTTTGAAAGGATCGTTTCATACCCTTCGGCATCCTTTTGGACGATTTGGCTTTTGCGTAGGTAGTCTAAAAGAGCACTTTTCATAGCCTCTGTTTGAACAACGACACCTGTGAGAAGTTCAGGAGCGATACAGTCTTTGATCATCACTTCATTGTCTCCCGCGAACCAAGTTTGCTCTTGCTGTAAGAACTCAAAAATATTGTCTCGATTTAGGTAATCTCCTCGAAACCAATGGTCATCTGTATGCGTAATACGGATTCCAAAAGCATCGTCATGGTATTGATAAGTACCAGTCTCTAAGGCCTTTGGAGAGATAAGAAAACGGATTTGGCTTGGATAGAGGTATTCGTTGTAGCTTTTATTTTTATCTGTGACAACTTGAGTAAATACACTGTCAGCTCCTCCTGAAAAATAATCCATTCCCCAAGAGAGCCCTTTCTTACTTAATTCATGATCATTGCGCATTTCAGAAGAGAGCATACCCATTTTCAGGATAGAGGCGGTTCTTTCATAGAGCTCCTGTTTTCCCCAAGCGCCCATAAGCGCTGCAGTAAGACCTCGTGCTCCCTTTTTTTGAAGCTCTTCGCTAAGACCTGTAATGGCGTAGCGCATTTTCCCAGGGAGGATTTCTCTAAGCTCCATTTTAGGAAGGTATTTTTCGAAAGCCTCTCTCATCTCAGGGGATCTGGAAATGATCTCTTTTTTAAACTCTTCCATAGGCAAGTCAAAGAAAGGATCACTTCTTTCAAACGGCGTTGCTTTTTTGGGATCCATGATTCGAAAAAGATGGCCCATCTTCATCCGCTCAATATCTTCAGAGGCTGATTTTCGGAGTGCATCGTCGAGGTTAAGGACAGCAAGAGCTTCATGGAAATCGTAAAGTGTTTTCCCTTTTTCCATTTGGATAGTAACTTTATCATAGAGGGTGATCACTTCATCAGAGGCTCCGATTGAGATCGTACCAAGTCCTTTCAGATGGATTTTACGCAAGTTGCCAAAGTCTTCCCATTCATCCCATGGGACGACTTCTTTTGACATTGAAATATCTTCGATATGAGAGCCTGATACTTGTAAAAGATCACGCAAGTCTTGTTTAGAGATGTTTTTTAAATCCCAGATAGGATCTTCTACTCGATCACGGAAGACATGGTTGACCTTGAATTCAAGTGTTGTCTGGCCATCTTTTTCTCTTAGATGGACATTCATCCCTTTAACGACTTGTTTGCCGTAGCCATGGGCATAGGTACCAATATTGTATTCATTGCCTTCACAATCTGTAAGTGTTGCGGCTTGTCGTTTAACCAATGGATGCTCCCAGAGATGGTCGACAGCTCGTCCCTTTTTGAGTCTTTCTGCAAAAGCTTGATACTGTTTGAAGAGGACGTTTCTTCTTTTGATCTGTTGGATTTGATGATTGGCTTGGTAGAGGCGGATAGCTCCCATCAAAGACTTTGCAAATGCCTCTGGCATCCGATCATTAGACCATTCTTCCTTTGCTTGATAGAAGCTCACAAGAGCTTGCATGAGAAGGGAGGCTGCAATTACCTCTAGCGATCCTGTCATCATGATCGCGAGATAGAGCCCGCTTGAAAGAGCTTGCAATAGCTCTTCGCCGGCCTGTTTATATTCACTTTGATAGAGGGTTTGCAAGATGGTAGCTAAGTTTGTGGTGAGGTCTACACCAGTTGTGAGGTAGAGCCCCAGTGTGAAATTGTAGAGCGTTCCAGCAAGGGCTAGTGTAGCCAGTCCTACTTGAGCTACTTGGGTAGCGCATCTTGTCATGTCCTCTGCGCAGACAGCGCCTACACTATTGCTCAAAACACGAATACTTCCCATTGTAGTGGAGATGAGTTTGCCTGCAGGTTGGTAGAGGCTAAGAAATGGAAGCGCGATAAGAGCGGCTCTTTTGGCCACGCTTGTATCATTTTTTGGTAGATCGTTTTCGTATTGTCTGTGATAATACGTGGGGTCGTAGGTTTTATGTGTGTAATAATCTATTTTGTTTTGCATATTATTTCGGTAGTGTGGTTTTTTTTAATTGTAGTGAATTCTATTTAGTCAGATGAAGTAAATTGCTCATCTGAGATCGTCTTGTCGACATGGATAAATGCGTCCACTCGTGTTGAAAGAATCGTCTCATACCCTTGGGCATCTTTTTTCACAATTTGGTGCTTGCGCAAGCAGTCTAGAAGGTCATTTTTCAGTTCGGGTCGGATGACGATTCCAGTGATAAGCTCAGGGGCGATCCGGTCTTTGATCATTACTTCGTTATTCTCTGGGAGTAGCACTTCTGAAAAGGAAGTTTGTTCTTTTTGTAAAAACTCAAAAATATTGTCTCGATCGGAATAGGCATGCCCAAAAAAATTGTTCGGGTCGATAATGCGAGAGCCAAAAACATCGTGGTGGTACTGATAACTGCCAGTTTCTAAGGCTTTTGGTGATATAAGAAGCCGGATTGGGCCTCGTGTGGGATGAAAGGTTTCATTTTTATCTGTGACAAGCCGAGTAAATATGCTATCAGCTGCGCCAGTGTAGCAATCCATTCCAGGGGACATCCCCCCCCTTACATTTATGCCATAGTTATTACGTATCTCCGAAGAGAGCATGCCCATTTTTAAGATGGAGGCAGTCCATTCGTAGAACATTTGGCGAGTCCAAGCTCCTGTAACTAGCGCAGTAAGACCTCGTGCGCCCTTTTTTTGAAGCTCTTCGCTAAGACCTGTAATGGCGTAGCGCATTTTCCCAGGGAGGATTTCTCTAAGCTCCATCTTAGGAAGGTATTTTTCGAAAGCCTCTCTCATTTCAGGGGATCTGGAAATGATCTCTTTTTTAAACTCTTCCATAGGCAAGTCAAAGAAAGGATCGCTTCTTTCAAAAGGAGTTGCTTCTCTGGGATCCATGATTCGAAAAAGATGACCCATCTTCATCCGCTCAATATCTTCAGAAGCTGATTTTCGGAGTGCGTCGTCAAGGTTAAGGACAGCAAGAGCTTCATGGAAATCGTAAAGTGTTTTCCCTTTTTCCATTTGGATGGTGACTTTATCGTAGAGAGTGAGCACTTCACGAGATGCTCCTATTGAGATTGTACCAAGGCCTTTTAGGTGGATTTTATGTAAATCCCCAAAGTACCGTTCTTTTCGTATGATCCCTTCTTTTATCAGAGAGATGTCTTCGATATGTGAACTCGAGACTTGAAGAAGGTCACGTAAATCTTGTTTAGAGATGTTTTCTAGCTCCGAAATCGGATCTTCTACTCGATCACGGAAGACGTGATTGACTTTGAACTCAAGCGTTGTCCGTCCATCCTCTTCTCTTAGATGGACATTCATCCCCTTGACGACTTGTTTGCCGTAGCCATGGGCATAGGTACCAATATTGTATTCATTGCCTTCACAATCTGTAAGTGTTGCGGCTTGTCGTTTAACCAATGGATGCTCCCAGAGGTGGTCGACAGCTCGTCCCTTTTTGAGTCTTTCTGCAAAAGCTCGGTACTGTTTGAAGAGGATATTCCTTCTTTTGATCTGTTGGATCTGATGATTGGCTTGGTAGAGGCGGATAGCTCCCATCAAAGACTTTGCAAATGCCTCTGGCATCCGACCATTAGACCATTCTTCTTTCGCTTGATAGAAGCTTACAAGAGCTTGCATGAGAAGGGAGGCTGCAATTACCTCTAGCGATCCTGTCATCATGATCGCGAGATAGAGCCCGCTTGAAAGAGCTTGCAATAGCTCTTCGCCGGCCTGTTTATATTCACTTTGATAAAGAGTCTGCAAGATGGTAGCTAAGTTCGTTGTGAGATCCACCCCTGTTGTGAGGTAGAGCCCCAGTGTGAAGTTGTAGAGCGTTCCAGCAAGGGCTAGTGTAGCCAGTCCTACTTGAGCTACTTGGGTAGCGCATCTTGTCATGTCCTCTGCGCAGACAGCGCCTACACTATTGCTCAAGACACGAATACTTCCCATTGTAGTGGAGATGAGTTTGCCTGCAGGTTGGTAGAGGCTTAAGAAAGGAAGAGCGATAAGAGCGGCTCTTTTGGCCATACTCGTGTCATTTTTTGGTAGATCGTTTTCGTATTGTCTGTGATAATACGTAGGATCGTAAGTTTTATGTGTGTAGTAATCTATTTTATTTACCATGTTAGTATTATAACACAGTAGCAAAGGAATTGAATAGTGAAGAATTCTCTTTTAGTAAGCTTAATTTTGGTTTGTAGTACGGTTTTTGCTACTACTTCATACGAAGAGCGGATGGTCCACCTTTGGGAAGGCATTGTAGTTAAGTGCGAGGCGAAAAACAGGGGGGGCTTTCTGCCTGAAGATATGCAATTTTTTCTTGAAACCACTGCAGAAGAGCTTCAGCCAGGAGATACAATCTTGGTGAGCTTTTATCCGAATCGGTCAGGATTTGATCAGATCGTAGAGGATCCCTCTGCTTTTCTTAAGCTGAAAGATTTTTTTACATTGGTTGAAGAGGCAGGTTTTCAAGTAGAGTCTTGTCAGCCTCAAAGGCATTTTGCCTTTTTTGAGACCCTTGAGCAGATGCAAGAATTTGTTTGGAAGAGATTTGGCACAGTGCTAAAAGGGGAAGATATTCCCTTGAAAATCCCTACAAAAATTGTTTTGGCCAAGCTTGTTTTTGGTGAGGAGAGGGTATGAGTACGGTCTCTTTTCCAGCTTATGAGCCTGCAGCAGAAAAAGCTGTTGGTATGTTGCGTGAAGCATCTGAGGAAAAGGGGCTCGGCCTAACTCCTGATGAAACAAATCCTAGAGAGTTCACTTTGGAGGGGTCAGCTGGAAAAACTGCTGAATTCGTCCAGGGCATATGGAGAGAAAAGTCTCTTCCAAGGTTTTATTCTGTGGAGATGATCAATGTAGAGGGGAGTGACTACCGGGTAAGGGTTTGCTACAATCGGTCTAGAGGCCCTTCCACTTCAGAGTGAAGAGCTTAGTCGGCCTTTTGGGCAATCCCTCTTCTTTGCATAAAAACTCTGTGAGCTTTTTATCCAGGTGATTGGTGAGTTTGTGGGTTCTTGCTTTCTTGTCGCATAAAAGACTATCAGCTTGCCCTGGAGCCTTGTCTAGATCGTAGAGTTCACACTGAAATCCTGTTCTATCGATTGAGCAGTACGTAGCATAGGTCCAGTTTTCATACCGGATAAAGCGGGGTCTATTACGTAGCGACTTCGGAGAGCGCGCTTAAGGAAACAAAGGCTTTTTGGAAGGAATCTGCCACATAGTTGATTTCAGCATTTACAAAACGCTCAAATTCTTTCCTGAGTTTATCAGGATGTACATAGATACTCACTAGCCGATGGATACGCTTATTAGAGGGGAGAGAGTCTTCTTTTGCCGGAGGAGGATCTCCTTTTTCTTCTGCTTTTATTGAGCGTAGAGTTCCATAGAGGGTGGTAAAGAAGTTTCGTATAGCTTCGGGGTTTCTATTTGCAACACTTTTAAGTCGATTCTCATCTGCAACGGTTACATCTTTCAAATATTTTTCTTCAAATGCTGAAACTTGTTCGAGCAACCCATGGGTGATTTTTGCTTTGTAGTGGATTGGGTCTTTCTTATTGTTGAGAAGGTCCATGAACATGGGTTGTTTCCAAGAGGGGGTTGGTTTCGGGGTGGGTGAGGATTTTGGTTCTGGTCTAGCTCCAAAATTGAACCATTCTCTTCTTGGTTTTTCATAAGCAAATTTCCCTGCGGCTCGACGTATCTGATAATCTCTTTGCAGTCGTGGGCTTGCATATGTAAAGTTTGCTGGATTGCGCTTCACAGCCTCGTAAACAATACCAAAATGGTCACGCATTTCAGGTGTGAATTTTGAGAATTCACCTCCCCAATGCTTCATGAGTTCTTTTACCATTTCGTCGGAGTATTTTTGTAGAAAGGTACTCATGTGTCCAAAATTCTTCCAAGACACTCTTAGAGCTTCAAGGCAAATTTCTTTAGATCCCCTCATATCGGATGAAAACTTAGCAAAGTTGTGGTTTGCAATAAGGGTTGCAATTACTTCGGGATTCTTGTCGATTCTGTATCCCACAGTTTCATAAGTTTTCCAATCGCGCTCAACAGCTAGTAAAACCACTTTTTTGATGTGTTGGGTGTAGAAGTCTAAATTTTCGTACTTCCAACTTAGGTCGTTAGTAGCCTGCTCTATAATTCTCTCTCGTACATCAGCTTGTATATAGTCATCGATAAAGCCGAATGTTTTCTTCCAATCTTTGAGTTTCTCACCTGAAATTTTAGGTGAGTAGTGTTTCCAGTCTCGTTCAAGAACTAGGGGGGAGACCCCTTCTATTTTTGTAATGCCATAGAGGAGGTCTTTGTATGACCAGCTGGGATCAGCCTTGAGTTTTTCCAGGAGCTTGCTTTGGATATCGACATCGTTTTCAAATCTGTAATAAATATGTTTATAGTCTTTCCAGTCCCGTTCAATGGCCAGGAGAGCTACCTCTTTTATATCTTGAATGTTATAGCCGAGATCTTCGTATGACCAGTTGGGATCTGCTTTGAGGCTTTCCAGGAGCTTGCTTTGGATATCGGCATCGTTTTCAAAGCTGTAATGAATATGTTTATAGTCTTTCCAATCTCGTTCAATGGCTAGGAGAGCTACCTCTCTTACCGATCGAATGGAATAATCGAGATCTTTATATGACCAGCTGGGATCAGCCTTGAGACTTTCCAGAAGTTTGCTTTGGATATCTGCATCGTCTTCGAACCGGTGATTAATATTTGGGTAGATCTCTGAGTAGTTTTTCCAATGAGCTTTTACAAGAAGGAGAGCCAGTTGTTTTGTCAGGGTGGCATTCGGCCATGTGGATTTCTTTCCCGATAGAGGTTTCAGGATTGCTAGAATTTCGGGATCTGACTGTAGCGTTTCTTCGACATGTGCAAGTATCATCCAATCGATTTTAACAGCTTCTAAAAGAGCTGACTTGGGCAGTGAGGTAACGAACGCTTTCACATTTTCTTCGTTCTTTGAGGAGCAAACCTTAGCCCGAGCCTCTATGTATGCTGATAGAATTTTCTTTTTGTGCATCCACTCATTTGGGATACGCCTAAAAGCATCGGAGTGGTTTTTAGCCTCTTTTATGTAGGCTTGAAAGTACTCCATCTCTTCTCTAGCTTCATTGGTTCTACCAAGGGCGAGTGGATAAGAGGCATTGTAAAATGCGCTTTTCTCGACGTGATAGGCTCCATGTATCGAGTTAAAAATGGATAGAATCTGGCCGAATGCAGCTTGGAGATCTCTTTGAAAAGAAAATGTATAGACCTTTAATGAGCGCGGATCCCCCATTACAGCTTTTGGAATTCCTATGAATATTGCTAACGCCAGATGGTAAACTGTTTTTACAAGGCCAGACCAGATGGCCATAGGTAGGGCGACTACTTTTTTTTCTAACCAGGGGGTTTCTGGCTTGTATTCTTTAGAAAATGTACTGACATCTAGGACGTTGTAGTCGAACTTGAGATGACTATTAAATAGGGAAATATGATCAGCCTGTTTTTCCTGGAAAAGTTTGGCGTATTGATTGACAACGACGTTCATATTCACTCCTTTTGAGAGGAGATCTTATATCATGCGCGTAGTTTTTTTGCGAATATATTTGATTGTTTGTTGTTCAGTTTGTTTTTAACTTTTATTAGTTTTCTATGATGGTTTAGGTGGGGTTTTTAATTTTCACTATAATCGATCGGTTTAAGTAATAGAGAGTTCACCGGAGCTTGTGGACTGAATTAAGCAGCCTACCATCTTCTTAAGGCTTGGAATGGTATAAGAGCCTCTTTGTTGTTTATGCTGACAAGGAAATATTTTGAGTACACGGGGCCCTACAACCACCCTTTTTTGCGGAAGACCCAGAATCCAAGGGCTGAGAAGATGGCGGTAAAGCCCATCACGATCCCAAAGGCGAAAGTGTTTTTAGCTAGGGGTAGGTTGACGTTCATGCCATAGACACTGGCGATCATAGTGGGGATACTGAGGATGATGGTCAGAGAGGTGAGGAGCTTGATTGTTTTATGCAGGTTGTTGGCAAAGATGATCTGGTAGGCGTCTCGCAGGGAACGGATCGATTTAAGAACGATGCTGCAAAGCTCTTCTGATTGTTTGATCGAGTTAATGCAGTCTTCGAGTAGGTCTTTTTCTTTTTCATAGAGGCTAGTGTAGCGGCCACTTCTAATTCCTTCGAGTACGTTTCTAGTAGGGGCGAGACTTGAGAGGTACTGGTTGAGGATCTCTTCATTTTTAGTCATGGCTGTGACATCTTCACTTCCTACGTTGATCATCTCTTTTTTTGCAGAGAGGACGCTATAGCGGATCCGGCGGATCTGTCCAGTGAATTCTTGGTTGAGCTTGAGCAGGAGATGGATAAGGAGCTTAGTGTCTTCTGTTGTAGAGAATGGAGTTTTTTGTGAGAGGAGACTCTGTACGAGAAGGCATCTGTGAGGGGAGATGGTGATGAAGAGGTTATTGGCTAGGATTAAGGTGAGGGTTGAAGTATAAAGCCCGATCTCCTGGTCAGTGGGATAGCGGGTAAAAATAAGGAGATTTTCATCGATTCTCTCGATACGAGGGAGTTCATATTTGTCGAGGCAGTCAGTGAGGTCTGTATAGGGGATTTTAGCCCATTTAGAAAGCTTTTCAAGGTCTGTTGTGGAAGCTTCGTCGATATGGATCCAGCACCCATCGCGTATATCAGAAAGCTCTTGAAGCTCTTCGTCTTTGGTTTTTCTGTAGAAAATTTTAAACACGTGCCATCACCTAGGGAGGTTCTCCCATACTCTAGAGATGGCAAATTTTTTTTTTAATTACAAGGGGTAGGTTCAAGAGCCGCGAGTTTGGCTTCTAGGGCTTCGATCCGTTTGGCGTAAGCATCGAGCTTCCGGAAATGGACCTGCATCTTATTGTGGTCGGCGAGAGGAACAACAGGGCTTCCTGCATAGCGACCACTTTTCTTCATGGTCTTACTTACACCACCACGAGTTGCAATCATAGTGAAGTCGGCGATTTCTAGGTGTCCAAGGACGCCTACTTGGCCTCCCATCATGACGTTACGTCCCGTCTTAGTGGAGCCGGCAAGACCGGTCTGTGAGGCAAGGATGTTATGCTGGCCTAGCTCGACGTTGTGAGCGATCTGGACGAGGTTGTCAATTTTGGTCCCTTTGGAGATGCGGGTTGTTTTAAATCGAGCTCTATCGATGGTGGTGTTGGCGCCGATTTCTACATCGTCTTCAAGGATGACATTGCCGATTTGCTCAAGCTTGGTATGTTCACCTGTCTCACTGGTAGTGTAGCCGAACCCACAGGATCCGATAACGGCACCAGGCTGTAAGATAACGCGGTTGCCTAGGCTACAGTACTCGCGGACGATGCTATGGGGATAGAGGGTGCAAGAGGAACCAATGATGGTGCCAGCGCCTACATAGGCATTAGAGCCGATAGTAGTGTTGTCGCCGATCTCAGCATCGCAGTCAATGACAGCATAGGGGCCGATGGTTACGTTCTCACTGATCTTGGCTGTCTCATGGACGACTGCCGCGGGATGGATGCCGGAAAATCCAGTGGTTTTGCGCTCTCCAAGAAGAGTTTCTGCTATCTGCTGGAAGGTTCTGGAGGGGTTGTCAGAAACGAGGTAGTTCTGCCCTTCAAGGCGTTCTGCGGTTTTGTCTATACAGACAGCTCCAGCCTTTGTTTTTTTGAGAAGAGGGCTGTAGCGGGTATTTGCTAAGAAAGAAATATCAACCTCTGTAGCCGATTCTAAATCGGCTACAGAAGAAATCAGATGCTCAGGGTTGCCCTGGAGCTGAACTCCGAGAAGCTGAGCGAGCTCTGCAAGGGACTTGCTCATTTTTTAGCAGATCCATTTTGAGCATCATTATTTTGAGCATCGGCCACTTTTGCGTTGCGGAGTTCAAATGCTTTGTCCATCTCAGCAATGACAAGGCCTGTTACATCAAGGGCTGCAGCGTGGAAGAAGCAAGCTTCTTTGTTCATGACCACAGTGAGCTTTTTGTTTTTAGCCACTTGCTCAGAGGCTTCTTGGATGTGTGCGCCCATTGTTTGAACGATCTTCATGTTCGCTTGGTTCAACACTTGGTAGTATTGGTTTTGGTAGCGGTTCATTTCTTCGCTAAGGGAGCGGAACTTTACTTTCATTTCCTCTTCTGCTTCAGGAGAAAGACCATCCATGTACTCAGGGTCGTTGAACTTAGTAGAAAGTTCTGTGAGTTGTTTTTCTGAATCTTCAAGAAGAGAGGTCATTTGTGTCTTGAGAGATTCAAAGGAAGCTTGTTCTTGTTTTCCTGTTTTTGAATCAGTCATGCAGTTAGTAAAGTTGACGATCCCAACAGAAGACTTGGCTTCAGAAGCGAAAGCACCTGTAGAGAGTCCAAAAACTACAAAAAGTGCGAATAAAGCTTTACGAATCATAATATCTCCTTAAATTGTGTAATTAAAATTGTCCGCCCATAGAGAAGAAGAAATGGTCTTTCTGTTTTTGATCTCTATTGGCTGGATTGACTGGGACACCATAGCCGAGGGTGATGGGCATACGGCCCATAATATTTAGGTAAGTGCCTATACCATAACTGGCTCTGTATGTGCCGAAATTGAATTGTTGATCAGTGACATAACCTGCATCCATGAAAAGGAACACTTCCATAATAGGAAGAACAGCTTGGACGTACTCGATAGAGAGTAGGGAGGAGCTGATACCTCCGGTTGGATCGCCGCGTCCTTTCCTGGATTCGCCATCTCTATCTATTTTATCAAAGCGGGGCCCGAGAATAAAGTCCTTATAACCACGAACAGAGGCAACCCCTCCAAGGAAAAAACGTTCTGAAATGGGGATTTCTGCAAAAGTATTTGTCTGCCCCATTGGGAAGAGGAACCGAAAGTCGCAGCGGTAGCGCATATGGCCATATTGCCATAGAGGAGTATAATAGGAATTGATCGCGGCTGTTCGGAAGAAGGTAGCAGATCCCCCAACTCCGACAAACTCACCTTCTATAAGAGAGCGGAGACCTCGGTTGGGGCTCATTGGGCTATTTGTCGAGTCGTAAGTAAGAGACGCGCCAAGACCTGAGAGGATACCCCTTTCATGTCGTCTATCGAGTTTTTTATCATTCTCTGGTGAGTTTGCAATGTCTCTATCGACTACAATATCGTAGTTTTTGACTCGGTATTTAAATCCGTAGGATAGGTAGGGGCTTAAGGGGTAGGCGACGAAGCCCCCTAAATTGTAGGTGTTGAGATCGTAGTCATCGGAGATAAGAGTACTATTTATATTGGCTGTGAACTCAAAGCCTATACGCCATGGGCTGTCTAGGAAATAAGGAGTGAGCCAAGAGGCCATATAGCTCTGTTGTTTTGGGCCGAAGCTAGAGCGCAGGTGCAGAAATTCCCCACCACCACGCAGTGCTGATCCACCTTCACTGAAGACTTTTGTCAGCCCTCTGTAGTTGAAGTTGCGTTCAGTAAGGTCTAGTCCTCCAAATACATTCTCGGCTGAGCTGAACCCTCCGAACAGGCTGACATTTCCTGTTTGGGTTTCTTCTACTTCGATGTAGATATCTCGGTAGTTGTCGCCAAGAGAGAGGTCATCTTGTGTGCGTACAGCGTAAACATTTACGCTTTTGAAGTAACCCATGTTCTCTAGGCGAGCTTGGGTTACTTTGAGTTTTAGCGAGTCGAAAGCTTCCCCAGGGACAAGTAGAGACTCACGTAAAATAACACGAGCTTCTGTTTGGATGTTTCCAATAACGCGGATCATTCCGATGTGATACTCGCGTCCCTCGTCAACATTGAAATAGATGTTGTAGATAGGGGAGTCCTGCATCAGTTGCGTTTCATAGGTAACGCTTGTATCGATATAGCCCTTACGTCCGTAAAGCTCCTTGATTGCTTCTGCAGTTTTACGGAGTTTGTCTGGAGAGTAGGTTTCATCAGGACGAGCCATGAATACTCTTTCTACATCTTCATCAGAAAGGAGGATGTTACCGTTGAAACTGATTTGCCCAAAGCGATAGAGAGCGCCTTTGTCGGCACTGATATCGATGACAACTTTTCCGTTTGCTTGGGATTCAAGGATTTCGATGTTTACCCTAGCATCGGCGTAGCCTTCGTCTTGGAGGTAGTTGAAAATAGTAAGTCGATCCTGTTCGAGGGCTTCTTCAACGAATTTACCTTTGCCAGTGAACCAACTAGTGAGAGAGCTGTATTTTTTAGTATAGAGCTTGTTGAGGATTGCGCTCTCTTCTTTTTTGGAAAAGCCTTTGAATACGATGCTATCGACTTTTCCTGAACGGCCCTCAGAGACTTTGATAATAATATCTACTTCTTGTGTCTTGGGGTCTCGGATTAGCTTGTAAGAGATTTCCGATTCAAAATACCCCTTTTTGATGTAGTACTCTTTGACTTTATTGAAGGACTTGTTGAAATCGGCTCTGTTGAAAATGGACCCAGGATCGGTATCAAGTTCACGGCGTAAAATTCTAGTCTTTACTGCGGAGTTCCCTTCCCATTCGATCTTATGAATGACTGGGCGGAGCCAAACTTTGAGAGTGATATCCACTTTTCCATCTTGGACAGTGATTTGCGGTTCGACTCTGTCGTAGTCGTTGGCAAGCTGTTTAAGGTCTTGATCAAAGACATATTGAGAAAAGACATCGCCTTGGTGAGTTTTAAGCTTTGCTCGAATGGTGTTTTTATCAAAAGACGAGCCTTCGGCCAAGTTCTCTACCTTAATCTCAATTTCTCCGACGAGTTGGTCGTCGTAGTTGTGGACAGCAGATGGGCTTTTTGCTTCGGCTTGGCCGGCAATACCTGTAGAGAGAACGAGAGAGAGACAGAAGAGGATTTTATTGTTCATGGCTTATGGCTTCCGGATTATATGGATCTTCAAAATATCGTGCAAAGCTAAAATGTTTGCCTCCCAGTGAAGGCTTTTTCTAGTGTGCCGTAATCAACGAAATCAAGAGAGCTTCCCATCGGCAGACCAAAGGCTAGGCGGGTAGCTTGTATTCCAATTTCATTGAGTTTTTGCTTTAAAAATAGGGCGGTTGCATCGCCTTCTAGAGTGGAGTCTAGGGCGATGATGACTTCTTGGATGTCTTTCTCAGAGAAGCGATTTGTGAGTCTGTCGAGTGCAATCTTCTCTATTGACCGGCCCTCCAAAGGGGAGAGGAGGCCTCCGATTACATGATAAAGTCCCTTAAAGGCTCTTGTTTCCTCAATGGCGTACACATCTCTTGGAGAGGAGACAAGGCAGAGAATGGAGGGATCTCGCAGTTTTACATCACAAAAAGTGCATGAGGCGTTGTCTTTAAGGCAGCCACAAATAGAGCAGGGGTAAATCCTTTCTTTAAGGA
Organism: Chlamydiota bacterium; assembly: GCA_021772375.1. Lineage (GTDB taxonomy): Bacteria > Chlamydiota > Chlamydiia > Chlamydiales > Rhabdochlamydiaceae > Sacchariniichlamydia. Next base: position 15,587 of record JAJFME010000041.1, on the reverse strand, counting down.
TGTCGAGTTGGTAAGCGAATTTTTTAATATCTTCTTTTGGCCAGTCAAGTAGGCAGAAGGCGAATCGCTCGGCTGTCTTATGCCCTACACCTGGAAGTTTCTTCAGGTGAGCGATTAAAGTTAAAAGTTCACTAGGGTATTGACTCATGGTGCCCAGTATTGCCGATTCCAACGATAAATTTGAAGGGTTTTACTTCAGTCTTATGAAAGTTTCCGCTATAATGGTTGAAACGTTGTACATTTTTTTGTACAGAAGCGTTTCCTGATGAGGCGCCGATTTGGAAGGTTTATGAAGCAAGCAAAAATTATTGGGACCGGTTCTTATCTCCCGAAAAGAGTTCTGACGAATGCAGACCTGGAAAAGATGGTCGAAACTTCTGATGAGTGGATCGTAACCCGAACAGGAATGAAGGAAAGACGTTTAGCTGCCACAGATGAATCTACATCCGATATGGGTGTAAAATCTGCTCAAAAAGCGATCGAAAAAGCAGGTATTAACCCAAAGAGCATTGATCTGGTTTTGGTCGCAACGCTCACACCCGACTATACCTTTCCAAGCACTGCATGCATTATTCAGTCTCAACTTGAATTAGATTCAGCAGCTGCAATGGATATTCAGGCTGCTTGCTCAGGATATATTTATGCACTTTCCATAGCGAAAGCTTTTGTTGAATCAGGCATCTATCGCAATGTCTTGATTGTTGCTTCAGAAAAACTTTCTTCAATTGTTGACTATGAAGATCGCGGCACCTGTGTTTTGTTTGGAGATGGAGCTTCGGCCTGTGTTGTTTCTTCAGAGGGTAAAGGGTTGTTGATTCGTGATACGGTTTTAGGCTCAGATGGAGACCAGAAAGAAATTTTAATTATGCCAGGAGGAGGATCTCGCAATCCAGCCTCAAAAGAAACTGTGGAAGCTGGAATGCATTACATTAAGATGGGGGGGCGCGAGGTATTTAAGCATGCTGTTCGTCGTATGGAGTCTTCCTCTAAAGAATGTATAGAGAAAGCAGGGCTACAAGAGAGTGATATAAGTTGGCTGATCCCTCACCAAGCCAATGTTCGCATTATTGATGCGATTGCAAAGCGCTTTCAGGTACCCAATGATCGGGTCTTCGTGACAGTTCAAAAATATGGGAACACTTCAGCATCTTCTGTGGGTATTGCTCTAGACGAACTTTTAGATGAAAAGAAACTCACTTCAGGAGAAAACTTGCTTCTTACAGCATTTGGAGCGGGGCTTACTTGGGGATCAACGGTGTTGACAAATGAATAAAAAAATCGCATTTATCTTTCCAGGGCAAGGGGCTCAATATCCCAGTATGGGAGCCGACTTCTTTGCTCAATTCAAAGAAGCAAAAGCGGTCTTTCAAGAGGCTGATGAAATTCTAGGAGAGTCCTTTTCCGAGAAGATTTTCAATGGCCCCGCAGAAGAGCTTACCCTTACCAAAAACAGCCAATTGGCTATTTTTATCACAAGCATAGCTATCTTACGAGTTGTCCAGGCTCAGTATCCCGATTTAGAACCTGCTGTCTGCGCTGGATTGAGCTTAGGGGAGTACACTGCGCTTGTTTCTGCTAATAAGATCTCTTTTAAAGATGCTCTTGCCCTTGTTAAAGCGCGTGGCAGCTACATGCAAGATGCTTGTGAAACCCACCCTGGAACCATGTACGTTGTTCTCGGGCTAGAGCTTTCCGATGTCGAAGAAGTCACAAATGTAATTGAAGGGGTTTGGATTGCTAATCTCAACTGCCCGGGACAAATCGTGATAGCAGGGACTAAAGAAGGCACAGCAAAGGCTGCCCTTCTTCTCAAGGAGCAAGGCGCTAGGCGTGTGATGCCTCTCGATGTTTCTGGTGCCTTTCACAGCGGGTTGATGCAAGAGGCCCAAAATAGATTAGAACCACTTATTCGCGATGTAGAAATGGTTGCCACAGATACAGAGATCGTGATGAATGTTCCAGGTGATTTTCTCACCTCTGAAAAAGAGGTTCGCGAGGCAATGATTTTGCAAGTAACGCATCCTGTGCGCTGGCAGAAAGGGGTCGAAGCCATGGTAGAGAAGGGTGTGGAACTTTTCATTGAGATGGGACCTGGTAAAACATTAGCCGGTATGAATAAGCGCATTGGTGTTAAAGTACCAACTATCAGTGTGGAAAAAGTAGCAGACCTCGAAGGAGTTAGACATGCACCAGTTGCTTAAAGATAAAACAGTACTGATTACTGGCGGAACAGCAGGGATAGGAAAGCAGATTGCTCTGACTTTTGCAGAGCAAGGAGCTAGTGTAGCGATTTTTGGGACAAGCCCAGAAAGAGCTCAGCTAGTTTTGAAAGAACTCGAAGAGCACAAAAGCTTAAGTGAGCAGAAATTTCTCGCAGAGCTTGTTAATGTTGCAGATAAAACCTCGGTTGAAACTGCAATCCAAGACATTCTCGAGAAATGGGGATCTCTTGATGTGCTTATCAACAATGCTGGAATTACTCGCGACGGCCTTCTTATGAAGATGACTGAAGAGAATTGGGACGATGTAATCGATGTGAACCTCAAATCTGTTTTTAATACCTGTCAAGCACTCGTCAGACCGATGATGAAGGCTCGAACAGGTAAAATTATTAATGTCTCCTCTGTCGTTGCCTTGACAGGAAATGCGGGACAAGTGAATTATTCTGCATCTAAATCGGGTGTTATAGGTTTTACAAAGTCCTTAGCGCTGGAACTTGCAACGCGTGGTATTTGCGTGAATTGCATTGCTCCGGGATTTATTGAAACGCAGATGACAGACAAGCTAACGGACGTGCAAAAAGAAGGGATTCTCAAGAAAGTTCCTATGGGACGGATGGGAAGACCTGAAGAAATTGCAAATGTAGCTCTTTTTCTGGCAAGCGATATGTCGAGCTATATGACGGGGCAGACTCTGACGGCCGACGGCGGAATGGTGATGTAATCTTGTTTAGAAACAAAAAAAAACCAATGAGGGTATAAATGGATACAAAGGATAACCTTATGTCAATTGAGAAAGAAGTAGTGGACATCGTAATAGAGCAGCTCGGAGTAGATGCTACAGACGTGACTCCTGAGAAATCATTTGTTGAAGATCTGAATGCAGACTCACTAGATCTTACAGAGTTGATCATGACATTTGAGGAGCGTTTTGGTTTCGAAATTTCTGAAGAAGAAGCAGAAAAGCTAAAGACCATCAACGATGTTATCACTCACATCAACGAGAAAAAAGCATAAGGCGACCCCTTAGTTTTACAAGAAAAGGACTCACTTACCGGTGAGTCCTTTTTTATGGAGAAAAAATTGGCCAGTATTTCCCTTTTGCCCGAGTATATTCTTGGTGAGCCTTGTCAGGATCAATTGCCTATTAAAGGGCCGTACGAAGAATGTTTGGTCAAGTTCACCCTAACAGAGAGTGAGAAAGTTCATCTCATTGCAACGACTACATTTAAAGTTGCAGATCAAAGTCATACATTTGTCTCTCAAGAAGACCTTCTGAAGTATAATGGCCAACCAGTAGCCAGTCCTAATTTTGATAAGAAGAGATTTATCCAAGAGTTTAGTAGTGAGAACAAGTTCAGGTTGTGTATTGTGACTTTTTCTTCTAAAGATCAGCGTTCTCCCCAGATTTCTGTGTTCAGAAAACTGTAATTTTTCATATCTGTTTTATAAACAATGAGTTATTGAATTTTCCCAATCTGAAAACCCATGCAATCTCGGAGTCGAACTCCGAGATTGCATGGGTTTTACGTATCCAAAAGTCAGTTTAGGAGAAATTTAAAAAAGAGTAATCCTAATGACAAGAGCTTCATTACCTTTATAATACTTGCAGTGCTTGGGCACTTCGATGGAGATCCACTCTTCGTGGTAGTCTACAAAGGGATTTGTGATGATGTGGTCAAAGAACTTTTTATCGAAGAATTTTGATGAGGGATCTTCCAAATAGCAGCTGAAGACAGCACCTTTATTCATATGATTTTTCATGCAGAGGTCGATAAAGGTAAAGAGGCGATCGCCCTGGTGCTGAAACACCTCTTTTCTCGAGGAGGTCTCCTCTTTGTATTGCTTTAAGTCATCAGGAGTAATCCGCTTTTGATCGATGAGTTTTTGAAGAGAAGCGTCAAGTAGAGCACTTGTAATGTGTTTATCCCTCTTGAGCTCATGAAAAAAGTGGATCAGTTCTTTGGGGGTAGATTTTGGGTCAACTAAGGTGAAAAACTCTTCGATATCTTCTTCTGAATAGGTCTTTGTTTTGAGAGAGGGGATTGCATTATGTGCATCTTCGATAACTGCTTTTCCCTGCGCAAGAGCTTCATTGCCCACAGAGATGTGCTTCTTTTTCTCATCCATCTGCTGCTCGCTTTCAAGAGGATAGTCATCAAAGAATATGGCATCGAACTTTCCAAGAGTGGGGAGGGCATTTTGCCAGGTATCTTGAACAATGCGTATATTTTTGTAGTTTTTGGCCCACTCACGAGCTTTAGCTGCAACTACTGGATGATACTCAATAATGGTGTGGCTTGTGGGATTATGCTCCTGAATGTAGGTAGAGGCATACCCACATCCAAAGCCGATCTCTAAAACGTTTCCTTTGGGTTGTAAGGCATTAACGCAGGCTTGCATGTAGGGTTTTTCCCACTCCATCATGACTTGGAACTTACCATCTTTGAGGAGGAGTTCGTTGCCGTCCTGATCTTTGGTGAACTCCATTTTTGCTAAATCATCTTCCATGGCAGAAGTTTAGCATTGAAAATGGTTTTTTGCTATTCTATGAGTATGAATGAAGTAAAAAATCTTTTACAGAGTGTTTTAATCTGCGATATCTTCCAAGAAAAGGCAGCTGAATGGAACTCTGAAATTGATCGCTTAGGTCCTTTAGAAACCAATTTAGATAGTTGGTGCACCCTTGCAATCAAGATCGAAAATTGGAGAGTGTCGAACGCTGGAGATTTATATTCGAGGGAAGTTTTAGAGGATTCTGATAACGATTCTTTGGAAGGGGTGGTGAATATTTTGCCTCAAGATGATCTTCAAAAGAGTTTGCAAATTCTTTTTCAATCCTATTTGGAATTAGAGACTAGGAAAGCGCTTTCATTCACTACAGAAATTGCAGATGATTCTCTTCGGGACTCCATTCTTTTTCAGGGGGTTGTGGATCTAACGGAGCAATCTCCAAAAAATCTCCCACAGGCATTCCAACTTCAATGTTTGATTAAGGATGAAGAAATAAGTGCAAGGGCTGAACAGCACATAAGGCCATCACAGAGCTGACTTAGAAAGACTTCACTTCGACCCAAAGCTTACGTACTTCTTTTTGAGAGACAATATTTTTAAAGAAATGGAACTTTTTGAACTCTTCCTCACTCATGAAGAGGAGCTTTTTTTCGTAGTCTTCTAGATCAAGATCTTCGATGGGAGAGAGGGTTGCAGGGAAGAATAGGAAATTTTCTCGATGGGCAATCATTGATTCTTTTGAGTAGAGGTAGTTGAGTAGTCGGTAGACATATTTATCTTTAGAGCTTTCTTTTGGGATGCAGAAGTTCTCGATTGTGACAAAGGAGCCTTCTTCTGGGATAACGAACTGAATATAGGGGAAGGTAGGATGAATTCGTTTGATGTAGGTACTAGTGGACAGGGCGATCGGGCAGTTGCCTGTTGCGATGAAGTAGTCGGCCCGGAAATCTGTATAAGCCTCTACCCATTTGCGTTGTCTAAGAAGAAGTTTTCGTATGTCTTGAAACTTCTCGTCTGTCATATTTTCAATATCTCCATATAGGTATAGAGCTCCGAAGGCGACAGCTTCAATGGGGTCGTTGCTCACTGCAATTTTGTAGTCGATGACGCTGGGGTCGTAGATGGACTTCCAGGTGGGGGTAAAAGTTTTATCGGTGAAGAAACGGCGGTCAACACCTAGCCCGTACACTTGCCACTCGAAGGGGATAGAGTAGCGGTTGTTCGGATCGAAAGGGTGATTGAGGAGGATAGGGTTGAGATCTTTCCAGAAGTGGAGCTTGCTTCGATCGAGTGGTTTCAGCAAGTCTTCATTTATGAGAATGTTTACGGTATAGCCGGAAGGAGCTATAAGATCGTATCCCTCCCCTCCAGTTGCTTGCATTTTGACTTGAAGCTCTTCGTTGGTGGCGTAGTAGCTTAGGCGCACTTTGATTCCGGTCTCTTTTTCAAAGGCTGCAAGTACACTTGGATCGAGTGTGTCTCCCCATGTAAAAATAGTAATACTTTTCTCTTCGTAACGATGCCACTTGGGTAGATAGAGTGCTGTAAAGGTTACGATGATCCAAGCGCAGATGATTCCGAAGCGAGCGAATAGTTTTCTAGGTTTCATTAGAAGAATCGCACCTTGGTTTTGAGTGAGAAAAAAAGCAGTACCAGTAGCGAACTAAGGAAAAGAAGGACAGAGGAAAGGGCATTGACAACGGGGGAAACCCCTGTTCGGATCATAGAAAGGATGTACAGTGAAAGAGTTTGTGCTGTGCTTCCAGCACAGAAGTAGGAGAGGATGAAGTCGTCAAACGAGATGATGAATACTAGCAGCGCTGTCGTAATAAGAGTTGGACGGAGCATGGGGAGAGTTACTTTAAAAAAGCTTTGGAGTGGGGTAGCACCAAGGTCTAGAGAAGCCTCTGTTAGCGTGTGGTCGAGCTCTCGGAATCTAGCATAGACAATAGGGATCACAAAGCCTAAGCCAAGCACGGTATGAGCTAAAATTAGTGTGGTCATACCCAAAGGGATCTCAACCATGGTAAAGAAAGAAAGAAGGCTGATAGCGAGGACTGTCTCAGGGATGATAAGGTTGCCGTAGAACATTCCTAAAGACTTCCCAATGCGCCCTCCTTGGGCTGCATAAAAAACGAGGCCAACTCCAGCTACTAGGCTGATAAGGGTGGAGAAACAGGCAATAACCAGGGAGTTTTGGAAGGCTTTCCATAAGTAGAAAGAGTGGAATAATTCCTCGTACCACTTCAGAGTAAAGCCACTCCATGGAGAGGGAAATCGCTCTGTATTGAAGGAGAAGACAAATAGCACAACAATCGGGATATAGAGAAAGAGGTAAGTAGCGGCTACCATAGCAAGAGACCCAATGCGAGCCGGGGATTTCGTCTTATCCATGGTACATCCTCGGTAGTAAGATTTTTGAGAGGAGAACATGGAGAACAAACGCACTTATAATGAGGACAACAGCACTTAATAGGGTAAAGGCAGCCCCCATCGAGCCAGTTCCCTCTCCTAGGATATACTGAGAGATGACTGTTCCAACGAACATCTTCTTATCACCACCCATTAACTCAGGGATTACAAACTCACCAAAAGAGGGGATATAAACGAGGAAGAAGCCAGCGCGGATACCTCTGCTTGTAATAGGGAGTAAAATCCGTCGGAATGTTGATAAGAAATTCCCTCCGAGATCATAGGAGGCTTCAATGAGTTTGTAGTTGAATCGCTCTAGAGATGCATAGATAGGGAGTACCATGAAGGGAAGATAGTAGTAGACCATCATGACCATGATAGCGGGCAGAGAATTGAGTAGGTGCAGGGGCTCTTGGATGATCCCAACTTTAAGAAGGAGGGTGTTGAGAAATCCGTGCCGCTCTAAGACGTAGAACCATGCGTACACGTGGAGCAAGAAGTTAGTCCAAAAAGGGACGATCAGAAAAAAGAGAAAAAAGTTTTTGTACTTACGCCCAGTGAATGCGAGAAAATAGGCAAGAGGAAAGGCTACGACAAAACAGAGAAGGGCATTAGAGCCCGCGAGGAGAAGGGAAGAGAGAATAACTTTTAGATAGGTTGGAGAGAGGAATACCTGGATGTTAGCAATCGTAAGACCCTCGAACTTTCCCGTCTGGGAGATCTTAAAAAAGCTAGATACAATGAGAAGAAAAAGGGGCAAATAGAAGAAAAGCGCTTGCCAAACAAGAGCTGGGATCCCAATTGCAAAAGGGAGTTCAGAGCGGGAGAGTCTAGATGATTTGATTTTCATTTTTCCAAGAGGACCGCATTTTCTTTTTGCCAGTAGAGATACACCTCGTCATCATAGTCAATATCTTCATGAGGGAAGTGTTCTTCATTTTGCTCAAACACCTGGATTTTCATCTTATTTTCGAGGACGACATTGTATTGAGTCGAGCGGCCATGATAGACAATCGAGTGAACAATGCCTTTGACCTGGTTTGAAAAGTTTTTAGCCTCTGTTTTAGAGATGAAGATTTTTTCAGGGCGGATACTCATCACTAGATCGTATTCTTCCTTCATCCATTCTTTCTTCTTGGGGATATAGATCTGGAAGCGACCTAGATCAGGGATATCGATTGTAGGATCAGTGTCTAGGTTCCGCAATTTCCCATGCCAGGTATTTGTTGTGCCAACGAACCGGGCTACAAAAGAAGAATGGGGGAATTCATAGATTTCTTTAGGAGTGCCAATTTGCTCGATCTCTCCATGGTGATTCATGATTGCCATCTGATCGGCTACTGTAAGCGCTTCGAATTGATCGTGGGTGACGTAGATAAATGTTGTTTTAAGCTCGTCTTGCCATTCAATAAGTTCGAGAAGCATTTTTTCACGGAGCTTAAAGTCGAGAGCTGCAAGTGGTTCATCCAAAAGAAGAACATCGGGCTCATTGACAATAGCGCGTGCAAGTGCGACTCGTTGCTGTTGTCCTCCAGAGAGCTGGCTCGGCAGCTTGTAGATATGGGCTTCTAAGTGGAATGCTTCAAGTATTTTAAATACTTTTTGGTGAATGACTGTTTTAGGTAGTTTTTTTAGACGGAGGCTATAGGCTACGTTTTCAAAGACATTCAGATGGGGAAATAGCGCATAGTTTTGGAAGACAATATTGATCGGTCGCTCGTTGATCGGTTTTCGGGTAATATCATCATCGCCGAGGTAGATTTTGCCTTCGTCAGCAGTTTCTAATCCTGCAATTAATCGGAGTAAGGTGGTTTTTCCACAGCCACTGGGGCCAAGGAGAGCAAAGAATTTTCCGCCAGGGATCATGAGATCCATTTTAGGAAGAATCGGCTGCCCGTGGATCGATTTAGATAGGTCTTCGATTTTTATATGCCGCATAGGATGAAGATTGTACTCAATTTCCATATTTTCCTGGAACTTATACCCTAAATTTCTGTAAAACTTATGAGTTACTGGACGTAGGATGTGCACCATGCAAAAGAGAAAACTTGTCATTATCGGATCGGGCCCTGCCGGATATACTGCAGCTATTTACGCTGGGAGAGCGAATCTAGAGCCCTTGCTCTATGAAGGATTCTATTCAGGGACAGCTGGTGGACAGCTCATGACAACAACAGAAGTAGAGAACTATCCTGGATTCCCAGAAGGGATCGAAGGCCCTGAGCTTATGATCCGTTGCCGGAAACAGGCCGAGCGTTTTGGTACAGAAATTTTGACAGAAGATGTCCTTTCCGTAGATCTGTCTAAGCGCCCTTTCAAGATAGTAGGGAGCAAAACAGAAGTAGAAGCAGAGTGTGTTATTGTGGCAACAGGAGCTACTGCTAAGCGCCTTGACATCGAAGGGACTAGAGAAGGGGAGTTTTGGCAGAAGGGGGTAACAGCCTGCGCTGTATGTGATGGAGCAGCCCCTATCTTTCGAGACAGAGACCTTTTCGTTGTTGGAGGAGGCGATAGCGCCTGTGAAGAGGCTATTTTCCTCACCAAGTACGGAAGTAAAGTCTATCTAGTGCACCGTCGCGATGAGCTTCGTGCCTCTAAAATCATGGCAGATCGAGCCATTAACCATCCCAAAATAGAAGTTATTTGGGATCACGTCGTGTCTAAAGTAGAGGGAGATGATGTTGTTCGTTTCGTCACTTTGAAAAATGTGAAAAGCGGTGAAGAACACAAAAGAGATGCGGGCGGCGTATTTTTTGCAATAGGCTTCAATCCAAATACAGATTTCTTAAATGGACAGCTTGAGCTAGAAGAGAATCGTTACCTTAAAGTCACGCCAGGGTCCTCTACAACAAGTGTGGAAGGGGTTTTTGCAGCAGGTGACGTACACGATCATGTTTATCGCCAAGCGGTCTCCGCAGCGGGTAGTGGCTGTATGGCCGCACTCGATGCCGAGCGCTGGCTCAGTGCTAAAGGGTTAGCAGATTAATGAAAAAATTTGCACTACTTGCTTTGAGTTTGCCTCAGCTATGTTTTGCACTTGAAGAGAGGCCTTGGTATGGCGAACTTCTTGAATTCGATTTTCTTGCTCAATATGAGTACAACTTCTTCACCAAAGTCGATAATGCCTCTCCACAAATTGATCGAACTCATTTTGCCCACGTGTTGGGCTTTAGGCTAGATGTAACGGTTCCTGAGACCTGGAACTGGGAAGTTGAGTTGGAGTTTGCTGACACAACAGATGCCTCAATGGGGTACCGGAGCTTCGCGATACAAGCACGCAAACTCTGGCTAGATGATGTATGTGGAGACTGTGTTAGTCTTTCCAGTGGCCTTGTCTATCGTGATGCATCAGCAAGACTTAGAAAAGACTTAAGTACTCCCTATCATGCTCGCGCAAACTTTGAATTCCACACCTCCATTGGAAAAGAGTGGAGTTGTGGCCCCTGTTGGACTTTTCGCACCTATGCAACAGGTGCTATTGGCCAAGGGACACAAGGCTCTCCTTGGCTCAGAGGAGATCTCTTTCTTTGGTGGAATTTGCAAAATTGTCACGAGTTTCGCCTCTATGCCACAAGCTATTTTGGTTTGGGGGGAAAGACTATCGTCGATACGGATGATTTCAAAGGGTGGAGCCGCATTGGTCACCACAGCATCGATCTTGGGGGGAGCTATCGCTATAGCTTTGGTATGTACGGAAGCTTGCGCTTCGACTATCTTCATAGGGTCTATGCACGCAGCTATCCCGAGCATGTGAATTTCTTTGTGTTTACATTCGAGTTTCCCTTCTCCATTTTTTAATGTAGCACTGTTTTAGAGCTTGTTTTTGGACATGGGAGAAGTTGTGTGTGGAGAAGATGTGTAGAAACAAGGGAGCCACCCATGAGTAGAGCTAGTAGGAAATAGCCACCGCAGAGGCGTATGCCTTGCAGTGGCTAATGGAAATAAGAACTGTGGGGTTATTGAACCGCTTTTTCAGTTCATCGGAGAGATGAACCTCAGGCTTTCCCTTGGGGCTGGCTAGGATTTCAATATCGTGCCACGCAGCCTCAGAACCAAAGCCACAGCCGAGCGCTTTTACAATGGCTTCCTTTGCCGCAAAGCGCCCTGCATAGCGAGGAAAGGGATCCTTATGGGTTTGGCAGTACTCCTGTTCCTTTTTTGTGAACAGGCGATCTAGAAATGCTTGCTGGTGCGCCTCGAATCCTTGGCGCACCCGCTCGATTTCAATGATGTCATTGCCTAAGCCCTGAGGGGTCATACTTCCACTCGATTTCTTTTTAGAGGCATCTCATCCATCGTATTACAGAAAATCATTCTGCCCGATGAGGTGTGCTTTACAGAGAGGACCTGTACTTCAATCGTCTCTCCAATAAAGTCGCCACCACCGTTGACTACAACCATTGTTCCATCTTCGAGATAACCAACGCCTTGGTTCGGCTCTTTGCCGTAGCGTTGGATCTTCATTGTCATCGATTCGCCCGCTTGCATAAGGGGTTTCAATGCATTAGAAATAGAATGAAGGTTGATGATCTGGATGCCCTCGACCGCAGGTATTTGCGCCTGTGAAATATCCGCTGTTAAGAGGTTGGCATCACAGAGCCTGGCAAGTCTTAACAGAAGGACAAAGGGCTCATCCTCACTTGAGAATTTTGTTTCGTCGAAGCGGAGGCCAAGCTCTGGTATCGACTCCAGCTTTTTTAAGGTCTCAAGACTTTGCTTTGCTCGTGTTTTGAGCATATCGTCGTAAGACTCTGCCTGAGAATAGAGTTCCGCTACTAGGAACTTGGGAATAATAAGGGAATTGTTGAGTATTCCCGTAGCTGCCAGATCAAGAATACGTGAATCGGCAAGCGTTGTGATATCAATAAGTAAATCTTTTTTGCGTGAAGAAGGTGAAGAGAGTTTAACGAAGGGGATACTAATAAGGATTTCATCCGCGAAGTGGACGACCAGAAGTGTTCCCAAATAGCTTCCTAAAAGGAAGCATGATACTCTCATCAAGTCTATCGTCTGAGGCTGTAGAGTCATTTTCATATGACTCAAATTTACAAAAGCATCACAGGTCAACGCGAGGGCTTGTCCAGCTAGATAGCCGACGAATAGGCCCAAAATCACCGTGTTAAATGCTTTTAAATTATACCGCTTAAACAGCGCTTCTAAGGAAAAAAGCACACTGCTAAAGAGAAGGCCGACTCCCAGACCAATTAGCGATTTTTGCCAAATGGGCCCGATAGGGAGAGACACCATGAATGCGGTCATAAAAAACAGACTCAGAATTACAAAAAAGACTCTCAGAAATGACAAAGAAGTTTTCATGTAAAAATCTCCATATAAAAGGTTGAAATCTGATATATTCAGAGAACCCTGATATGGGAAACCAGCGTACTTTGTTTAAACGTTTTTTGTCGATGAAATTAGAAAAATATCGTCTTATTGCCTTTGCAGGCTTCGTGTGGTTCTGTGTCGGATTGCTGCTTTTGATTAAAGGATTGATGATCACAATTTTTGCAGCGCATTTAAGTGGCCAGAAGGCAGGGCCTATAATGAACTTTTTGATGCACCTTTTTACAGGAGCGATCATCCCAACAATCTTGACAGTTGTGTTGCTTGGTATGCTGTTGGGCTTTTTTAAAGGGAAGTGGGCACTTAGCAAAGCTGCACAAAAAACAGTAAGAAGAATTTATCCGATGCGTGGTCCGCAGCCAATTTCTAGGCTCTATCGCTTACATGACTATTTGTTGATCATTGCAATGATCGGTCTTGGTCGTCTTATGAATTGGGCTCATGTTCCAAATGATCTTCACGCACTTTTTGACCTCTCAATCGGCTCTGCTTTAATCAATGGAGCTATGATTTATTTTCGCTACGCAATCAAATTTAAAGAAGCACCTAGCTAACTGCTGATTGTTTTTGTAATTTCCCAGGTTTCACGTGCTGTATTTTCATCTAGGTTGAGGGTTACCTGTGCATCGATCACCCCGTAAGGTAGATCTCGATAAATAGATTTCTTTTCGATATTTGCTGCAGTGATTTCAAACTTGCACGAGCAAGTGATTTTATTTCCTTCTACTCGATACTCTCGAATGAATGCATTCCTTTCGAGCTCCATGGTAGCTTCGCTTTTTCCAAGTTGGGCTATCTTTTCTCGTTTTTCTTTGAGTTCATTATCCAAATAATTACCTTGGCCAGAGATTTGAAAGCTAGCATCCATGCCCTCACCAAGCTCTAAATCTTGTGTGATTTTCTTTTGCAGTGAAGCAAAAACCCCCTGCTGTAAAAGAGTCATGAGTTGTAGGGCTTCTTGCTTCGTCTTTTGGCCGGCCGACAGAGCGTCTAGAATCGCTTGAGCATCTTTCCCTTCAGAGCCGTCGTAGGTAGTTCCATTGAGGATTAGCCGGCTTCCTCCTTCGTGATTCCTCTCTAGATCGAAGTTGATTTGCTTGAAGATTGATTTTTCATTGATGGTATATCTGATCGGAGGAGCGATTATCCAAGGAAAATACCTACTAAGGGCTCTGTCTATTTTCACTGTAGTAGAGTCTTCGATTGGCTCACCCGGATAGAATTGAGCACTTTCTGCAATGAGCTCCTCCACATCTGAGGTGTGGATCCGTTTCCACTCGTATTTGAGTCTCTGTATTACCTCTTCTGGAGAAGTTGCCTCTCGTAGGGGTTTGGGAGGCTCCTTGTTGAAAAGAGGAGCTTCATGTAGCTGTTGCTTTGGACGGACCAGTATTGGCTTTATTTGTCGCTTAGCTAAAGAAGCGCTGTACCGGTTGTGTAAGGTGTATAGGGCAAGCATGCCAAGAGCTGCGAATGCTGCAGACACAATTGCTTTGATGTTAAGGGCTTGAAGCATTCGAGGAATGACTTTGGGGAAGTAATGGGTAATAGGGCGTGTGTAGATTCTCACAGGGCTACCTTTTGCATTGGTTGGCTTCCAATTTTGCCTGTCTAGCTTTGTTTTTAGCAAAGCACTTATTCGATATTTCTTTATCTAGCTAATTTACAAGTGATTGCGTTATTATATTTACATATTGAATTTTTTTATTTATTATGACAAAGTTTATTTATAATTTATTAAAATTTATAAAAAAAACAGCTGTTTAGTATGAGTTGTATATGGGTTGATTTGAGTCGGAGCTTTCACACTGCAGAGGAGACGCAAAAAGCAAGGGAATTGACTTTTGGTAGTTCAGATGCAGGTCTCTCTGGTTCAGAGGGGAATATGGGTAATCTCTCTATAACACCTGTTCCTCAAGGGGAGACTCCCATCCCATTTTTTCCAGAGTTGCTAGAAGCTACTAAGTTGCCCGACCAGCCAATGGCATCAGTTGGGCCAAGTGATAGACTTACAACTGTTGCTCCTGCGGCTTTCAAGCCGATTGTAGGAGGGGAGGTCCCTCCATCAGGCTTCCTTAAAAGACCTCCTAGCGAAGAGCAGAGGGTTCCATCTGCAGGAGCAGGCTTTTCTCGGTCTAGTGGTGTGTTAGAAGAGAGCCCAGTTCAACAACCGAAGAAACGCCCAAGGATTGAACCAAAAGATAAAAAGGATTTCACAGCTATTTTAGAGGAACTGAAAGTTCTTCGTAAAGAGGGAGAGTGGGAAAAGATCATAGAAATTGTAACTGCAAGTAATAAGGGGAAACTTGATGCAAAGACCGAGGGAGCCATTTTGTGTTACTATGCAGAAGCTCTTACCTGTACGAGTAAAGCAGACCAAGCAGAAAGAATAACTAGAGCTTATTTAGAGAAACACCGCTTAAGCCAGAAAAACAAGAGAGCCGCTAACTTGGAACTGGCGAGAGCTCTGAATGCTCAGAATAAATATGAAGAAGCATTAGATACTCTTTACAGTAGAGTAGGAACTCAAGATGAAAATCTGCATATGACCTTTGTTGTAGAGCTTGTCCAAGCTCTTAATGGAAACGAAAACTGGGAAGAGATTTGCCAGCTGGCAGATCTTATATTACCCAAAATGGATCAGGGGGGAGTAAAAGATCTACTAGGGTACTACTTTGTCAAAGCGCTGAATTTTCTAGGGGAATTTGAAAAAGCTCAGGGTGAGGCTACTAAGTTCTTGGCAGAAGGGACAAAACTTCAGTGGGTCTTTAATGGTTTGATCGAGGAGTTAGGGAAAGCTTCAAGTAGTATGAATACGAGTGAAGAAACTTGAGTTGCTGTGTCTTCTTATCCTTGTATCATGATTAGATAATTGTGTGATTTGATTTTATAAAATAAAAGGTGTTGGAGTGGGTTTTTTAGATATAAATATGAGTCCAGGTAGAGAAGAGAACGGATTATGAACCTATCTCACTAAAATCGCCATCCAGTAAAAAATAAGGGCCAGCGTAACGATTGCGTCCCAATTTTCGAATAATCTTTCCCATCTACAGATCAATCTTCTCGCCTTTCTCTTAATCCATACTATTGACCTTTCTA
>JAJFME010000005.1 GCA_021772375.1 Chlamydiota bacterium | reverse complement strand
ACGTAGACGATGCAACGAGCGCTCTAAAAGAACTCCGATTTGTCAAATCGGAGTCAACGATTAGCTATTTTGAAGCCACTAAAAGCTATCTCAAAAAGCATGGACGGCCAGTAGCATTTTATAGTGATAAACACGGAGTGTAGGCGTCAAATAGAAGTGTCCCCTTTCCGACAATTAGAAATGTCCCCTGTGGTAAAGAAAGATTTTTACCAAGGGGGAGCTACAAAAAATGGAAAGGTTATCTTTATGAGTCACAAGCTGCTGATATTCTGAATATTAGCACGAGACAGGTCAAGCTCCTTTGGAGAGGTTTTAAGGAGGAAGGAGCAAAAGCCCTTATTTCCAAAAAACGAGAAAGCTCCAGGCAACCATAGGTTGCCTAAAAGGGAGCAAAAAAGGGGTATTTCTACTTCACTCCTACCCATTATTCCTTCAAATAGTTAGTATGAGTCTTTTTTAGGAGTTAAACTCATGCTAATCGCTTCTCTTCTCGCTTTTCTTGTTGTGGGCGCCCTTGCAGGTGTTGCTGGGGGCCTTTTAGGTCTTAGCGGCGGGGTTGTGACCATCCCCTGCTTGCTTCTAATATTTCATGCACTGAGCTTCCCACAGAGCGAAGTGATGCACATGGCTGTGGGAACCTCACTAGCTGCTATGATTTTTAATGGGATCGCATCCACTTGGGCGCACCATAAACGAAAAGGCGTAATTTGGAAGATTGTCTTTGTAATGCTTCCGGGGATTGTTGTTGGGTGTATTATAGGACCACTGATCGCTTCCACTCTTTCAGGTATTCTGCTTCAAGTTGTCTTTGGTCTTTTCATCACCTGCTTGGGTATTTACCTTTTTCTCAAAAAAACAAAAAAACAAACACCCAAAACCCCTACTAAGGGAGCATATGGACTGGCAGGACTGACAATAGGTTCCATTGCAAGCTTACTTGGTATCGGAGGAGGAGTATTTACTGTTCCCCTATTGATTGCGCATCACCATTCAGAAAAGCGCTCTGTGGGAACTTCTGCAGCTATTGGTCTAGTTGTTTCTTTTCTGGCAGCTATTGCCTATCTCTATTTTGGAGCTGGTGAAATAGAAGTTTCCTATAGCCTTGGATACATCTATCTACCAGCTTTTGCTTTAGTAGGTGTTGGCGCTGTCTTTTTCGCACCAGTTGGAGCAAAACTGGCCCACCAAATCGATGGGATGAAATTACGGAAAATTTTTGCGGTTACTTTGGGGGTAATTGGGCTCTTAATGATCTTTACCTAAGTGGTAGACGTGTCCCTAATAGAACTCCGTTAGGCGTGCATCATCGCCCGATCCGCTTTGTAGTACGGCCAGTGGAGACAACAAAACGATACAACTATCTCTCTGGAGGCTTAAGTCTTGCTGGAAGCGTTTCTAATGGGTTTAACTTTAACTTGGGCTATCACTTCAACATAGGAAGCTTGAGTCTATCAGAACACGTGATCACAATTGGAATCACAGGCTCTATCTGTTTCTAGTGTTTGTTAAGTATCTGACAAATATCCCATGATCCTGTCGATTGGTTCCTTTCTCAAAACTTTTACTTTTTGAAGCCTCGCAGAGCGGGCAGGACTTTCTGTTTTCATGATCCGAGCTGCAATTGTGTGCTCTCTTACCCGGAAGCTTTTTACTTGGCGTAAATAAAAAAGCCCCGCCAATACAGGGTGACTCTGATTGGGCACGCAATAGACACCTTCAAAGACTGATTTGAGCTCTTTTTGAGGGAGACTTCTCGCTAAATTTAGGCGACGTTTAGAAGAGGCCGGCTTTTGCAGGGAGACTCCCTCTAAGCCAGAAGGGAGCGAGAGCGTCTTCTCATGCTCATATGCATGCTTTTTTCCCTTTGAAGGAGAAGATGAGGCCGTTGGTGCTAGCCCATCTATCCGATCGACTGCTGAATCCTTTTCATTCATGGCGGGGGTTTTAACACAGCAGTCTGTTTTAAGCAAAAAAATCTTTAAATCACTGAAAACCAGTCAACTAAAGCCGTGTATATAGAGATTGATTTTTAACCAATAAAACCGTATAATAAGACCTAAACTAACAAAGGTGTTTTAATGACTGTTTACTTCGGAGGGGTGGGGAATTTAATCCCTAGAATATCCGAACAAATCCAAAGTGCAATTAACCTTCTAAAATATCAGCTCGATGAGCTGATGCGAACGCGCGATACACTTCTTGCAAAAAAAGTAGTCGACAAAGCTGAATCCCTTCTTCTAGAAGACCTTACCAAAGGAGAAGAAGAGTCTGTAACCCACACTCGAAAGTGCGCTCTAGAGTTCTTAATTCGAATTGGACGCTAGGATTTCTTCGTATAGATCGGATAGTTTGGGTACCACATCGTCTCATCGATTAGTTTTTCTACCGAGTCGATTTCTTTTAATGGTGTGTTCCCCTCTTGAATTATAGTCTCTGCAACAGCGATCCCGATTTCTCTTGCCACTTTTCGTAAATGATCAAGTGTTGGAAAAAGCGGTCCATATGGATCTTTCAACATCGGAGAATGCTTACTAAGAATCTTTGCAGCCTTAATGAAGACTGCATCGCTAGCATAAGAGGCCTTTGTTGCTATGAGTCCAAGCCCTACGCCTGGGAAGATATAGACATTATTACACTGGGCAATGTGATAGATATTCTCATCATAGGCAACTGGATCGAACGGACTCCCTGTTGCTATGATAGCCTCTCCATTCGTCCATTTGATGAGATCTGCTGGGTGAGCCTCTGATAGTGAAGTAGGGTTAGAGAGTGGGAAGATCATAGGGCGCTTTACATGTTTATTCATCTCTTTGACGATCTCTTCCGTAAAGGCTCCCCCTTGTGTCGATACACCAATAAGAACAGTCGGATGGGCATTTTGCATCACTTCAAGAAGGCTGATGTGATTGGGATCTGAGATCTTCCAAGCCTTCAAAGCTTCTTTACTTTGAGCAAAGGGACGTTGGCTAGAGTCAAGTCGCTCACTCCCCTCTTCTAGAAGTCCATGACGATCTACAATATAGAAGAGCTTGTGGGCCTCTTTTTCAGTGAGTCCCCCTTCATCAACAAGAGCGTGGACGAGTTGTTCACAAATACCAATGCCAGCAGAGCCTCCACCGAGTACTGCAAAACGCTGCTCTTTCAGGCTGCTTTTTGAGAGTTTGATCGCACTATAGACCGCTGCAAGAGCAACCGATGCTGTCCCTTGAATATCATCATTAAATGAGCAGAGACTTTCTCGGTAGCGCTTGAGTAGTGGCTTGGCATGAGGCTTAGCAAAATCTTCCCACTGCAAGAGAACGTTGGGGAAACGTTTTTTGATCGCTTGGATAAACGTCTCTACAAAATCATCATACTCATCACCTGTAATTCTCTGATTACGCCATCCCAAGTAGAGGGGATCTTCGAGCATCTGGGTGTTATTAGTGCCGACATCGAGGACAATGGGCAGAGTTCGAGCAGGATGGATCCCTCCAAAAAGACTATAGAGAGCAAGTTTGCCAACAGGAATGGCCATTCCTCCAATTCCAAGGTCTCCGAGGCCGAGGATCCTTTCTCCATCTGTGACAACAATCACATCAATATCTGTACGAGGAAAATTAGCGACCATCTCTTCAATTTTATCCTTGTGAGGATACGAGATATAGAGCCCACGCTGCTCTCGATAAAGAAGACTATAATTAGTGGAGACACTACCAACCGTGGGAGTATAGATAAGTGGCATCATCTCATCGACGTGCTCTAGGACAAATCGATAAAAAAGAACTTCGTTGCGGTTCTGTAGAGCATTTAAAAAAACATATTTAGAAAGAGCGTTTGGCTGCTCACAAAAGTTAGCGTACCGCCGTTTCACTTGCTGCTCTAGTGTAGAGACGTGAAAAGGCAATAATCCCAAAAGTCCCAGTTCGTTTCTTTCTTCTTCCGTAAACGCTGTCCCTTTGTTCAGAAGAGGGTCTTCTAATAGATAAGAGCCTGGAACGTCTATAGGTACTTTCTTCATGAGGCCTCTTGCGCTCTTGTGATTTTTTCATATTCACGTAGGCCGTAGGCCACACTGAAAATCCATATCATAGCAATCGTTAGACTGAGCCAGCTAAGCATATGAGATGAAACAAAGCTTGTGACAAGCAAGATAAGTAGAGAAGCCAGTGCTTTAGAGCTTCTATGTGCAAAAACATCGATAACAGCTTTTGCTCGAAATTTCTCATCTGGTTTTAGTGGTACGTAGAGCATCTCTCGGATCACTCCGAAGATCGAAAAATCGAGGGCTTTACAGGTAATAAACGCTAAGCTCACAACAGAAAATACGGGAAACAGAACAAGAAAAGTGGCAGATACTGCAAGCATTGATGGGACAAAATAGTGGGATTTCCGAAAACCCATCCAGTTGATAAGAACATAAGCTCCAATAAACTGGAGTGCTAACGTAAGAGTATGCATTGCTCCCAAAACACGAGCAGAATATTCAGTACGCACATCTTTTTGAGAAAAGGTGCGTTCTAAGAAGTCATTGAACTGAAAATCGACAATTGCCGAGCTCGTCTGCATAAATACCACAATTAGCAGAGCAAAAATTAAAAATCTAGAACTACGAATAAGCTGCAGCCCATGCAAAAATCCCCCCTCTTTGTCTCGCTCTTTTTTTGGGACATCTCCATTGCAGTAATGGCTCATCCTGAAATAACAGAGTCCGAGCATCAGATAGATGGGGAAAGTAAGTAATACAAGGTTCTCAGAGCCGTATGCAACTGCAAAAAAACTAGGTGCAGTAGATCCCAAAACAGAACCTAAGGCGCCCACTCCAAAGAAAATCCCGTAGAGATATTTCGCCCTTCCAAAGTTGATATTGGCGTGGATGACCGACCAGACAAGTTGGAACATCATAAGCACATAGACTTCCTTCCACATATAGAAAAGAAAGCTCAAGGTTGGGAAATTTTTTGCCAAAAGAGCAAAAGTGACGTTGATGAGGACAACCAATAGAGCTAAAGCTGTGAAGATCTTCTTTGAGCCCCACTTTGGCACTAACCTATTATAGAAAGAAACTAGAAGGAAATTGAGAGGAACTACTGCTATCCAAACGTAAGGGAGCATCTTGGAAGAGAACGCACTGATGAAAAGAGAAGAGCTTACGGGGCGAATCACCGAATACTCACAGCAGATGAAAAACCCGCATAGCATTGCAAAAAGAATAAAAGCCCTCTCTTTTCTTGTATAAGACAAGAGCCCTTCTCTTAGTGTTTGAAATTTTTCCTTACAAAATGCCCACATAGAAGCGATTATACAGAAAATGTGTATTCTGGAGCGAGATAGAGCCAGTTTTTTTTGCTTCTGGGGATGGTAATCTCAGAAAACTCTTTTCCTGGGGTGATTTCCGCATTTTTACGCAGAACAGGAAGTGATAGCCCTGTTTTCAAAGAATGTTTTGCTCCAATATCCCAATGGATTTGATCATCTGCAATCTCTCTCTTTTCTTTAAAGTCCTCCAGCTCTTCACCTGAAGTTGGTTTGGAGAGATAGATCGCCTGAAAACGCCTCTTCCGATCAAAGAGACAAACTGCGTCTAAATGAGCTGGATGGTCGGGATCGTGGCGAGCTTTTTGCAAGGCACATAGCACTTCAGGCTCACTCATAGAAAGATATCCTTCTATGCTACTTGTGTACTTAGGGTCTTGATAGAGTTCTTCCATGAAGCGGGCCATATGAAAGGAATAGGCTTTCGCCGTGGGGTATTGATAAACTCGTCTTTGCATAAAGTGGCGCGCTAGTAAAAGAGCCTCACACGACTCGATTCCATTCTCTTCTACACCCAGCCGCATCTCTTCCCCTTTCCCAGGTAGAATAACAAGCATCTCAATCAGTTGCACATAGTCAAACAGACCATAGCTCAAACCAGTCGCCTTTGCATCCCTTAGCAAGTAATCAATCCGATCTGCACCAAAAAAATCGCCAGTAATGACCTGAGAATAGATCTGTTCCCAAGGAGTAAAGGTTGCATCAGGGCGGAGACTTTTGAGCTTCTCCTCTCCAAGGGCACATTTCGCCACATGCTCGACAATTGGACGATCTGGGTAGAACTGTTTCACCTTTTCCCAAACAGGCTCGAGATAGGAAGATTCAATGATTTTAAGTGTCCACTCTTCGTGGCCAGAGGATCCAAGAAGGCGATGTTCTGCTACATGAGAAAAAGGCAAGTGCCCTAAATCATGACAAAGAGCTGCCAGCCGAACAATCTGTCTCCAGTAGTCCCTCTCTTCATCGGGTGCGATCTGATCGAAGATCTGGCTAGCTAGATGCATCGTTCCAAGGGAGTGTTCAAAACGGGTATGGGTTCCACCTGGATAGACAAGATATGAGATTCCAAGCTGGTGGATATAGTGCAGCCTTTGAAAAACATCTGTATCGATCAGAGCGCTTTCTAAATCATTGAAATGGATGAACCCATGAACTGAGTCGTATATCTTCATTTTGCGTCCCTTCTAGGATGACTCTCATGCATGTAAGCTGCAGAGACTTCCATAAACTCTGCTTTTCTCTGAAGCTCTTTAATATTGCGTGCTCCCCCATAGGTAAGACCACTACGAAGTCCTCCAAGGAGCTCATCAATGAGCTCCTCTGCTGTTCCACTTACTGGAGCCCAGAAATCGATCCCTTCAGCTACCGTTTTATCTTTGAGCCCGCCGTAGAAATCATTTTGAAAATCTTTACTTGCCTGCCCTCGGTATTTCGCAACATAGCCCGACGGAACATCTGCAGAGCGTTTTTTCTGTGCAGCGCTCTCTTGAGTTAGAGCAAATAATTTCCCGATCATCACAGAGCTAGCACCAGCTGCTAGTGCTAAGACGACATCTCGACTTGTTCGGATCCCCCCATCAGCAATAAGGGGCACTCTTAACTTCTCGGCAACCTGCGCACAGTCGTGGATTGCAGTGAACTGTGGCACACCAAATCCTGTTACCATTCTCGTTGTACAAGCAGCTCCGGGCCCTACACCAACTTTAACAGCGTCCGCACCCGCATTGACGAGGTCGTGATAGGCCATTGCAGTACAGACATTACCCGCTATCACTTCCTTATCTGGATGCGCTTTTTTAAGCTTTTCGATAAAGGCAAACATCCGGTCAGAGTGTCCATGTGCCACATCGATACAAACGCCTGCAGCCCCCATCTCTAAAAGCTCTTTTGTCTGCTCTAAATGCAAGATACCACAGGAAATGAATGTCTTTTTGCCAAATTTTTTCACCCATTTCTTCTGCTCTTCGAACTCTGTAAAACGATGGAAAATTGGAATACTACCAGCCCCAATCAAAATCTCTGCCAGCTCTTTAGAAATAGCCGTATCCATATTGGAACAGATGAGAGGCATGCCAATCTTTTGATTCTTCGTCAGCCAGGTCTCCAGTAGTGGTTCTGTACGCGACGGGACATTATTAAACTGAGGAACCAAAGCAATATCATCAAATGTATAGGCTTTCCGCATCAAATATTTCTCCTTAAGGGAAAAGGGATTATGAATTTACTTTTTTTCTAGGGGCTCTTCTGATTCTTGGGAAATGAAGTTTTGGGATTTTCTTTCGCTTTTGTGAAGCTTCCCAAAGATTTATATTGGTTTGTAAACTCATCCAAAATTCAGGTGACGTCCCTAATGCATCCGCGAGGTCTAAAGCAATCGCCTCCGTTATAGACTTGCGATCATTTAAAATCGCGCTTAACTTGGGCTGGCTCCAGGATCCCCCAAGATGATTAACAAATGCAGTTTGCGTCATGCTTAGGGGGACTAAAAACTCCTCTAATAAAATTTTTCCAGGACTTGTCGGTTTTCTATTTTTGGGTAACATAAGTCTCTCCTAATGATAATCGATAATCTTTACCTCGGAAACGCCCCGATTCTCTGCGCTCCATTTGAAGATGATCCTATACTGATCGTTAATTCTGATGCTGTATTTACCTGAAAGATTGCCCTTCAATTTTTCCAGTTTGTTATTCGGCGGCACTTTCAAATCTTCCAGCTTATGAGCTGCATCGAGCATATCAAGCTTCTTACAAACCTTCTGGGACAGATCTATAGGCAACCTCTTCCCGGCCCCTTTCGAGTTCGTTCCATTGTAGACATCTCTGGTTTCACTATCGGCAAATGAGATGATCAACCGCTCACCTTCTTAATTTTATATCAATATATCATAAATCGATATATTCGCAACAACTATAAAGATATAACCATAGAAAAATGAGGATCATGCTACACTGGATGGATGATTACAGTCACCATTCTGACAAAAAATAGCGAAAAAACGATCAAAGAGACACTCGATTCTTTAAAAAATTTTTCTGAAGTAATCGTCCTCGATTCCGGATCGACAGATGAGACACTCAAAATTGCACAGGCCTATCCCAACGTAACAACTCACACCTCCCCTTTCCTTGGCTTTGGCCCCATGCACAATTACGCTACTAAACTAGCAAGTAACGACTGGGTCTTATCTGTGGATAGCGACGAGATTCTCTCCGAAGAGCTAATCAAAGAAATTCATAACCTCTCGCTCGACAAAGAGACTGTCTACGCCATCCAAAGACACAACTACTTCAACGGCAAATGGGTCAAATACTGTGGAGGGTGGCATCCTGATATAGTCCTTCGCCTCTATAACAGAAAAACAACTCAGTTCAGTGGTGACCTTGTACATGAGAAAGTACAAACAAAAGACTTAATCGTAGAGAAGCTTGCCCACCCAATCAAACACACTCCCTACCAGGAAATTGGTGATTTCCTTTACAAGATGCAGCAATACAGTGCCCTTTTTGCAGAGCAAAATCAAGGAATGGAAGCATCCTTGGGACAGGCCCTTCTTCATGGCTGGGGCGCTTTTCTCAAAAGCTACATTCTCAAACGAGGTTTCCTTGGGGGAAAAGAAGGGTTTATCATATCCCTCTACAACAGCCATACAGCATTTTATAAGTACTTGAGACTCTCTTTCAGCTCGCCTAAAAACAATTCTTAAGAATTATTCTCCTCTCTAGACTCGCTTAGCTTTGTAAGTCGCTTTTGAATGGATCAACTGCAGGCCTACTACTTTCCCATCCTCAAAGCAAAAACGCCAGCAGTGGTCTTTCAAATATCTGGTTCCTTGCCCCTTCGATAGCCCGTTCTGTAAATAAAAGAAGCTATCTGCATTTGGCAGCAAATAAATTGGCCCCTCTGGCATATTATGAAAATCATAAAAGGGACTTTCTACCACACCTGCAATAAGCTGTTTTCCATGAAGGGCAATCTCCACTTCCCACTTATCACCGGATTCGGGATCGGTTACTTCAAAACATCCTTCAAACTGGCTGAGATTTTTCTCTTGGATGGGCTCATCTACAGCATATAGGTTCTTGATTGGATATTTCTCTGGATTCAAAATATGGAATCCCAATTCATCTACCAAATACTCTGTAGAATTAGTAAGAATAACAACACCCCTATTCGAATTCTGATCAAATCCAATAAAAGACCTATATCCTCCTGTAGCCCCGTTGTGCCAAATAATAGAGTCATCTGCTATCAGCCAACCTAGCCCCATTCCATATTGATCATTGAACTCACGCTGTTTTTGATGGCAGAGCTTCAAGAGATTATGACTCGCTATATTGGCTTTTAAATATGCAATTAGGTCTTCTGCACTAGAGCGTATGGCTCCTGCTCCCTCGAGAGCTAGAAAGTCCCAATTGTCAACGGGGCGTTTCATATGATGTCCAATAGCAAGCCTTGCAGCTTCAGCCTCACCAATCGTAATGCAAGTACTTTGCATCCCCAGCGTTGCACAAAGCTCCTTGATGAGAGATTCATAAGTTTGGCCAGTTTTCAAATATAGAATATGTCCTAATAGGCCCACTCCTAAGTTTGAATACTCACATTTTTCTCCAGGTTCATTTTCAAGAGAGTGCGACTCAAGAAACGCATACAGCTCAGATACCCCATAGTCTTTGTAAGGATTCGATAACCTTCCCCGAAGTTCTAAGTTTGTGGGCAAACAAGGCAGACCAGAACTATGAGTTGCTAGATGACGCAAGGTGATCTTTTTTCCATTCTTCTCAGGGATGGTAATGTTTGGAAGATAGAGCTCAATCGGATCATCTAAACCCATTCCCTCCTTCTCCACCTGATCCATAAGCAAAAGAGCAGTAAATGTTTTAGTGATGGAGGCTATTTCAAATAGAGTCTCTTTTGTAACTGGATCATCATCTACAAGATTTTTTGTTCCATAGGAAAAATACTCCACCTCTCCATTATCGATCACTCCAACCATAACCCCAACAGAAGAGCTGTTTTCTCCAAGATTCTTAATAAGGGTTGAAATAGATTGTGACCCTGCACTTAGAAAGTTTGAAAAAAGAAATAGAAAGGTAAAAAAAATAGATCTCATACCCAACATTCTAGATAAACAACACGAAACAGACAACTCAAAATAAGATTTACAAGAAGCCCACTCTCCTCTTAAAAGAGAGATATGACTGTTGAGATTTTATCGCGCATACAATTTGCATTTACGCTGACATTCCACTACATCTACGTCCCTTTAAGCATCGGGCTATCCATTGCTCTGATTATGATGGAAGCGATGTATCTCAAAACCAAAGACCCCATTTGGAAAAAGACTACACGGTTTTGGATCAAAGTATTCGCAATCACTTTTCTCTTAGGCGTTGTCACAGGCATCCCTCTTCAGTTTTCCATTGGAGCTAATTGGTCTCGTTACTCTCGGTTTATGGGAGATGTTTTAGGTAATCTTCTAGGGGCCGAAGGGTTATTTGCCTTTATGATCGAGGCTGGGTTTCTAGGACTCCTACTTTTTGGCTGGAACCGCATTAGCCATAAAGTACACCTATTTGCGACGTTTATGGTCTCTTTAGGAGCGCATATGAGCGCTGTTTGGATCGTAGCTGCCAACTCTTGGATGCAGTATCCAACGGGCTTTAAACTTGTGAGAGACTCCTCCGGAGAGATGATTGCACAAGTGACGAACTGGATGAAGATGTTTTTGAGTCCCCTCTATTTGACGCACTTGACTCATGTGCTACTTGGAGCTTGGCTAGGAGGCTCTTTTCTTGTCATTAGCATAGCCAGCTACTATTTCCTTAAAAAAAGACACCTTGAAGTTGCAAAAAAATCCATGAAGGTGGGATTACTCATCGCCGGTTTTGCAGTGATTAGCCAACTGATCTCAGCTGATGTAATCGGAAGTAAAGTAGCTAAGTACAACCCCGTCAAACTAGCCGCTTTCGAAGGGGTATTCAAAACAGAAAAATCAACCCCTGCCTATGTTGTAGGATGGGTCGATACAGAAAAAGAAAAAGTCTACGGTCTTAAGATCCCTGGATTATTGAGCCTACTTGTCTACCATGACTTTACAACTCCAGTTGAGGGACTAAACAACTACTCTAAAGATCAGTGGCCTTGGGTCAATGCTGTGTTCCAAGTCTACCATGCCATGGTCCTCTCTTGGGGAGCTATGTTCATAACATGGGCCCTTGGAGCCTATTACTGGATCCGCAAGAAGAAAATAAATAAATGGATCTTGAGGCTCATGCTCATCTCTGTTGTTTTTCCGCAGATCGGCAACCTTGCTGGATGGTATAGCTCTTGTATGGGAAGACAGCCATGGACTGTCTATAAACAGCTCAAGACAAAAGATGCATTTACCCCCCATCTATCCAAAATGGAGATGTACGGCTCTTTGACTATGTTCGTTGCCATGTATCTCCTCCTTTTTGCTCTTTTCTGCTTTATTCTTTATCGAAGGATCAAAAAAGGACCTGAAGAGGAGGATAAATCCTAATGCCAACAGAATATCTACAGATCTTCATCTACTGCATGTTCTTTTTTTCGCTAACTGCCTATGCCATACTCGATGGCTTTGATATAGGGGTTGGAGTGATTCACCTCTTTGCAAAAAACGATCGAGAAAGACGACTAAACCTCAATGCCATCGGTCCTGTTTGGGAGGGCAACAATACCTGGATCATCGTTAGCACAGGCCTTCTCTTTGCAGGCTTTCCAAAAGCCTTTGCAAACCTCTCTTCCAGTCTCTATATCCCAGTGCTCATACTTCTATTTGGTTTTATGTTACGGGGCGCTGCTATTGTGTTTCGGAGTAAAGAAGAGGGGCTCAAATGGCGCAAGCTCTGGGATGGGTGTTTCTTTTTTTCCAGTGCGCTTTTAGCTGTCGTATTTAGTCTAATTTTAAGCACTCTGATCCAGGGTATCCCCCTAACAGATCAAGGAGAATATTTGGGCTCTTTCTGGGCACTTCTCACTCCCTATTCACTACTCGTAGCAATCTTTGGGCTTATTACCTTCATGATGCATGGAGCGCTCTACATGCTCATGAAAACAGAAGACCCATTCCATAACAAAATGCGCCGCTTATCCAAAAAGCTCTGGACTCTCTTCTTTATTTTTTGGATCGCCACCACATTTGCAACTTTCATGCTTCAGTCCCACATATTCATCCCCTTCTACGATACACCTATTTTTTGGGTAGGTCCCTTCCTCTCTTTAGGCTGCATCTTGGGTATTGCTTACGCGATAAAAAAACAATCAGATGGGTGGGCTTTTGCTTTTTCCTGTTTTACGATTTTACTTCTCTTAGCACTTGTTGTGATCGGCTTTTTCCCAAGCCTTGTTCCTTCAACAGAAGGTCCTTCTCTTACCCTCTACAACAGTTCAGCCTCACGCATATCCCTGATCGTTACATCGATTGTATCACTGCTTGGTATCCCTTTAACCTTCCTCTACGGCACTTATGTCTATAAGACCTTCAAGGGAAAGGTCAAGATCGACTCGTCGAGTTATTGATCATCTAGAATAAAAAGCTTTGCATTATGGATCACTGTATCAGAATACATGATCCACGAGTGGCCAGAGAAGTGACTCATATGTTTATGAGGTGTATCCAAACAAGACTCTTCAAACCCTATCTTGCCATCATTTCTTTTGCCAGCTGTAGGATTCCATCCAAAGACGCCTGAAATCACTAAAACTTCCTTGCTCTTAGGCATCTGGCCGATATGGATGAAATTGTCACAAAATAAGAGCTGAGCGCCCGATTTTTCTCCTAGAATTTTACGCACTGGCTTGAATTTAGATAGAAACCTTGCAAAGCGTGCTCCTTGGTTCGGAGGAGCAAGCATTACAGCCTTGCCTATCTTGGCCTCTTCGGGACACTCTTTGTGATTAAGAGCACTTCGCACAATGATCCCTCCAAGCGAATGAGTCACAAAGTGAATCGCCTCCCCTGGATGATCCAGTGCTGTTTTTTTTAGAGCCTCTACAAGGTCTATTCCATGCTCTTCAATCGTTTTATCTCTACTTGGATATCCCCACCTATGCGTCTCATACCCTTCTTGAGCCAATACTTTAGCCATCTTTTCCATACAGGTGGGTTTACGCATAAAACCATGGATGCAATAGACAGATTCCTTGGAAAAAAGAAGGCTTTGCATAAGAAGTAAACAGAGACAAAACCTGCAGATTCTAGTCATCTGAAGTGCTCTTAAATCTTCTTACAAGGATGAAAAGTGCTGGGCCCATGATCAGAGCAAGTGCTGCATAGAAAAGAGGTAAGCTCGCTGGAATTTTCGTTGGTATAAAAGTAAGTAGAAGACAAGCCAGTAAGGCGATCCCCATATCAATGAAATTCACAACAGAAGAGGCGTTTGATTTGTTTTTTGCATTTACAAGAGCCATCCCTGATACATTGACAAAGATGAGAGAAAAACCAAAATAAATCATAATCATAGGGAAGAAGAGACTCCAAGGAACAACTTTTCCAGATAAAAACAATGCTAATTGTAGCACGATCCCCACTGCAAAGAGAAAGAAACCCGTTATCATTACTTTTATAGCGGATACCTCATCTACAAGGGCTCTAGCACTCAGACACCCAAAAACAAGACCTACTAGGGGGATAAAGTTCCACAGGCCGTAAGTTTCTGGAGATAAGCCAATGTAATCAATCCCAATGAAAGGAGCCATGTTCGCAAATAGATAAACAGTAGCCGTTCCAAGCCCCCAGATTAAAGCACACAAAACAAGTCGTCTATCCCCAAGTTCAACTAGAAATCCGTCCAAAACCTTCTTTCCCAAAAGGGCATGTGGATCGAGCTCTCCCCCTGTCTCTGGCAAGAAAGACGAGAGGTAAGACAAAATCCCCCCATAAACAGCGAGAGCTGCAAAACAGCTCTGCCAGTTGAGCCAGCTGATAATAAATCCCCCAAAAGCCACAGCAAGCCCTGGTGCAATTGCAAAAGAGAGACCACAATATGCAATCCTTTTCGTAGCTTCTTTTTGCGTAAAGACATCCCCAATCAAAGTAAACGTAGTCTTGAGCCCGACACTTGCTCCAATAGCTGCAATAAGAACAAAGCTTAAAAAAAGACCGTATGAGGAAAAAAATCCGGTAATAAAAGCTCCCAATGCCCCAAAAATAGATAGACTCAATCCAAAATAGAGAGAGGGCTTGCGCCCAAAGCGATTCGCAAGCGGACCCCAAGGCAATTGTCCAAGAGTATAGCCAATCAAAAACAAACTAAGAGTCAACTGTGCTTCAGCTGTAGAAAGCTCAAAATGCTTAGCTATCCCAGGAAGCCCTGGTGTAAATAAAACAGCCCCTACAGATGCAAGGGAGACCAGAAGAACCAAAATGGCGGTCTGCGGTTTTTTAGAGCTTGTTTCCATAGGAAAAAGCTTACCACAGCGCCATTTAATTTTGAAGGATTAGGCAAGCTCCTGCACATAATCTTTAGGATTAGAGAGGTTTACCCAACTCCCACTTACCAAAGGCTCATTAAGCTCTGATGGAACAAGCTCAACATTTCTTTCCTGCATGGGTTTAGCAAACAGAATTCCTTGAATGGTTTCGGTATAAGCCATCGGCCTTTCTCCATCGATGCCTTTCAAATCACGAGTAGCATCCCAAATCATCACTCCATCTCGATTTGTGTCTTTGGCATAATTCGCTATAGTTTTTGCAGTCTCAAGGCTAGTATCTTTTCCACCGTCATCTGGACCAGGCATGATTCCAGCAACTATTTTTGATCCTGGAATTCCCCAAGACGTTTCATAAAGGCTGATATCACTTTCAATTTGATCAGCTTCTGTTGAACCAGGCTTGACCCAAAAGTCATACTCCATGGGCATGACAGCATTCATTACTTTTGTACACTCTGTAATCCATCCTTTTGCTGCATAGTCTTGCGCAGGAATTGTAAGTGTAAGATGGCTATCTGGCCCCACCTGCTCACGCAAACTCTGCACGAATTGCACAACAGGCCCATCATTTGTCTGTCCATCCTCAATATCAAGATCTGCACCATCCAAACCGTAGTACTTAATGATGTTTGCAAGGCTAGTTGCAACATCCTTTGCACCTGGTGAATTTAAGTACGGTCCTAGACCATATGTAGCGCCTCCAAAGGCAATCTTGACCTTCCCGCCTTTTTCATGTACATAATCAATGACTTGCTTTAATTCGCTCTCAGAAAGTCCCAAACCAGAGACCGTGTTGCCCTGAGAAGGAGCAAATGAACCAAAGGCAATATTCACAACTGTATTCGGGTAAATATCCATGGCTTTTAGAGGTTCCATACATGCTTCTATGCCTCTATAGCCTTCCACGTATGTATAAAAATTTTGTTGATTAGCTGCGGAAATACTCATATTTAACTCCTTTTTTATTAAAGACCTATAAATAAAATATTACTAAATTATTAAATAAATAGCAACTAAAAAGTTAAATACGAATTAAGTAGGTGCATAAAATCAAATACTTACAAAAAACAAAAATAATTTTTATTATGTTGAGAAAAGAATTGAGCCCAAGACTTACAGGGGCTCTTGCTGGCTAACTTTTCAAAGGCCTTAAATAAAGGCTAAATCAAAGAGCACATTCCCCTCTAGGAGCTAAACAACATGCAGATTCAGTGATCTTGAGATGAGGGCTTAAATTAAGAGAACACTGAGTCAGCCATTCCCCGCATCTTCTGTGTCAAGAGAGACTTGAATAGCTCAGGGATTTCTGATCAGCGTGTACAAGTAAATCAAACCAGAAACCGCTGCGATGCCAAAACCCACAAATGCCCAGACTAAAAACCGGGTAGTCATGCGCATTTTAAGATCACGCAACTCAAGTAGAGTTTCTGATTTTTCATCATCATCTCTAAATGCCAAGTTGTCTGCAGGAGATTCATTAATTGGTGCACCAAATTTGTCTATGTCCAATGGAATCCCCCCTTACATTTTAAGAGCTCTTCAGATCGAGTACTGATGCACAGCCCAACTATTGGGCTTGCTCTATTAGAGCCGTCTTCAATTATGCAAGTGTATCTTGATGTGAATTTTTGTATGAATAGCGGTAGTCGGATTTGAACCAACGACCTTCGGATTATGATTCCGCTGCTCTAACCAACTGAGCTATACCGCCATGAAGCCGGTGAAAAATAGCGGGGAGAGGATTCGAACCTCTGACCTTTGGGTTATGAGCCCAACGAGCTAACCACTGCTCCACCCCGCGCCAATAAGTAAGACACTGTAGCAGAGAAGCAGTTTTAGTGAAAGAGCAAAGTGATAAGGTCTCTTTTGCTAGGGTTTAGCCGGGAAACGGGCCTGGAAATAGGTAAGACTCATACAAAAATCACCTAACTACCAACCTCTATTTCTCAGGGCGGATATGTAAACGAGTCCTGTTGGAAAAATATTCTGTTAGAAAAGGGTTAATTTGAGAGTCAGATTTTATGCGTTCTTTTTCTTCCTCAGACAAGCCGGCTATCGCATTGAGGATTTTTCTTTCGTCCGTTTGGGGGTTAAGAAGCTCCCCCCCTTTTTCTATAAGGTGGGTAGCTTCAAGCCAGGCCCGCCAAGGCTTGAGGTTGTCTTGAAATGGTCCATGAGAGGATGAGACACCGTTCTTTATTTGGTAAGTAATACCACTCAGCTGATAGTTATAACAACCACCCGAATGTGTAAAAACAAGGTCTGGATAAACTATTTTTTTTTCAAAAGGGTTTACAACATTCTTTCGATAGACAACTTTAACATAAAGAGCCAATAGAGGAAGGATAAATAGAGTCAAGAAGTAGCTAGTAACCTTTATTATAGTCTCTCGCATTGAGATTGGGTGCTCGCGACTGATCCATATTGACTTTTTGCTTTCGAAGGTCACCCGAACGTGGCCTGAGGCAAAACAATAATCTTGATAGATACGCTCATAGGAAGTATGCGTTCTGGAAGGGTTCAGGTAGCGATCTGCCATTTGACTCAGCCTAAAGGAACTCGTATCAGAACGACTTTTCATCGAAACCATGCCACGAGCATTATACCAATCCCTACTGCTTGCAATGTCTTCAATTTTCATATCTGATTCTTTAAACGAAACAGAATGAAAAAATGGACTTTTTCTTGGCAATTTTCCATAGTACGGCGGTCTACAAGATGAAGCTGCACACTCAAGGGAGTCGCGCCCGTAAGTTCTGTCTACCATCATAATAACATCTCCTTTTTACGGGATTTATTCTAACATTTTTTCAATTAAAAACCAATCTACAGCCTTACTAATTGTAGGCGTCAAATAGAAATGTCCCCTTTCCGACAATTAGAAATGTCCCCTGTGGTAAAGAAAGATTTTTACCAAGGGGGAGCTACAAAAAATGGAAAGGGTTATCACTATGAGTCACAAGGAGTTATCAAGGTTGGAGGT
>JAJFME010000040.1 GCA_021772375.1 Chlamydiota bacterium | reverse complement strand
CAGCAAATTGAGAAAGGAACTGCAGCTACTACTCGATTTACACAAACAGGAAGATCTCTGGATTCAGAAACAAACAAGAAGATCAACTGTAAAAAAAATAGAACCTACATTAGACCTGGAACATACACACCAGCTCCATCGGAAAAAGAAGGAGAAGAGGTGAAAGGGACTGAGACTCAAACTCGAAGAACATTCGCTACCAACGCAAAAAAACAAACTTGGGTCCTAAGTAATGATAAGAACCCTAAAATCATCATTCCTACGGAATATCAAAAAGTCGAAGTACAAGAAGGGCCTACTGATGCTCCTATCGTCAAAATAAACGAAGAGACGACTAAGCCTGATCCTACTGATGCCCCTGTTATCAAGAAAGAGACAAGCCCACCTTCAATCAAAGCTAAATACGCCCAAGCAAATGCTCAAACAGAAAAATATTTTAAAGAGCATCCATATGTCGAAACTATGGGGAAAGTGGGAATAGTAGTTATAGGTGGAATGCTCATTCGATCTGTGCTCGGCTATTAGTTCTTATGAAATAGCTACTACTGCAAATTTATAGCTAAAATTTCTTTGAAGCATGAGGGGTTTCCCCTCATGCTTCTTTTTGGTATACTCGCCTTCTATGATTATTTTGGGCATTGAAACAACTTGTGACGAGATGGCGGTAGCTGTCGTTGAAGACGGGGTGAAGATCCTCTCCAATGTCATCGCCTCTCAAAGCTCTTTCCATAAAAAATTTGGCGGAGTCTATCCTGAGATGGCAGCTCGCCAACATGTCGATATGCTAATCCCAACGATTAAGCAGGCATTAGAAGAAGCCCACATCACCCCAAAAGATCTCGATCTAATTGCGGTGGCCAGGGGCCCTGGATTAATCGGGCCTCTTCTTGTCGGACTCAATGCAGCAAAAGCCCTCTCTTTGGCTTGGGACATTCCCTTTGTGGGAGTCAATCACGTAGAAGCGCACCTCTATGCAGCTATGATGTCAAATCAAATCTTCACCTTCCCGGCATTGGGAGTGGTAGTCTCTGGCGGACATACGTTCATAGCTCGCATTTTAGAGGTTGGGAAGTATGAAATGATTGGAACAACAGTGGATGATGCAGTGGGAGAAGCCTTTGATAAGGTCGCAGCTCTTTTAGATCTCCCTTATCCAGGCGGTCCTGAAGTAGAAAAACTAGCAAGAGCGGGAAACCCTCTTCGCTACCCCTATAAACCGGGAAAGGTAAAAGGAAGAGAGTGGGACTTTTCCTTTAGCGGTCTTAAGACAAACATCCTCTACACAGTGAAAGGGCAAAATGGGAATAAGCGGGGCGAAACAACAATCTCTGAGGAAGATAAGCGAGATGTAGCAGCAAGCTTTCAAGAGACAGCACTTGGAGACATTGCCAAAAGAGCAATTGCAGCTGCTAGCGCTTTTGAATGCAGCGCTATCTATGTAGGTGGTGGAGTGAGCAATAACCAACGCTTTCGAGAACTTTTACAGACAACTGTTCCCGTCTACTGGCCAGGACAAGATTTGAGTACGGATAATGCTGCGATGATCGCAGGGCTGGGCTTTCACCGATTTAATGGGTGTGGTGATTTTTACGATCTAGAGCCTTTGACTAGAGTACCTATTTAGTCTTCTTGAGAATTGCGTGCAATTTTCTCTTGATAAGAAGAATCCTGCGCCAGCTCCTCTTCTTTTTCCATCACAGGCTTCTCATGGATCTCTTGAGCCGGCTTTGACTGTATGACTCTCGGGCGACTCGCTATCTGATGCTTCCCTTCAGGAATTTTTTCTAGTGACGGCTTGTATTGCTGAGTCTCTTCCGTCGAGTTATCATAGGCAAAGATCTCATCGAACTCTTCTGACATTTCTTCTTTGAGAAATCCAGAAACGTCTTGGGACGAAAGTTCTTCTGTCATCCAAGGGATGAGTAGATCATCATCCTCATCGATTTCAAGTAGAGAAAGTCCTTGGCTGTCATAAGCCTCGAGCTCTTCTAGATCTCCATCTTCAAAGACAATATTAAGGAGTGCCTCGTTTCCCTGATCACCCGTATAAAAAAGATCGCTAGCCTCGTATTGGCAAAATGCGGCAATTGGCAAAACTGATAGAATCATCCAAGATGTTTTCACGTCCCCTCCCCAAGAGAATTCCTCTCCTTAATCTGAACCTTAGCGCTCCCTCTCTTTTTGTTAAAATATTTTTTTAACTTTTTGAAAAAAAATTCTAATCCGCATTTTTTCTATTTTTTTTTAGTCTCTCTCTCAGTAGAGTAAAAAGGCCATGAATGAAGAGAACACAACAAGTTCATCTCTAACCAAGTACCCAACAGCAAGTCTTCGAGAATTGCTAGTCCTAGGTCTTCCCCTTATCCTCAGCCTCTTTTCCGCTAGCTTTATGGGGTTTTGCGATAGGCTTTACTTAGCTCACTATTCATTGGAAGCCTGGGAAGGGAGCGTTAGCGCTGGCTACCTCTGCATGCTCTTCCAACATCCGATTATACGGATCACATCCATGGCTCAGGTTTTTGTTGGGCTCTATTACGGATCAAAACGACTCGATCGAATAGGATCTACTGTTTGGCAGATGATCTGGCTCTCTCTGTTGTCTATATGTATTACCTTGCCGATTAGCTGGCTAGTTGGTCCCCTCTTTTTTGGAGGAACTGCCATCAAAGAACATGCGAGCATCTATTTCAATACAATGATGCTCTTTAATTTTCTCTTTCCTTTGGGCACCGCAATCGCATCCTTCTTCATTGGCCAGGGAAGAACGCGCATCATTCTTATGACAACCCTTTTTGCTCATGGACTAAACATTGCGCTCGATTATGTTTTCATTTTTGGGATTAAAGGAATTATTCCCTCTATGGGAACCTTCGGTGCAGCACTAGCTACGGGGGTTTCACAATCTCTTTTCTGCTTAATTCTTTTTTTCTTCTTTCTCCGAAAAAAAGACAAAGAGCTCTATGGCACACACAAATACCAATTCGACTCGATCAGTTTTTGGAAACAATTCCGTGTCGGGCTACCCCGCGCTGTGGCACGAGTGATGATATTGGGCGCCTGGGTTGCCATTTCCCGTATCATGACCTTGAAGGGAGGCGATCACTTGATCGTCCTGACAGTTGGAGGAACCCTGATTTTCCTCTTCACTTTCATCAACGATGGAATGTGTCAGGCCATGATCACCATTGC
Source organism: Chlamydiota bacterium (assembly GCA_021772375.1). Taxonomy (GTDB): domain Bacteria; phylum Chlamydiota; class Chlamydiia; order Chlamydiales; family Rhabdochlamydiaceae; genus Sacchariniichlamydia. The sequence continues at coordinate 22,390 of JAJFME010000040.1, read as the reverse complement.
ATCCAACCTCTTAGGAGCAAGAGATTATTCTAATATCTGGAAACTGGCCCGTTCGGGGCTAGTTGTCCTCTTTTCCGCCACCACCCTACTCGCTATTCCCTACCTTGTTTATCCTAGTTTTACGCTCTCTTTCTTCTTCATAACCCCTCCAGATCCAACGACTTTGGAAATTCTCAAACGAGCTTGCATATGGCTTTGGCTCTTTTTCCTCTGCTATGGATTGCACTGTATCAGCCTGAGCTTGATTACGGCCGCACGCGATGTTACCTTCTATATGCTCTCGATCTGCTTAGTCTGGTTTACTTCATACCTGCCCGCCTATCTAGGCATGAATGTTTTTAATTGGTCCGCCGATAAGGTCTGGCTTATTATGGCTCTGGATTCTCTCATCTTTGGAGTGCTCTTTTTCCTACGGGCATCAAAAGAAAAATGGAAAGAGATCGACCAAGAATCTCTTACTAGGGGTTTATCAAATTAGTAGTCTTGAACTTTATCCTTAAATTCCCTATGATCTAGCCAAAAATCAAGGAGTCTATCATGGCAAAGAAAGGTGGCCGCGAAAAGGTTAAACTAAAAAGTACTGAAAGCGACGAAGTCTATTGGACAATGAAGAGCAAGCGCAATACCCCTGATCGTATGGAATTAAAAAAATACGATAAGGATTTGAAGCGCCACGTGGTCTTCAAAGAAGCTAAATAACCCTATCTTGTTTGAACTCTCATTCATTAAAAAGTATCTTACTCCACAGAGAAAGCAGCTATCTATTTCTCTGATTGCCCTCCTCTCTGTGGCAGTGATTACCCTTGTTGTCTGGCTACTTGTGGTATTTCTATCCGTCACAGAAGGGATTGAACGCAACTGGCTCCAAAAACTTACAGCTCTCAACGCACCCGTTCGTCTCCAGCCAACTAATGAGTATTTCTCCTCGTACTACTACAATATAGACCGGTACAGCGCCTCTTCTCACTATATGTCTAAAACCATTGGACAGAAAGCACGCACTCTCGCCTCTGACCCCTACGACCCCGAGTTCGACGAAGGGCTACCCCTCATGATGGCAACACCCGATAAAGATACAATGGGACACCTAAAAGACCCGGTCAAAGGGGCTGTTGCAGTCCTTGAAGAGCTCCAGTCTTCTGTCCAAGGCCTCTCTTACCAAGAGATGGAAATGAGCGGTGCACTCCTACGCCTCGATCTCGTCCGCCAAGAGCCCGATGTTCTCCATCCAGCTGAAATGCAAAGCCAACTCACAAACATCTCCTACTTAGCAACGTTCCCTAAGAAGAATCCAGAGCTGTCCGATCTTATTCTTCCTCCAACAGCAGACGACCTCAATCACCTTCTCTTCCTTGCTAAGCGATCCAAAGAACATGCAGCTAAAAAGCTAGCTCCTCTTTTTGCACATAGCCAAATAGAAAAACTCAAAACAAGTGGGAATCTATGGCGTCTCTCTGCAAGTCTTCTCCCTGAAAAGGTTCCATTTACAGTAGAGGCCTACCAACATGGCGGTGAGATTTCCCACCTGCTAATTCCAGACAACCCTTCAGATACGAGTAGCTGTACTGTTGAAAGAAGGGGCAACCGTCTTTTCTATAAGTCGCTCGATCAACCAGAAATCCCCTTAGATACCGAAATAGCGATTTTCTCGCAGGGCAATCTTGAATTTGATGCACAGCAAATATCTGAGAATCTCGCATTCTCGATCACAGGAAAACTCCAACAAAAAAAGATTGCAGGCGAAGTTGAACTCGATGGATTGCAAGTTGTGAAAGCTGGCTTTAATGAGCGCTTTGATGCGCCCCCACCCCTTTCTCCTCTTTGGTCTTTTTCCCAAAATGGAGAGGCAACTCTCCCTGAGTCAGATGAACAAACGGGAGTCTTGATTGCAAAAAACTTCCGAGACAACGGGGTGAAAATGGGAGATACAGGCTATCTTGCCTATTCTTCTGCAAGCCTTTCTGGAACAAAAGAGCAGCATATTCCTATCTATATTGCGGGATTCTACGATCCAGGGATCATGGCAGTTGGCAATAAGTGTATCCTAGTGCCTCCCAAAGTCACACAAAGCATCAATGCTTCTGACAATGCCTTCACTCTAGACCGTGCTGAGGCTAATAATTTCTTTGTCTGGATCCCTCATCTCAAAGAAACAACTAAAGTTAAAGAAGCCATTCTCCAAAAACTCCAGGAAAGAGGGATCGACAAATACTGGGAGGTACAAACGTTTCGTGAATATGACTTTGCCAAAGATCTCATGCAGCAGTTCGAAAGTGACAAGTACCTCTTTACCCTTGTTGGCATCATCATCCTATTCGTTGCCTGCACAAATATCATCTCTCTACTCGTTCTATTAGTCTCAGATAAAAAGAAGGAAATCGGGATTCTTCGCGCCATGGGAGCGAAACGAAGAAGCATTGCAACGATCTTCGCTTTAAGTGGTGCAAGCTTAGGCCTCTTCAGCTGCCTACTAGGTGTCTTCTTAGCCTCTGTTACTTTAAAAAACATCGATACCCTCGTATCTTTTTTAAGCACAATGCAAGGACATGACGCCTTCAATGCCCAATTTTTTGGCCAGTCCCTACCTCATGATATCAGCCCTCGTGCACTTCTATTTGCTGCGATTGCAACACCGATACTAGCTCTACTTGCAGGTCTTTTCCCTGCAATTAAAGCAGCTCGCCTCGATCCTTGTGATACCCTGAGGTCCGAATGATCTTAAAAGCTAAAAAGCTCTTTAAATCGTTTAAGGGGAAACCCCCAATAGAAATCCTTAAAGGGATCTCTTTCCAGATCGAGGCTGGAGAGACCGTAGCGATCATGGGGAAATCTGGAGAGGGGAAAAGCACTCTTCTTCATATCTTTGGAACACTGGAAGCTCCTACTGAAGGCAGTTTACTCATCTGCGGCAAAGAGCCCCAAAAGAGCACAGTTGCTACTTTACGTAATGAGCATATTGGGTTTGTCTTTCAGGCCTATCACCTTTTGGAAGACTTCTCCACTTTAGACAATGTACTCATGCCCCTTAAAATTGGGAGATCTTCATCTGAAGAGGGAAAGAAAAAAGCGTTGGATCTTCTCAAAGAAGTAGGCCTTTATGGGAAAGAAAAGACACTGGTTAAATATCTATCTGGTGGAGAGAAGCAACGAGTTGCTATTGCCAGATCCCTAATGAATGAACCCGACCTTATCCTTGCCGATGAACCTACTGGCAACCTCGACCAAAGCCACTCTCAAGAGATCCAAGATCTCCTTCTAGGTAAAGCCAAACAGCTCCAAAAAGCACTCATCGTTGTCACACATGATGAAGACTTTGCTAGCAAGTGTGACCGCCTCCTTTTTTTAAAAGAAGGGCAACTCTATAATCCGAGCGCATGAAGAAGATTACGATCATAGGAACTGGCTACGTTGGTCTTGTTACAGGTGCTTGCCTAGCTGAAATGGGCAACCTCGTTACTTGTCTCGATATTGATCAAGAGAAGATCTCCTCACTAAAAGTCGGCAACCTCCCATTCTATGAGCCAGGCCTCAAAGAACTCGTTCATAAAGGGATCGCGTCCACAAGGCTCCAGTTCACAGACCAGTACACGCAAGCCATACCTGGCACTGAAATCTGTTTCTTCGCCCTACCTACCCCCTCCAAATCTGATGAGAGCTGTGATCTCGACTATATCCTTCTTGCTGCTAAACAAGTAGCTGAGGTAATGAACAACTACCTGGTAATCGTCAACAAGTCGACTGTTCCCGTCGGAACGGGAGAACGCTTGCGTGGAGAACTCTTAAAACACCAACCAAGCCCTATTCCGTTCGATATCGTCTCTAACCCAGAGTTTTTACGAGAAGGAACAGCTGTTAACGATTGCATGCACCCTGACCGCATCCTTCTTGGAATCGATAGTAAAAATGCAGAACAGCAGATGAAAGAGCTCTATGCGCAGTACCTTGACCAAGTCATGGTGATGGATATCCCCTCAGCAGAACTTGCAAAATATGCTGCAAACACCATGCTTGCAACACGCATTTCTCTTATGAATGAGCTTGCTGGTCTTTGTGAAAAGCTCGGCGCTGATATCGAATCCGTCCGCATCGCAATGGGCGCAGATGAGCGAATCGGCACCCGATACTTGAGCCCTGGAATTGGTTTTGGAGGCTCTTGTCTACCAAAGGATGTAAAAGCGCTCCGCTCCACAGCCAAACAAAACGACCATCCTTGCACATTTTTCGATAGCATCCTAGAGATCAATGAAAGACAGCGAAAGCATTTCTTCGATAAAATCATGCGTCACTTCGGCTCTCTCAAAGGAATCACCCTCGGCATTTGGGGACTAGCCTTTAAGCCCGACACCGATGATTTACGCGAAGCGCCTTCTCTCTACCTTATTGAGAAATTTCTCGAAGCCGGAGCTAACTTACGCATCTACGATCCCGTCTCCATGCCAAAAGCTAAAAAATTTCTCAAAAATGATGAGATCCAGTTCTGTGAAGATGCATCCGATGCAGCTGAAGAAGTCGATGCTCTCATCCTCGTCACAGAGTGGAGCGAGTTCCAAACTGCGGACTTCAAAAAAATCGGCCCTCTCATGAAACAGAAAATTCTGTTTGATGGACGCAACCAGTACAAAGAGATGGAAATGGAAGAGCTAGGCTTTACCTATTTCCGTATTGGGAAAACCCCCTCACGAGAACTTGTACACGCGTCATGAAAGAGCTAGTCGATCAAACTTTAGAGAAGCTTCTCCCCTCTCAAAACGGCCCCCTATTTGAAGCTGCTCGCTACAGCCTGGAAGAAGGAAAGCGCCTTCGTCCTTTACTTACTCTCGCCACTGTCCAAACCTTTGAAAAGTCAATCGAAGGGGCTCTTCAACCTTCCTGTGCTTTAGAAATGATCCACACCTACTCTCTTATCCACGACGACCTCCCTTGTATGGATGATGATGATTTCCGTCGTGGCCGTCCCTCCCTTCATAAAGCCTACCCAGAAAGCCATGCCATCCTTACCGGGGATTTTCTACTTACCTATGCCTTTGAAGTTCTTGCGAATGCCCCAAGCTTAAGTGCTAAGCAAAAAAACCAGCTCATTGCAACACTTGCTCTTCGATCTGGAAGTAATGGAATGATCGGTGGACAAGTTCTCGATATCGAGAATCAACAAACCACCCCGAAACAACTCCTTAATACGCACATGAAGAAAACTGGAGCACTGATAACAGCTGCCCTAGAATTTGGAGGCATTATTGCAGGTCAATCCGATCTCTCGCATCTTCAAGCGATCGGAGAGGCGTTAGGCCTTGCCTACCAGCTCGTCGACGATATCCTTGATGGCGACGGTGCAGTTTCTCTTCTAGGGGAAAAAGAGACCGAAACGCAAGTGAGCGCTCTTTTTGAAAAAGCACAAACCCTCATTAGGGCCCTTCCAAAAAGTGCTCCTCTTGAGGCTATCGCAAAAAACATGCTCTTCCGCTCTGTGTAATTTGCACCAAACCACATTCTCTGCTATAATTTCCCGAATTCTAGTTATTATTAAGAGGTTAAGATGAGTATTGTTTTTGTTGTACCAGCAGAGGAACTCGCGCTAATGGCCTGGACTTCTGGGACAGCTGCTCTAGGAGCTGTTGAAGAAATCTTTTTGGACAAATATGGTGTAGAGGAAAGTGGTTGGCTAAGAACCGCGCTCCGCACTTCCTCTCAATTTTTCCAGAGTCTCCCCTTGCTTGCAACGCTTTATATAATAGTGACACGAACAGCAACGCCCCTTACATGGGTGGGCCTTGCTTTTTTTGTAATGAACATAAAACTAAATTTCGAGAAAGATCTGGGATCTGAAGATCTTCGAGCAGATCTAATAATGAAAGTGGTAACGCTGAGCAGCACAATTCTTTGCATGGGAGCCGAAGCAACTTTCACCCTGCCAATGGCTGTTGCCTTTTTAAGTAGTTTGATTATTCAACCAATTAGTATTTTGCACTGCGCTCGTAAAATGCTCAACTACCAACCCAAACCAGCGAACAGCCCTACATTACCAATCAGCCATTAAACTGACCCTAGAAGCATGCAAAAAAATGGCTAAACCTCCATTTTTTACACTCTTGCAGCCATTGAATACTAGGAAAGAGAGAAGTCGGCATGTGAAAATTCGCGCTAGTAGTACCACCTCTCCCCCCATCTTCGCATTTGAAAATAAATCCCTTTTCGCATAGGTTGGTCCTTTACGGAGCGATCTATGACAAACATACTCGTGACAGGTGGAGCAGGCTACATTGGAAGCCATGTATGCAAAGCATTAAAAGATGCTGGCTACACCCCTGTTACCTTCGATAACTTCAGCCACGGGCACGAGTGGGCCGTTCGATGGGGCCCCTTTTTCTATGGGGACTTGCAAAATGCAGAAGATCTAAATAACGCATTCTCACAATACCGCCCTAGCGCCGTCATTCACCTAGCAGGCTCTATTCACTTACGCGAGTCGATCGAAGATCCCTACAAGCACTACTTCAACAATGTAGTGGGAAGTCTTTCTCTTCTAAAAGCCATGGTAAAGCATGGAGTTTCTTCTCTTGTTTTTTCTAGTAGCGCTGCAATTTACGCACCTCCAGAAACACTTCCCATCAGTGAAGAGTACCGAAAAGCCCCAATTAACCCTTATGGAAAAACTAAGTGGATGACAGAGCAGATTTTTGAAGATTTTCATAGAGCACATGGACTCAATGCTGTCTCTTTGCGCTACTTCAATGCAGCAGGTGCTGACCCAGACGGAGACCTAGGCGAGGCCCACAACCCTGAGACTCATCTAATCCCACGGCTGATCTTTACAGCACAAAAAAAACAAGAGAGCTTCACGATCTATAATGACAAGCTACCAACAAAAGATGGAACGGCTGTACGTGATTATGTTCATGTCTCTGACTTAGCACAAGCACATGTACTCTCTTTAAAGTGGCTAGAGAAGCACCAAAGACCTAATGCATTTAACCTGGGCACGGGCACTGGATACTCAGTACGGGAAGTCCTCACGAAAATTGAGGAGATCTCAGGACAGACCATCAATACTCTCATAGAAAACCGCTCGTTTGAGGAACCTCCTATTTTGGTGGCAGACTCTCGAAAAGCACAAGAAGAGCTTAAGTGGACCCCTACTTACTCAGATCTAACTCAAATCGTTGAAACAGCTTGGCAATGGCACTCGAGTCCTATTTTGGCAAAAATATAAGCCGCCCTCCGCTGCTTCTTTTCTTTGCCCTTTCCCTATTTGCTCTATTTTTTAGTCCCCTTTTTTTGCCGTCTATTCGCCTGACTGTATTTGCTCCATTCCTAGCTATTCTCTTTCAACGCAAATCTCTACTTATTAGTCTGTGGATTGCTATGCTTTGTGGGCTATTGATCGATTTATGCAGCAGTGATACTCACTTTGGCATCTTCGCCCTTTGCAATCTGTGTACGGCAGGTCTGACCTATCGCTTCCGCCATTTCTTCTTTGAAGAAAATCCTTTTTCCATCCCTTTGAATACGATGCTGATTTCCATTACACTCTCCCTTACACAGTTATTCCTAGTGCAGCAACCCATCCCCTTCCATCCTCAATGGATCCTTGCCTCCTTTTTTCTTATGCCTTTAGTGGATGCCCTCTACGCATTTTTCTGGTTCACTTGCCCGAGAATGTTATACAACCGGCTTAGGAGAGTGTCATGACTGCTTTGCTTGATATTGCAAAAGAGACAGCTCTTGAAGCGGGAGAACTCCTAAAAAAGGGATTTGGAACTTCCTTCCAGATTGATTCCAAAGAGGGTAAACAGAACCTTGTTACAGAATACGACCTTGGGTCTCAAAAACTCATCCTAAAGAAACTCCAAGCAGCATTCCCCTCTCACCACTTTTTAGCAGAAGAAGAAGGGGTAAGCGATACTCCGTCTGATGAGATCCTTTGGATCATTGACCCCTTAGATGGCACTGTGAATTTTGCGCATGATATTCCGATTTTCTCAGTCAGCATTGCAGCTGCAAAAGGCAATGAGATCCTCTGCGGTGTTGTCTATCACCCGATGCAAGATGAGCTCTTTGTCACTGAAAAAGGATCGGGTGCTTTTCTTGGAGAGAATAAGCTCTCTGTTACAACGAGAACTTCGCTAGAAAGTGCGCTTATTGTAACGGGATTTCCGTATAATGCGCATGAAAACCCACTTCATTGTATTGATCGGTTTGCAAAAATGATTTCTCTTGGAGTCCCTGTTCGGCGCCTAGGGTCAGCTGCCCTTGACCTAGCCTATGTTGCGGCTGGGCGCTTTGATCTTTTCTGGGAAGTAGGGCTCCATCCTTGGGATATGGCTGCAGGCAAACTCCTTGTCGAAGAAGCTGGTGGCATCGTCAGTCACTACGACGGCTCCCCCCACCGCATCTATGACTATTTACCTCTTCTAGCTAGTAATGGACACTTGCATGATCTCATGCTATCCTATCTGCAGGAGGATATACCGTGATTATTGATGGCAAAGCGATCGCTAAAGAAGTTGAAGACAAACTCTTTGAAGCAGTTGCTCATATCAAGGGACAAAAACCTGCACTTGCATTTATCCTTGTGGGGGAAGACCCCGCATCTTTGGCTTATATCCGAATGAAAAAGAAAAAATGCCAAGAAGTGGGCATCACCTCTATCGATCGAGAGCTACCCAATGACACCTCCGAAGAGACTCTGCTCAAAGAGATCGATGCACTCAACAGATCTGATGTCGATGGCATCTTAGTCCAACTCCCTCTACCCAAACACATCCGAACAGAAAAAATTCTCGAAGCCATCGATCCGAAAAAAGATGTCGACGGTTTCCATCCAATCAACATGGGTAAACTCCTTCTTGGAGAGAGTGGGGGCTTTTTCCCCTGTACCCCGTATGGGGTCAGTATCATGCTCCACCATGCAGGCATCGATACAAACGGTAAGCATGTCGTAATATTGGGGCGTAGCAACATCGTAGGAAAACCTCTTGCAGCTCTTCTTGTGCAGAAGAAAGAGTGGGCTAATGCTACTGTTACAATCGCACATAGCGCAACCAAAAATCTTAAAAGCCTCTGCCTCTCTGCTGATATTCTAGTTGCTGCAATGGGTAATCCCCATTTTGTGACAGCTGACATGGTCAAAGAGGGAGCTGTCGTGATCGATGTCGGAATCAACCGCATCGAGAACAAAATCGTAGGAGATGTCAATTTTGAAAATGTCGCACCAAAGTGTAGCTATATCACCCCCGTTCCTGGAGGGGTTGGTCCGATGACCATTGCCATGCTCCTCTCTAACACTCTTTTAAGCCACCAACGCAAATCATGACACTATTTCTATTCCTTCTAGCTCTCTTCCCCTCAATAGAAAAAACCATCCCAGAAGGCCCTTTCATTTATCCAGGCCTTCACCCCAGAGAAGTGATTTTTGTTGATCCTGAAAATAGTCCCATTCTCGATACAGTCTACAAAGACTTAAAAAAACGGCTCTCTTCCGAGTATACAGAAAAAGAGATCCTGCAAATCATCTCCCTCTATATCCGAGAAGAAATCTTCGATCTCAACAAGTGCAATCCAGCCAGTTTAACCCTTCTTATCCAAGAACTGCATCCAGAAGAGGATGAGCCTGAAATATCCCTGGACGCCTTCCTCCAAGAAAAAACAGGTCTCTGTCGCCACGTGGCCCTGGTAACCACTTATCTAGTCGATAGACTTGTCAAGGACGAATGGTTGGAAGGAGAGACCTTTTTCATCCGAGAAAACCTTCCCGACCAGAGACATGCCTGGACGCTTTTCATCTCAGAAGAAGGAGCGTGGCATCTCGATGCACTTTGGGGAGTCCTTGAAAATGGAAAAAGCGATGCCGGTTTTTTTAGACTGAGCAAAAAGTATGGAAGAAGAACCATGGAAGGACAAAAAAAGCATTGGAGAAAGTGAACATCAAAACCATTTTCTTTGATCTTGGTGGAGTACTAATCAACTTTAGCCACGAAAAAATGTGTCGCAATATTGCTGAATTTTGTGGACTTGATCTCGGCCTTGTCAAAACTCACCTCTTCGAAAAAGGGCTTAGTGAGCGGTACGAAAAGGGAGATATAGATAGCAATACACTCCACCAACACTTTTGCAACCTTTCAGGGCAATCTCTTAGCTTGCCTGGTCTAATGGATGCTACTTCTCAGATTTTCTCTCAAAAAGCGGAGATGCCTCCCATCTTAGAAAGGTGTAAACAGCAAGGAATCCAGCTGATCCTTCTATCGAATACATGTGAACCCCATTTCCTCCAGGCAAGAAAACAGTTCCCTTTTCTCTCTCTTTTTGATGGATTTATTCTTTCCTATGAAGTGGGAGCGCGCAAACCTGAAAAAAAAATTTACGATGCCGCCCTAGAACTAGCTAACTGCCCTAAAGAACAATGTCTCTATACAGATGATGTCCAAGAATATGTAGATGCTGCGATAAAATTTGGGATTGACAGTCACCTCTTTAAAGAATCAGTAGGACTCGAGGAATTCCTAGAAAAACGGGGCTATAAAACCTTATAGACGATATACTGCAAAGGATATGTCAAGACGCCCTAAAAAAGAAACTCCCCCCCCAGAAACTCTTACCGGAATCATCAGAATGCACCCACGCGGGTTTGGATTTGTCATCCCAGATGACCCCAAGCAAAGCGACAAGGATGTATTTATCCCTAAACGTTTCACCAATCAAGCGGTCGACGGTGACCATGTCGAAGTAGGCATCAACCCACACAGCAAGTCAGAAAAAGGTCCAGAAGGAGAGGTCCTCTCCATTTTAAAGAGAGGAAGAACACACCTTGCAGGGATCATTAGCTCTATTGAAGGAGCACATATTACAGCCCATGTGCCCATCTTAGGAGAGGCGCGCCCTGTCCTGATAAAAAAAGAGAAGAAAACCAGCCTTAAAGTAGGCGATCGCCTTACTCTCAAAATTTTGGAATGGGGAGATGAAAAAAAAGCCACCATCTGCGAAGTGGCCCATATCATTGGCCATATCAGCGATCCTTCCTGTGATACAGAAGCCGCCGTCGAAGAATATGGCCTATCAGACAAGTTCCCCAAAGAAGTAATTAAAAGCGCCAAAGCAATTGGAACAAAAGTCTCCAAAAAAGAACTCTTGGATAGAGAAGACCTCACCAAAACAACCTGTATCACCATCGATCCCGAAACTGCTAAAGACTTTGATGATGCCCTCTCCATTTCTAAAAGCGGCTATGGCCATTTTTTTCTCGGTGTGCACATCGCTGATGTCGCCCACTACGTACACTCCAAATCCCCTTTGGACACTGAAGCTACAAAGAGAAGTAATTCCACCTACTTTCCAGGAACATGCATCCCTATGCTTCCTGAAGAACTCTCTAATAACCTCTGCAGCTTGCGCCAAGGCGTGATTCGTCTCACTGTATCTGTTCTTATGGAGTTCAATCCTCAAGGTGACCTCATAGACGGCTCTATCAAGAGAAGCTTCATCAAAAGCAAAAAACGCTTCACTTACGGAGAGGCCAAAGAAGTCCTAGAAGGCAAACGGAAAAGCCCCCACTCTAATGCCATCAAACACATGGCAGAACTTTGCAACCTCCTTAAAAAGAAACGAGGTGAGCGAGGAAGCATCGACTTTGCCCTTCCAGAGCTCATTCTTAAGATCGATAAAAAAGGACAACCCACTGGCGTTAAAGTTGAAGAGTACCATATTACTCACCAGCTCGTTGAAGAATTCATGCTGAAAGCCAATGAAGTCGTAGCAAAAAACCTGCATGATCGCGGCAAATCCCTCATCTTCCGGGTCCATGAAGAGCCTGGCAGCGAGAACCTAGATGCCTTTTTTGAAGGAGCCCGCGCACTTGGCTTCCAGGTCCCTCCTAAACCAAGTGGAGAAGACCTGCAAAAGCTGTTCGACCAAGCACGTAACACGGCCTTCAGCCAGCAGCTTGCAATCAGCTTTATCCGCACCCTTAAAATCGCTATCTACTCGCCACAAAATGTGGGCCACTATGGCCTTGCCCTAGAACACTATTGCCACTTTACAAGCCCCATTCGTCGCTACAGTGACCTAATCATCCAACGTCTCTTATTCGATGAGGAAGAAACAGACCTCAACCTCGAACAAATCGCCTCTGACTGCTCTGACAAAGAACGAGTCTCCTTCCGAGCTGAGATGTCCGTGAAATCCCTTAAAAAACACCGCCTTCTACAGGCCTGGCTCAAGGAAGACCCCAACCGAAACTACCAGGCCTACATCACACGGATCAAGCCCTTTGGCATCTTTTTCGAGATCCGAGAGCTCTTTTTAGAAGGATCCCTCCACGTTTCTGAGTTAGAAAATGACTATTTCGTTTTCGACCCTAGGACCTCTATTCTGCAAGGAGAGAGGACCGGCACACGATATGCTGTCGGGTCAGAAGTGACCGTCCGCCCCACCACAGTAGATCTTATCCACTTGGAAACCAAGTGGGAAATCGTAAACTAAAAAACTAATTTTGTTTTTTATTTGATAAATAAATAAATAAACTTCTACAATGAGGTTTATATGAAAAAGAGATCCACTATCAGATTCCTCATACTTATCCCCCTAGCAGGAATTGTATTTTTCCTCTGGCACCAAGGACAGACTCGTACACAAGCCAAAGAACAAACCATAATCGAAACACCCCAGGAACGAATCGGCAAAGAGCCACGCCAGGATGAGTACTCTTCTGAGGATGCACAAAGCCTTCTCGAGTCTAAGAAAAAGAAAAATGAGACGCCCCCCTACCAGAGGCCCCCTCGCTAAAGACTTCTTCAGACCTGCCTAAAAACTACGCAGATTTCTCACTTTCTTCTTGAAAATCAATTGTAAAAAATTTATACCTTGCTGCTTATGAAAAAGCACTTCATCACAGGACTTGTAATCCTCCTACCCCTAACGGTCACAGTACTCGTTCTGGGCTTCCTTATTCGGTTTCTTACACAGCCCTTTGTAGGACTCGTATCCAACTTCCTAGCTCAGCTTGATGTCGTAAATAAGGGCCTACTTTTCCTCTCACCTGAGCAGCTGATCAACTATGTTAGTCAACTTTTAATTCTCTTCACTCTTTTCTTAGTCACTGTTTTTCTAGGAATGGTTACCCGTTGGTTCTTTATCAACGCGCTCTTCCGGCTTGGAGATAAAATTCTGCATAGAATTCCTATTGTTAATACTGTTTATAAGACAACCCAAGAGATCATTAAAACTCTATTCGTCAGTGATAAAAACACGTTTAAACAGGTAGTTCTAGCTCCTTTCCCAGGCCCTCAGTCCTATATGCTTGGACTCATCTCTCGAGAGGCCCCTCCGCAGTGTTCTAAAGCAATGAACGAGGAGTTAATTTCTGTTTTAATCCCGACAACACCCAATCCAACAACGGGTTTCTTGGTGATGTTTCCTAAAAAAGATTTGGTCTATTTAGACATCAAGCCAGAGGATGCCATCAAGTGCATCGTCTCTTGCGGGGTCATCCATCCAGGGAATCAACCACCTACCCCTGCAGCAAAAGAAACATTTTAGCTTGAATTTCTATTAAGAATTCTCTATGTTTAATGGTCGAAAAGGAGAAATCTCATGACACGTATTAGTAAGAAAGCGGAAAGACGAGGAGTTAGCCCTCGTAAACATAAGGCTCCACAACCAAAAACTGGGCCTAAAGAAGAAAATCTGCCTAATGGCTTCAAAGCACATAACAATGCTCTCGAAGGCGATATGGCAAAAACCGCATTCATTCCAAAAATTAAATAAGTAAAGGTTCATCGATTATGTCTAGACATCCTAGTTATGGTAAATCCGGAAAAGGTGGAAAAAAGCGCAACGTCCTTAAGCGTTTCGAGCGCGTTGACGTTTTGAAAAAATTGGGCAAATGGAAAGATGGAGAAAACAAAAAAGTTACAGGATTACCGAAAACCCCTGTCCTCTAATCTTACCGTTACCAATTCACAGCGCATTGTTGCCATTTCTTTGCCCTCTGCCAGAGAAGTTCTCCACTTCTTAATTACAAGCAGCAAGCAACCAGAAATGGCTCTGCACTTTATAGGAAAAAAACGAATTTCCTCCCTCCACGCCTCCTATTTTGACGACCCCTCTCCGACAGACTGCATAACTTTCCCATATGAAGATCCAAATTTTTTAGGCGAAGTGTTTGTCTGTCCCCAAACAGCTCAGGAGTATGTCGAGCAAAACAAGGGAGACCTCTATGAAGAAATCACTCTTTATATTGTTCATGGCTTCCTTCATCTAATCGGCTATGACGATCTTGCTGAAGAGACTAGGAAAGAAATGCGCATCCAGGAAAAAAAATGGATGACAGCCCTTGCAAAAAACAACCTTAGAGTTACACCATAGTCTTTTATGGAATCGCCTATTTTAGCGCTCATTTTTCTTGCCGGCTCAAGTCTGGTCACAGGGATTACTTCATCTATCCGCCGAATCGGCAAAGTACAAGCTGAGAGCCTCGCCAAACACCAACGCGGCGTAGGAAAACTTCTATTCAAAAAGAAAAATAGAGATCTTCTGTCCTACGCCCTGGTACTTACAAAAAACATTTTGCTCGTTTGTTTTACCATCACAGCTTTAGCATTTGCATTTCCTCTGTTTTCGGAAGTCGAATCTGCAAAAACCTTTATTTTTGCCGTCCTTATTATACTTGGATGCTCTGTTGTTAGTGATTACCTCTTCCGCTCAATGGGTTTGCTATATCCTCGCAGCTTCTTCAAAACAACGTGCCAACTCACCTCCCTTTTTCTTCTTCCCTTCTGGCCCCTTGCACTTCTCCTATTCAAATTACTCCACTTAATGCTACCCCCATCAAAAGAAGCCTCTTCATTCCACATCAGAGATAAAATTTTAGAGATCCTTCACGACTCAGAAGTAGCTCCCCACCTCGATCCAAATGACCAAAAGCTCATTCTCTCCGTAATCTCTTTTAAGGAACGGATTGCTAGGGAAATCATGGTTCCACGCATCGACATGTATACATTGAGTGCTGATACTCCCGTTAAAGAAGCTGTCACAAATCTACTCCATGAGGGATACAGTAGGGTTCCTGTCTGGAAAGAAAGCGTCGATAACATCATTGGAGCTCTTTACTACAAAGACCTACTCAACCTCTATGTCCACGCATCCGAAGATCCCAAAAAACTTGATGCCCCAATTGAAACACTCCTCAAGCCGATCGTCTATGCTCCAGAGACTAAAAAGATTTCTCAGTTGCTACAGGTTTTCCGAAACAAACAAATCCACTTAGCAATTGTTGTCGACGAATATGGTGGAACGGAAGGGATTGTCACCATCGAAGACATTCTTGAAGAGCTTGTTGGGGAAATTGCCGATGAATATGATTTTGATGAAGAATCTCTTTACACCGTTCTATCATCTGGTGGATGGATTGTAGATGCCAAAATGACTATCCTAGATATCGAAACAGAACTCGGCTTCAGCATTCCCCAAAGCCCCGAATACGAAACTATTGGGGGTTATATCTTCCATAAGGCCGGAGCCATACCTTCAAAAGGATGGCGCTTGCACCAAGATGATTTTGATCTCGAAGTTTTGAGTTCTTCAGAAAGAACTGTTGAGAAAATCAGGATCTCCCCACACTAAGACCCTCTTTCAACTAAAGCTAGTTTAGAGTTTGAAAGAATTTGTAAATCCAGCATACTGATCCTATTGCCAAAAAAATAACGGAAGTCAATTTATGCGTCGTTCCATTTGTCTCTCAGAGCCAAATATAGCCCTAGCCGGTCAAGTAAGGACCTGGAAATTCTCTTATACAGCAGCAGCTGCCCTACCGAAGGGAACTAAGCTGAAGTTTGACCTAATGATGGAAAATCGTCCCACTGATTGGGAACTCCCGCAATCGGATGCCACAGCAAAAGAAAACCTAATTTGCCTCCGCCTCCCCAATGGTAATACCATCTTCTCAGAGGAGGTCTTCCTTCCGACACAAGCCTCCCCGGCCTTTGAGTTCACCCTTCCTACCGGAATAGAGGCTGAAGAAACCTTCGAAATCCTTCTAGGGTCTCCAGATAATAACAAAGAAAACGGCACACAAGCACAAACAATTGCACAACGTCGCCGCCCTTTCCACCTTTATATCGACCCCAAAGGGAAAGGTGACTACAAAGACCCTGAAGTTTTCACAATAGACATCCGGGGCAATGTACTAAAAAACATCCAACTAATCACCCCCTCTTGGGTTTCTAAAAACCGTCGTTTTGACATCATAGTCCGTTTCGAAGATGCGTTCGGAAATCTGACTAGCAATGCTCCGGAGGGAACACTAATAGAGCTTACGTATGAGTTCCTAAGAGAAAACCTTAATTGGAAACTTTTCGTCCCAGAAACAGGATTCATTGTTTTGCCAAATCTTTATTTCAATGAGCAAGGAGTCTACCGAATCCAACTAAACAGCTCTTCTATGGAGAAAACTTTCTACTCTTCTCCTATTAAGTGCCTTTCTGAAACCGATCACAGCTTGTTCTGGGGAACGATCCATGGAGAATCTCAAAAGATCGACGCTGCAGAAAACATCGAACACTTCATGCGCCATATGCGCGATGAGATGGGATACCAGTTTGTCGGTACATCTCCTTTTGAAGGAGTTGCTGAGACCCCTAATGAGATTTGGAAAGGGATCTCCGCCCAAGTTCATGAATATAACGAAGAGAGCCGCTTTACGACCCTTCTAGGATTACAGTGGTTCGGGGATGAAAAAGAAGGTCTACGCCAACTTGTCTATTGGAAAGACAATAAACCCCTCATGCGAAAAAAGGATGCAAAATATACCAACCTCAAAAAGATCTATAAAATCCACAGTACCAAAGAAGTTCTAGCCATCCCTTCCTTTACTATGGCGAAGGGCTATGAAACAGACTTCTCCGATTACAATCCCGATTTTGAGCGCATAGTTGAGATCTATAACGCTTGGGGCTGTTCTGAGTGTACAGAAGCTGAAGGCAACCTACGTCCCATCAAAAGCCCTTCCAATACAGCTATCAATGAAACAGAAAAAGGCTCCATCCGTAAAGCCCTTAATCAAAACCACCGCTTCGGTTTTGTTGCAGGAGGGTTAGACGATCGTGGTATTTACCAAGATCTATTCGAAAGCGATCAAGTACAGTACTCCCCTGGTCTTACTGGCATCCTAGCTATCGAGCAGACACGTGAAACCATCATGCAAGCGCTTTACAACCGCTCTTGCTATGCAACCACAGGCCCTCGTATCGTGCTAGGTTTCTATATTGCAGGAAGTCAAATGGGAACAGAGCTCTCTACCAACAACAAACCTGGTCTAGCCTATAACCGGCACATTACAGGATTTGTTTGTGGGACAGATACTATCAAAGAGATCTCCATCATCTGCAATGGCAAAGAACTACACACCATCACTCCAAATGAACTCTCAACAGAATTCGAATATGACGACCTCCAGGAATTGAGCAAGATTGCCCTTGATTCTCCTGATGAACGTCCTCCATTCGCCTACTACTATATGCGTGTTGTTCAAAAAGATGGGCACATCGCATGGTCCTCTCCTATCTGGATTGATCTAGGAGAAGGATCTTCTTCAGCTGTTTCAGCACCGACCAAGAAAACTAAGAAGAAAAGTTCTTAAGCTTTGTAGATAGAGTTATCAAAACACAAAAAAAAGCCTCCCCGAATGGGAGGCTTTTTTTTCACCTATTGGTAAGATGATTACGACCAGCCTACTAGGCTTCGATACGCTTAGTTAAACCATCAATAACATTTTGTAGAAGTACCGGCACAAATCCGATTGGATCAGAAGATTTCCCTTCCCCCACTTCCTCAAATGGCACTAAGTCACGTACATATTGTAACGATTCATCTCTATAAGTCTTATTAGCTAACCGACCATCGATGTAAGCTAGAATATCTTCTTCTGTTTCCAAAATATTCACTTTTTTCATGCTTCTTACATCTTCTCTTAGAATCATCTCTTTTTCTGGGTTGGAAAGAGCGGTAAAAGCCTCCTGCCACTTAGCTTTAAAAACTGCTTTATCATCAGAGGTATCTGCTTCCAATTCCTCCTTAAAGAGTTTCAGAAGATTTTCAAAAGAGCCTTTCAGCTTTGTAAGACCTATCAAGTTTGCTGTATCTGCTGCAGATTCTGACTCAGTCGTAGCAGGCTTTACAGCTTCTTCCGATCTCCAGAAACAGAAAATCTTATTGAAGTAGTAAACAACTGTATCTGCCATGCGAACAGCTGCATTTTTTACCGATTGGCATAGACCTGTGATTTTCTCTGAGAGTATTGTAAAAAGCCCTTTCTCTTGTGCTGATGTTTTTGTTGCTGAAGCCAATGTATCGCTGCTGGTTGGAGAAGAAGCTACTTGCTCCTGCTCTTTAGACTCCAGAGAGAGTTCGGCTGCAGTATCAGCCGGTTTTGTTGAAATTCCTGAAACTTCCATAAATACCTCCAAAGGTTCGTTTTTAGTCCCGCATTTGCGAATCAATTTCGGGACAGGAGTCTATCAAAAATAAAATAAAATAAAAATTTTTTATTCAAAAAAAGGAGTTCCGCGGGTGAGCGAAACTCCTTTAGAAAGCCCCTGAATAATTGTTTTTCCAGAGACTCTAAAAAATACTGAACTATTTAAGCTAGGCGCTGCAGATATGTATCCAAAATCTTAGGCTCACACTTATCCAATCGAGCTTTTACTGTATTTTTTACAGTAGTTGCGCGAATTTCCTGCCATTCATCGACAGAGTCTTTTACTTCAAATTTTGTTCCTAAATTAGCTTTTCTCTCTGCTTTAGCATTAGCTTGCACAATTGCTTCTTCCAGTTGCGGATATTGAAGGCAGAGCTCTGCCCATATCGTCTTTTTTTCATCCGAAGAGGCTCCCTCTTCCTTCCATTTTTCCAATACAGACTCTAAAGCATGCTTTTCGCTAGTAAATTTTAAATCATTTTGAGCCTGGACAGCTGGAGAAGGTACAGGAACAGGAGAAGGTACAGGAACTGGAGAGACAGGGGGCTTTGGACTAGCAAATAACTTACCAAAGGTAATAAGAAAAATCACTCCCTTCAAAAGCCTTCCAGCCTGTCTTGGGATAAAAAATGCTACATTAAAGAAAAAAGAAAACATCCTTCTTATGTAGCCAGGATTTGTTTTTTTACTTTCTACTCTAGGAGATTGCAGTGAGCTAGCTGCCTGATCTGCGACTCCTTTTGGTGTGTTTTTTGAGACAACTGATGCCTGAGGTGTTACTGCAGTAGGTGTAGAGGAAGCCTGCTGCGTGGCATTTTGAACTACCATTTTTTCTCCTTAAATTTTTTGATGTGGTGGCCTGAATACAAAAAGACCCACCCCCTTTTTTTAACAAGCGAGAGTATACAAGAAGAGAAGATTTAACCGTTATCTTGCAAAGCTCTTTCCTCAATCTCTTTGTGAAAACCCTCTGCAGCTCTTTTTACTGCACTACTGGTAATATCACCGAGATACTCTTCAAATTCAATAAGCTCCCAATTCTCACGAGCATACTTTTCTTTTTCAGCCTGAGTAGTAATAGGTGGTGATTGATCCTCAGCCACAGCGAAAGCAATATGCTCTTTAAAGCGATGAGCCACCTTTTCTGGCAATTCATCTACGGCTCGCCCGAATCTTTTTTGCCTATCACTGACATCGTCTGTGTTGTCTGTCACATCATCGTAAATCGCTGAGAAAAGTTCCTTTAACTCTATCCAATCGATTTTTTTCTCCGCTACCTTAGAGCGCGCACAACAGCAAAAAATAATATTCCGAAGAAATACACCTATGCTTGCAACAAACCTTACAACAGACTGGAATGCCGAGCGCACATAGCCAATCAATCCACCACTTGTGTGTTCAACTCTTTGAGAAGTAATAGAGGAGATCCTTCGAGACCTTAGTGGATCAATCCTTAGCCCTCCCAACTCATTCTGTACATGAAGCGTTGATGCTCCTTTTGATTGTGAAACTTCCATATTTACCTCTCAATTTCCTTATGTAACTGTTCACTAACGGCAAAAAGAGCTTCTCCCATTACCTGGATCTCTTGTGCCCCTTGTGTATCTTCAGATTCGTCTTGCGACGTCATTGGCAGTGTTTTAACAAAAAACTGAAAAGGTCTATCAAGGACATCTTGCAATCGATTTTCTCTCTCCTCTTGTTGCATAGTCGGGAAAATCTCTCGGATACGCTCAGCAAGCTCTACCTTCACACGCTCTTGCAAGTTTGAATCTAATTCAGCAAATTTACGTTTAACTCGAGTCTCTGAGCGCTTAGCAACACTCTCTGTCTGGCGAAGCATTTGTTTGGCATAAAGAAAATACTCGCTTCTTATGAAGATATCTAGCTGATCTTTTAATTTTTCTTTTTCTCTGACCGGGTCATTCTCTAGGAGAAAAAAATCAACAACCCATTTCACAAACACCCACACTTTCTGAAGTGCGTAAAGCGCTTTCTCAAAAAATAGAGCAAGTCTCTCTTCAAATTGCGGGCTTACTTCCAAAGAAGTGAGGACATCCCCTACTCTTGGCGGCGTGACTTCCCTTACAGACTCAGTGACCTGCTGTACAGGAGGAGGAATATCAATTACCTGAGGAGGACTATCTACTTGGTATGTCATGGCGAGCATGATAAATCTTTACATGAAATTTAGAAAAGCCAAATTTCTATCCTGTAAGCGCAAAGTTGTAATGTCCTCTCTTCCGCAAAGTTAAAATGTCCCCTTTAGACCAAACCAAGGGGGGCTTTGGAGAAGATGATGACAACAAAAGAAGCAAATCGACTCAGTGTGATGCACCAGATCGATAAAAAAATGCTCAGTATACGGAAGGCTAGCGAGGAACTTGGCCTTAGCTATAGACATACAAGACGTCTGCGTAGGCAATATGAAGCAAAGGGAAAAGATGGGCTTATTTCAAAAAGAAGAGGTCATCTTAGCCCCAATTGCATACCACGAGATGTGCGCAATCGAGTGATAGAGCTTTTAAAAGGTCCCCTCCTCTATTGTGGGTCTGACAATCCTACTCTTCCAAAGAGGCAAGTACATTTCCCTTCACATCGAAAGTCTTTTCTCTTATGCTCCATTCTTCTCTTCGAATTGGAGGCTCCGATGCACCGCTTTAGACTCCTGACTCATTTACTACTTCTTGTTACTACTCCATCTCTTCTTGTCTATCCAGAGAGCAATCTGAGGCCGGCATATTTTCATGTGCAGAAGGTTCGCTCGAAAAGACTCAATAAGAACTTCAGGAAGGAGAAACGATATTCTCGCCTTTCTTATGATGAAATTCTCGAGCTTCTATCTGAGATCGAATCTGGAAAAACGGAAAGAAATTATCAAAAAGACGATTGGAAGTGCATTAACCAATTCCTCTCTTATTTAGTTCAGAAAGGTACTCTTCCCAATAGTGATACTTCTGCGTTAGTCGAGGATATTGAGGAACTACTTTGTGATGAGGATGACTACTATGAATATGCATTCTCTCTTGGAGATGAACCTATCTCACTAAATTTTTAAATATGCTATAGTCCTTTGCTCAAACACAGCGGAGGAGAAATGGCTAGTAAATTCACCCCACTTTCAGATGAGCAATACCAAGTCTTAGTTGGTCTAATGAATTGGATTCCCCCTTTGGAAAGAGGTACTCCAAGGACCTCTTTTCGAAGAATTTGGAACTCAATTTTTTATATTTTAGCCAATGGATGTAGGTGGGAGGATATTCCCGTAAATTCGGACTATGCACACAGAGCAACCGCACATAGGTGGATAAAAAAGTTCAAAGAGTATGGCATTTTAGATCGAGTGTTAAGCGCTCTTCTCCTAAAGGGGTGCAAGGAAGGAAAAATTGATCTGTCAAAGCTATTTGTTGATGGATCTTTTTCCCCCGGCTCCGGGAGGAGGAAGAGAGGTTGATTATGGGTATAAAGGGAAAGGTGTCTTAATCCACTTTTTGTCTGATCGAAATGGTCACCCGATCGCAGCTTGCACAACAAGCGCTAAAGGAGATGAGAGGAAAATGGTCCTTCCTCTCATCGCCAGATCAACACTAAACCATTTAAAGTGTCAGGTAACACTAGCACAGCCCATGATTATTTTAGAAGCAGATCGGGGGTATGATGCAGCCTGGCTAAGGGGAGAAATATTGAATATGGGGATATTTCCAATGATTCCTTATCGAGGGAAAAGAAATGCTCTTCACAAGAAATATTGCCAAGAATTTAACTTGAAATCTGAGAGATGGAAAGTAGAAAGGTCAATAGTATGGATTAAGAGAAAGGCGAGAAGATTGATCTGTAGATGGGAAAGATTATTCGAAAATTGGGACGCAATCGTTACGCTGGCCCTTATTTTTTACTGGATGGCGATTTTAGTGAGATAGGTTCATA